>CAZYYC010000065.1:0-18810 GCA_964650935.1 uncultured Anaerolineales bacterium
GTGTTGACCACGAGCGCGCGATCACCGGGCTCGATCAGGTTCGCGCCGGCCAGGTCCATCGCCAGCGTGCCCGAGCCGGCGACGACGAAGGGCCGGCTATCGGGCGCCAGGAAGACCTCCCGCATCCGCTCGAGCGCCTGTCCGAAGAGCTCGATGAAGTCGGGGGCTACGTGGCTGGTCGTCGGTGCGGCAAGGGCCGCCATCACTGCGGGCTCGAACTCGATCGGCCCGGGAATCATCAGTAAGCTTCGATCTTTCATCCACTTGCTCCTTGTCGGTGATCAGACGATCTCGATCTCGTCGAGATTGTCCTCGGGGTCAGGGTAGGCCATATCCAAGTTTGTCAGCGTCTCCACCAACGTCGTGCCGATCACAAGGTTCCGGTACCACTTGCGGTCCGCAGGGACAACGTACCACGGCGCCCACGGTGTGCTGGTCTTGCTGAGCATATCCTCATAGGCAGCCATGAAGTCATCCCAGAGCGCACGATCCTTCAGGTCGCCAACGTTGAACTTCCACTGTTTCTCAGGCGTATCCAGCCGTGACTGCAGGCGTTCGCGCTGCTCCTCCTTGCTGATGTGGAGGTAGAACTTGAGTACTGTCGTGCCCTCGTCCGCCAGCATGCGCTCGAAGGCGTTGATGTGGTCGAAACGTCGCTCCCAGACGTCCTGGGGCACCAGCTCGTGAACCCGCACGACGAGGACATCCTCATAGTGGCTCCGATTGAAGATGGCGATCTCGCCGCTCCCGGGCGTGTGCTGGTGGATGCGCCACAGGTAGTCGTGGGCCAACTCTTTGGGTGTGGGCACTTTGAAGTTCGCCACCTTCACGCCCTGCGGGTTGACCCCGCGGAAGACGTGGCGGATCACGCCATCCTTGCCGCCGGTGTCGGTCGCCTGCAGCACGATCAACAGCTTGTGCTTACCTTCGGCGTAGAGCAGCTCCTGAAGGTTCCTCAGACGACCGTTGAGCATCTCCAGCACCGCCTTGCTGGCTTTCTTGCCGCCGTCGAAGCGGCTGCGGTCACGCGGATCCCAGTCGCTCAGGTCCACGCGGGTGTCGGGCGGAATACGGTACATGTGCATGTCATCCCCCTAGGTTGGATGGTGAGCCTTGGAGCCGATTATACCCCGCGGCCCACGTCGACACAACCTGCCGCCGGCGTGCCATCGCCCGTCCGCGCTCGCCCCTGGAGGGCCATCAAGGTCCACTTAGCAGCGTGCCGTCGCCGGCGACCCCGCCTCGAGGGGCATCAAGGTCCGCTCAGCGGCGTAGGCCGAGGCCCACCGAGAGGAGGTTCAGCACCTTGAAAGGCAGTGGCCCGGTGTCGAAGTCGAGCTCCGACTTATCGCAAACGGTCGAGGTATTCGCCGCGTCGATACGCGGCTTCAGCTTGAGCAAGGCCGCCTGCAGCTCGGGACCTTCCAGCGTCGCCATCAAGCCCTCGATATGCCCCATCAGCTCGCGTGCCTCCGCGATACGGGCTTCAGTCTCCTCGGCCCTCGCCTGGCTCACCAGGCCCACCTCACGCTTGAGCCGGTTCAGCCTGAACCCGGCCTCGTAGGTCACCGACGCCAGCGCGTCACGGTCCATCCAGCGGGTCTCGTAGGAGAGGATCTCCTTCCACGTGGGCTGCAGGAGCAGACGGCGGTGGTCGTCCAGCGTCCACGCGCGGCGCACGTAACCGTAGCGATCCGCCTCCTCGTAGGCGCGGCTGCCCGGATCGAGGAAGGGTGCCAGCGGCGAGGTGAAGGGGATCAGGCGCCCGTCGTCAAAGCGCGCCAACAGATCCCGGCAGTAGTCGACCGTCGCTAGCGCCGATGCAGGCGTCTGCTGCGAAAGGCCTATCATAAAGAAGAGATCAAACCGTCGCGCCCCGCTCGCGAGACACGCCTCAATGGTCGCCTCGATGCCCGCATTGCTGTAGACCTTGCCCGAGGCGCGACGCACCTGCGCATCGTGAGACTCCGGCGAGAACTCCACGATAAAGTTAGGCAACGCCGCAGCGAGGGCTTCAGCGTACGCCCGATCCACCGGGCTGAAAAACTCCACAATTACCGGCCCCTGGAACCCCTGGACGGCCCGGAAGAAGCGCCGGACATAGTCGTTCCCAGCCTGACGCAGGTCGCCGAGCAGGAAGACCGGCGCCCGGCTGAGCTCGCCCATCCGACGCACGTCCTCAGCCAACAACTCAGGTGAGCGGTAGGCCGGACGGTGCCGGCTTGAGAGATGCCGCGCCGCAAAGGCCGACCCACCACAGATCGTGCAGTTCTGCGTGCAGCCTTTGACGGTCAGCGAGGCCATAATCGGATACTCCAGCCAATGGCTGAAGGGCACCGTGTTGTGCAGATCGACCCGTCGCACCACCGAACGCACGATCTCGTGGTAGTCGAGCGTCAGCTGGTCCAGCGTCTCGGGCACATAGGTCAGCGGATTGACATGGACCCCACCGTCGCGCCCTTTCCAGGTGAGATTCGGGACGTGGGCAGGCTCGCGACCCTCGCTGATGCATGCCATTAACTGCTCCAATGGCCCTTCCGTGGAGTCGCCGCGCAACACGAAGTCGATGTAGGGGAGACGTATGAGCTCCTCATGGAAGTAGGTCGCGCTGTAGCCGCCCAGGATCACCGGGGCCTCCGGTTGATGCACCTTCACGCGTCGCGCGACCTCCAGCGCCCCGTGGGCGTGCGGCAGCCAGTGCAGGTCGATCCCGTAGGCCCTCGCCTCCAGCCTGTCGATGAAGGTGTCCGGATCAAAGCGCGCCGAGCGCACCATCCGCGCCGCGAGGTTCGCGATACGCACCTGGTAACCGGCCTTCTGCAAATGCGCCAGCATCGTGGCGAAGCCGATGGGATACATGTCGAAGACGGGCGTCGAGGGCACCAGATCAGAGATCGGACCCCAGAGCGTCGCCCGTTCGCGAAAGTCGTAGACACTCGGTGCATGCAGGAAGATGAGATCGAACATCGCCAGCCAGTGTACGCAGAAGTCTACTTGGGACAAGGGCGAGTTTACCCGCGAGCGTTAGAGATCTATTAGATCCCTCTCCCGCCACCTTCCAGGCGTTGACGGTACCCCCGTCTATGTTATAATCTTTATGTAGATGAGATTGTTTTTAATGATGTCATACTGAGAAAACGGATGATAACACAAGGGGGTCAAGGACATGGCTTTGCTGGATGAGGAGATCACCAAGAACGTCAAGGATATGCTCGCGGAGTTGCCCGGCGCGGTGACACTGACCGTCTTCACCGACGACGAGCACTGTGACTACTGCACGGAGATCCTGCAACTGGTCAACGAGGTCGCGGCAACCAGCGATCACGTGAGTGTTGAGCAGTTCGAGATTCACAAGGACGCCGAGCAGGCGCAGGCATTGAATATTGAGCGCGCGCCGGTCATCGCGATCCTGGGCGAGCGTGACTACGGGCTGCGCTTCTACGGCATCCCCTCCGGCTACGAGTTCTCGACCCTGCTGCACGCCATTCGGGCAGCTGCCAGGGGCACTTCAGAGCTGGACGATGACACCAAGTCCTATCTTGCCGGCCTGGAGAAGCCCGTAGATTACCAGGTGTTTGTGACCCCCACGTGTCCTTACTGCCCCCGGTCGGCCCTGCTGGCGATGGAGATGGCCGTTGAGAGCCCGATGGTCTACGCGAACGTCGTGGAGTCGGCGGAGTTCCCCGATCTCGCGAATCGCTTTGAGGTGATGGGTGTGCCCCTGACGGTGATTAACAGCACCGAGCGCGTCGAGGGCGCAGCGCCGCCCAAGATGATCGTCGACGCCATCCGTAAGGCGGTAGCGTAACACAGACGCTAAGCGCCGACAGCACGCGAAGGTGAAACCAGGCCCGGCAGACTTGCCGGGCCTGATCTCAACCTTAATCCGAGTGCTCGTCAAAAAGCGCGCTCCAGAGTAGAATGGAATCAAGAACAAGAACCAAGAAGGAAAATGAGGTGAGTCCTATGTTCGATTTTAAAATCACCGAGGATGCCGCCAAGCCGGCGGCGAGTGGCGGTCTCTATGATGTGGTCATTATCGGCGGTGGGCCGGCAGGCCTGACGACGGCGATCTACGCTGCACGCGATGGCATGAAGGTGCTCGTCTTGGAGAGAGAGACAACCGGTGGGTTGGCCGCTACCACCGAGCTGATTGAGAACTATCCGGGATTCCCCGACGGCATCAACGGTCCCGACCTGATGGACCGCTTCCGCAAGCAGGCAGAGCGTTTCGGCACCGAGATCGTCGAGTTCACCGAGGTCGAGAGCGTCGATCCTGTGGAGCCGGGGCGCGTCGTCGTACGGACGGAGGAAGGCGCCGTCTATGAGGGCAAGACCGCCGTCATCGCAACCGGCAGCCGACCTAAGAAGCTCAACGTCCCAGGCGAGGACGCCTATTACGGACGGGGCGTCTCGTATTGTGCGACCTGTGACGGTCCCTTCTTCAAGGGCAAGGACGTGATCATCATCGGCGCCGGCAACTCGGGGCTCCAGGAGGGCTTACCGGTCCTTGAGTACGCCAGCAAAGTCACCTTCGTCGAGTTCCTGCCCACGTCGCGCGCCGAGCAGATCCTTCAGGATCGCGTCCGCGCCCACGAAAAGGCCACGATGCTCTTCAACACTCAGGTGACCGAGATCAAGGGTGAGAAGACCGTCACCGGTGTTGTCGCGGTGGATCGCGAGAGCGGTGAGGAGGTCTTCATCCCTGCAGACGGCGTCTTCATCTACGTGGGCTACTCGCCCTATACTCAGTTTGTCAGCGACCTGGTCGACCTGAACAAGTGGGGGTACATCGAGTCCGATGCCCACATGCGCACCAAAGTCCCGGGCCTCTATGCGATCGGCGACGTACGTGCCGACAATCCTGCCCAACTCAGCGTATCGGTGGGCGACGGCACCAAGGCGGCACTGGATATCCGCGAATACCTTCAGCGCCTCAGCTGATGGGGAGAAGAGAGATGAGCATGGAACTGAACGTTGGTAGTCGAGATCGGCTTCTGAGGACGATTCTAGGCGTCTATGGCATGCTCCTGGGGTTCCTGTTCATCCAGGGACTCGTGGGCAACATCCTGGGGATACTCAGCACGGTCAGCTTGCTGACCGGGATTGTGGGCTGGTGCGGCATCTACAGCCTCCTCGGCATCTCCACGATGAGCGAGCGCGACCTGGCAGCCCTTCAGACGGAACCGGCGGAAAAGGGGGACTGACATGATCTTGGCGGATGTACAGACGGTAGACCCTCAGCAAGTCCAGGAGGGGATACGCATTCGCTGGCTGCTGACCGAGAAGGAAGGGGCGCCCAACTTCGCGATGCGCGTGATCGAGATCGATCCCGGCGTCGTCTTCGCACCCCACGCGCACCCCTACGAGCACGAAATCTACGTGTTGGAGGGCAGCGGTGTGCTCACGAGCCCCGAGGGCGACGTGGGCACGATGGAGCCGGGGAGGTTCGTCCTCGTCCCGCCTGACGAGGTTCACGGCTACCGCAACCCAGGAGACACGACGCTCAAGTTCATCTGCGTCATCCCGCATCAGAACTAGCCGGCAAACCGTCATCACAGAGGAGGTCATCAAGTGAAAGCAAAGGTCACGTGGACAGGTCCAGGGCTGCGAATGGTCGGCGAGACCGCCGAGGGACCGGCGATCATCGTCGATTCCGCCGGCGGCACCTTTGGCACCCATTCGGGGCTGACCCCGATGGAGTTGGTGTTGGTAGGCCTTGCCGGATGCACGGCGATGGATGTCGCGTCGATCCTGGCGAAGAAGCGCCAACCGCTCACGAACCTTGAAGTCAAGGTCGAGGCGGAGCGCGCCGAAAGCCACCCCAAGGTCTTCACCAAGATCCACGTTGAATACGTCGCCTACGGCGACGGCGTTGACGAGAAGGCCCTCCAACGGGCCATCGAGCTGTCGGAGGAGACCTATTGCTCGGTCCAGGGGATGCTGAAGAGGGCCGCCGAGATTACGAGCAGCTACCGCATCGTCTCCGAGCCGAATCCGACAGTACCCGGCGCCATCCCGGCGGCGGAGTAACTCGCTCGTGGAGACGTGCCCGACGGTGAGCATCACCGTCGGGCACCATGAACCTTAGCATGTTGCGTTTGGGAGCTCACGAATCGGTCGCGGGCGGACTCCATCTTGCCCTTGAGCGCGCCGAATCAGCCGGCTGTGCATCGCTGCAGATCTGGACGCGGAATAGCCGCCAGTGGGAGGCACCGCCGCTTGAGGGGGAGGCCATACGTCAGTTCAGGGCCGAGCGGGCGCGCTACGACATCCATCCCATCGTCGCCCACGCCTCCTACCTCATCAACATCGCCTCTCCCGACGACGTCCTCTACCGGCGCTCGATTCGCACGCTCGGCGACGAGGTCCTGCGATGCGACCTCTTAGGCTTGCCCTACCTGGTCCTTCATCCTGGTGCGCACACCGGATCGGGCCTCGAGGCAGGCCACGCGCGAGCGATCGCGGCCCTTCGCGAGGTCCTGTCGCCCTCACCCCGCCCCGACGTCAGGATCCTGGTCGAGACGACGGCCGGGCAGGGCACGGCGCTCGGCGGAGATTTCGAGAGCCTCGCGGCGTTGCTCAGCGGTGTGAACGACGCGGAGCGACTGGGGGTCTGCCTCGATACCTGTCATGCCTTCGCGGCAGGCTACGAGCTCCATCACAGGGTGGGCTACGAGGCGATGATGGCGGCGTTTGCCGAGACCATCGGGCTCGAGCACCTCTACGTCATCCACCTGAACGACAGCCGCCATCCCTTAGGCAGCCGCAAGGATCGCCACGCCCACATCGGACAGGGAGAGATCGGCCTTGACGGCTTCGGATACCTGCTGACGGACCCGCGGCTGGAGGGCCTGCCCGGGATCCTTGAGACGCCGAAGGGCGAGGCCCTACACGAGGACCGCGAGAATCTTGCGCGGCTGCGGGAAGCAGCTCTGCGCGTCACCGATACCCTATCGCTATAGAGTGGGACAACACAGCTATGAAGGAAAGACTGATACAGTTTCTGAAGGAGGATGGCCTGACCATCGCCGTCGTCCTGGCGCTTGCCATCGCCTACATCGTGCTGCGCACCCCGGGCGATGATTTCGACTCGTTAGCGGCACTGGAGGCTCGGCTGACGGACGGGCGCCCCACCGTCATCGAGCTCTACTCGAATACGTGCAGCATCTGTCTGATCTCGAAGCCGCGGGTGGATCAACTGGCGCGGGACATCAGCCCGCAGGCCGACGTACTGCGCCTGAACGTCAAGGACGGCGTGGGACGTGAACTGGCCTATCACTGGCAGGTCGCCGGCGTCCCCACCTTCTTCATCCTGGACGGGCAGGGCGAGATGGTCTACCGGCGCGCCGGAGCACCCGAGGTCGAGCGCATCACCGAGGTGGTGAGGCAACTAGACGCCGTCGTTAACTGATCAGCCCAACTGGAAGGAGGGGCCTTTGGCCGCGACCGGGGTACCGCACCTGATCCCTGGTACGCCTGCTCCCGCCACGTTCCCGCTCACCGCATTCCAGTCACCCCGCTATGCGGGCGTTACCCGGGCGATCATTGAGTCGATCACGCAGCCGGGCGACCTGGTCTTGGCGGTCGGTGTCGACGCGGCCTTGCCTGTCGCCGAGACGCTGGTCTCCGGAAGGCGTATGGTTGCCCTCAGCCGCAACCCCATCCATCGGCTCTGGGCCGAGCTCGATCTCCATCCCGTGCCTGTGGAGCAGGTCCAGGCAGCCCTGACGCAGTTGGGCGACCTTCGCAAGGCCGGCGCGCCGCTCATCTCGCACATCAACGCGAGCTACTCATCGCGCTGCCCGCGGTGCCGCGCGATCGGCACCGCGGAATGGTTCGCCTGGGAACGCGAGCACGCCCGGCCCTTTGCCAAACGGGTCCACTGCCGCCGGTGCGGGAACGCGCAAGAGGGCCCGACGGATCAGGAGGACCTGGCAGCAGCGGGTGATTACCCGCCGATCTCGGGCCTCGCCTACCACCTAGCACTCAGTCGTGCCGCCCCGTCGGATGATCCCGACCTCGAGCGCGTCGCCGAGCTGGTCGAGCTCTACACCTCACGCAACCTCGCCTCGCTGATGGATGTCGTCACCCGTCTGCCGCAGCTCCACGTAGCGCCGGACGTCCGCCGCGCGCTCGAGGCGCTCTGCCTCGAGGCCCTCCATCGATCCAGCAGCCTCGTACCCTACGAGACGTCGAGCGAGCGACCACGCAGCCTGCGCCCACCGCAGCGGTTTCTCGAGATGAACGTCTGGACGACGTTGGAGGAAGCGCTCAACGCCTACACAGGCGCTTACGCCTCCGGCATAAGCCCCATCGCTGCCACCGACCTCGCCGCCTCCTGGGAGGTCCTGCTCAGCAGCCACGCACCGGCCTACCTCCTGCTGAACCGCTCGCTCCAGGAGATGAACCGTGAGCAGCTCGCGACCGAGGTAAAGGCCGTTCTCTTCGAGGTCCGCCCACCTGAGGCGTCCTTCTGGGCGCTTTCCATCCTCTGGGCCACCTGGTTGTGGGGTCCGGAGCTTCCTGCAGGATTGCGGGGCTTTCTGAGCCGGCGGCGCCTCGATTGGGAATGGTACCGCAAGAGCCTGGCGGCTGCCTTCCATCGGCTCACACCGGTGATTCGAGCCGGAGCACCCGTCTTTGTCGTCACCTCGGGCAGCGAGGCCGCGCCGGTGCGTGCCGTGGTCCACAGCGCCCGGCAGAGCGGTCTGCACGTCGACCGGTGGATGGCCTGCCCACCTCTGGGCTACCGGCTCCTGCTGACCGGCTCAGACCGGCGCTCCTCCAGAGCGGGAGAGGGCTCCTTCGACGCAGCCGCTGCCTACAGCGACGTGCTGCGCAGGCGCGGCGAGCCCACCCACAGGCGGCTTCTCGAGGGCCTTGGCGTCCTTGAGACGGAGGCGGCGGAGCTGCCGGCGCCGGACACCACCACCGCATCGGATCTCCAGGTCGCGGAGGGGCCCTACATCTGGCTTCGAACAGCGCACAGAGTTGACCCACCCTTGGCGGATCGCGTCGAGGCGCAGACCGTGGAGCTGCTGGCGGACGGGGGACCCTGGACGACCGATGACCTTATCGGCACCCTTTACGCCCTCTTCGCAGGCATCAGCTCACCTGACCCTGAGCTGGTGAACGCCTGCATCAGCGCCTACACCACGACCGAAGCGCCGGGCACCCTCTCATTGCGCCAGGAGGATGAGCCAGGGCGACGGCGGGCTGAGCTGCAGCAGATGCGGGCTGAGGTGGTTACGCTCGGTAAGCGATTGGGCTATGACGTGGGACGCCGCCTCGGCGGTGACGTCGTCTGGAAGGACGGTCGTCGCGAGCCCTACCTCTTCCGATGCACCACGTCGGCGCTGTTGGGGCCCCACTTGCTGAAAGCTCCCCCACCCTGCGACGGGCAGCGCTGTCTGATCGTGCCCGGCGGGCGGGCGGCACTCCTCGCCCTGAAGCTGCGACGTGATCCCCGCCTGCGTGAGCTGGTGCACGAGCAGCGATGGACCTTCATCAAGTTCAGACATCTACGACGGATGGTCGACGAGATCCGCAATCATGCCGAGCTCGAAGCCTATCTGGGGCTTGACCCGATGGTCGAACAGGCATCGGCACAGCTTACGCTGCCCGGTATCGAGGCAAGCCGGACCGAAACCTAGATCTGAAATCCGCCGCGGGCCACCACGACCCGCTCCTGATAGTTCTGCGTGTACACCGCGAGCCGTTGTCGCATCCGATGCCATGCATCGGAGATCAAATAGGCCTCCAGCGACTGGAGGTCGGTGCCCACAAACCCGATCCTGATCTGGGGCCAATCGCCATGGGCCGTGAACCAGGCATCCGTGAGCTCGAGCCCGGCCTCTTGCATCGCCGGCGGCAGGTCCTGAGTGATGAAGCCGAAACACGCCTCCTCTTGACCCGGCGTGATGTCCCAGGTTAGCAGCAGCTTAATCGGTGTTCCCATCGTTCAGCTCCATCCCATGCATGCCCTACTCGACAACACCGAGGCCCGCCAGGATCTCCTGCGCTTGCTGGGCCCACACGGCGGGCGGTTCCGTCTCAAGGAAGCGCTGCAGGGTTGTCCGGGCATCATCCGTTCGCCCAACCACAGCGTAAGCCCGTCCGAGGGCAAAGAGCGCCTCGCGCATATCAGGCGTCTCATCCAGCGCCTGCTCCAGTAGATCGATCGCAGCGGTCAGATCATCCCGTAGCATATAGACGTTGGCCAGCCCGACCAGGGCCTCCGGCTTCTGCGGAGCGATGGAGAGCGCCCGCTCGAACTCCGCCTGTGCCCTGTCAAGCAAGCCGGCGTCAGGCTCCACGGCCCCCATCGGGAAGGCCTGGATAAGATAGGCGGCGCCGAGCTGATAGCGCGTGTCCGCGTCGTCGGGATCGGCGGTGAGCGCCGCCTCAAACTCAGCCTTAGCCGTCGTCATATCGCCCATCTGGTAGGCTAAGACCCCAAGATTGTGATGGACCGCCGCGGCGCGATCGGGATCCAACAGCAGCGAGCGGTTGAAGTGCCCCTCGGCGCCCTGGAAGTCTCCCAGATTGAAGAGGACCAATCCCAGCTTGAAATGCGCCTCGGCGTTGGTCTCATCACTCGCCAAGACCGCCTCGAGCTGTTCCTGGGCGCTTGCGAAGCGGCCTTCGTCGATCTCGGCCTGGATGGCGTCGAGATCAGCTACGTCGGGCGACCTGCCCGACAGCAGCAACGCGGCGGTCACGCCGGCTGCCAACACCAACACGACGACCAAACCCCCTATCAAGCGACCGCGCATCGACACCTCCTCATCCAGCATCTCCCGCACGGCCTAGGCGCGGGGCTCGAGCAGCACGATCTGGGTCTCCTCCGGCTCAACCCCTGCCGCCACCTTGAGGCTCGGCAGCACGGTGGGCTGGGTGACGCCCATCTCCTTGAGGAAGCCCTCCACAGCGTCACGCTTCAGCGAAAGGTCCGGCGTCTGATACTGCATCGGAATCACGACATCAGGTTCCACCAGGCTGACGGTCTCGGAGGCTTTGGCCAACGTGAACCCGCCGCCTGTCCCCACCGGGACGAGGAGCACGTGGACGCGACCCATCGCCTCGACCTGCGCCTGCGTCGGTGCCTGGCTCGGTTCGCCCAGATGGCAAACGACCACACCACCGTAGTTGACCATGAAAATGATGTTCTCACCCGGCCTCCCTGAACGACCGGAAGCCGATGCGATCCCCGTGATGAAGACACCGCCGATCTCATACTCGCCGGGAGAGGCCAAGGTATGGGGCTCGCCACGCAGCTCGGGCCAGCGTGCATCCTTGGGGTCCTCGAGCAGCGTGCTCCAGGTCACAATGTCCGTCACGCCTTGAGGCAGACGCAGCCCCGTCGTGGAGGGATCGAACGGATCGGTGACGACCGTCGGATAGCCCCGCTCCGTGAGCGTGAAGCAGCCCAGCCCGTGCCAAGTGATGTCCATGATACTATCCGCTCCTCGCGACCGAAGGTGTGAACCGCATTATAGTGCAAAGACCCTCTCTGACAAAGCCAGTCGATTGCGCAGCCCTCAGGGCAATGCTATAATCGCTTCAGGCTCAGGACAAGAGGACGACTATGCCAAAGCGCACGATCGAGTTCATCCCACCGCAGAGATCACACGAGCTCACGGAGCTCGCTGATCGCGCCAAGCTCAGTCTCGCACGCTATGCAGGGCTCGATGTCGACTATGACGCGATCGGCCTGCAAACGCTGGATGAGTGCATCGAACGCTATCAACGCCAGTTCCCTGAACCCTCACCCAAGATGCGCATGGTCTGGTGCGCCTTCCTGGGCGAGACCTTCCGCCGGCGCTATCAGGGGCAGTGGGGCATTGAGCGATCCGGGAACCGCACGCGACTCGGCGTGATCTGCCCACGCGGCGAGGAGCGCCCGCTCTTCGTCGACGTCTGCGACCAGGTAGCGCGCCGCTTGCGTGACGGCATGGCCGAGTCGGTGGCCTTCTACTACACGATGAAGGGCATCGAGATCCGCTCGGGCTGAGCGTCTCCCGCGACTAGTCCTCCTCCGCCTCGTCGCCCTCGGCACCACCGCCATCCTCGCTACTGGCGAAGGCCTCCAACCGGCTCGCAACGCGCCCGTGGACAGAATCGGGCGGAAACTGGTCCGCCGCGTCACGTACACCGACCGGCTGCCCCGTAAGCAGCGCGAGACCCTCATCGACCGTGGTGACGGGGTAGATGTGAAACTGCCCGGCGCTCACGGCAGCGATCACGTCGTCGTCGAGCATCAGGTTGCGCACGCTGGCCCTGGGGATGATCACGCCCTGCGTACCTGTCAAGCCGCGCAGCCGGCAGACCTCAAAAAAGCCCTCGATCTTCTCATTGACGCCGCCGATGGTCATGATGTTGCCGTACTGGTCGACAGCACCGGTCACCGCAAGATCCTGGCGCAACGGCACCTTGGCAACCGCGGAGATCAGAGCGTACAGCTCAGCACACGAGGCGCTGTCACCCTCTACGTCGTCATAGACCTGCTCGAAACTGAGGCTAGCCTCCATAGAGAGGGCCCGGCTCGTGCCGTACTGACCGCCGAAGTAGCCCATCAGCGTCAGCACGCCCTTGGTGTGAATCGGCCCGCCGAGATCGATCTCGCGATGGATGTCGATCACACTGCCGCGACCCACATAGGCCCGGGCCGTGACACGACAGGGGACCCCATAGCTGCTGCTCCCATAGCTCATCACGGTGAGCGCATTAACCTGCCCGACCATCGCGCCCGCGGTCACGACAACGAGGCGATCCTCCATCACCGCCCGCAGCGCCATTTCCTCCAGCAGGCCCACGCGCCGTCGCTGCCGCTTGAGGGCCGCCAGCACATCCTCGCGCCGCACCACCACCTGCCCCTCTTGCCGAGCCCAGTAATCGGCCTCGCGCACCAGGTCGGCGATCGGGCCGAACTGCGCGCTCAGGCGGTTCTGGTCCTCAACCCAGCGCGCGCCGAACTCCACAACCCGTGCAGCGGCCTCGGCGGTAAAGGGCAGCAAGCCCTCACGCTGGCAGAGGGTCCGGATGAACCGCACATAGGCCCTCTCAGTCTCCACCGTCCGGTCCACCTCGGTGTCGAAGTCGACCTGCACCTTGAAGAACTTGGCAAAGTCCTCGTCCAGGTCATAGAGGGTGTAGAAGACCTCGGGGAGGCCGATGAGGATCACTTTGACCTTGAGCGGGATCGCCTCGGGGCTGGGCGTGACCGTCCGCACGAGGCGCTGTCCATTGGGAGACTCGACGCGGATGACCTCCTGCGCGAGCGAGAGCTTGAGTCCCGTCCACGCATCGTAATCCTCCAACAGCCCGGCCGCGTCGACGATCAAATAGCCGCCGTTCGCGCGATGCAGGGCTCCGGCCCGCACCAGGGTGTGATCGGTGACACTGGTCCCATAGCGCACATCGTACTCCACCGCTCCCAGCAGCCGCTGCGCGGTGGGGCGCTCAACGACAACGACCGGCGCCCCCTTCAGTTGGCTGTTGTCCACAAAGAGGTTGACGCGATAACGCTTGCTGATCGGGACGTCCAGGAGCGAAGCGCCCTCGCCTTCCCCCCTCGAGGATTCGCCCATCTGGAAGACCGCCACGTTGGACAGGATATCCTCGCGGACCTCCTCAAGGTAGCCCAGCACCGCGGGCTGGTCGGCGTAGCTGGTGCGCACCTCATCCAGCAACGGGCGCACCGTGAAGTCTGCGACCTCCCGATCAAGCTTGTCGATGTCCGCCTGGGAACGCCGTTCGTATTCACGCAGGTGCCGCATCTCGTCATCGAGCAGGTCGTCGAGCACGTCGAGGTTATGCTGGATGCGCGCCTGGCGATCGGCGTCGAGCTGGCTGATGGCTTCCGGTGAGAGCAGCTCACCATCGCCCACCGGCGCGATATAGAGCCCCGAAGGCGAGCGCACCAGCACACAATCGCGCTCGCGGCACGCAGCCTCCACCTTCGCCAGCGCCTCACGCTCCAGCGCGCGATACTGCTGCTCGATCTCCTCACGCGCGTTCGCGTAACGGTCGGTATCGAAGGCCTGCTGGAGCCGCTCCGGCAGCACCGCGCTAAAGCGCTCCATACTCGCACGAAGCTGGCGTCCCCTACCGGGTGGGAGGCGTAGGGCGCGGGGTTTGTCGGGCTCGGCGAAGGAGACGGCGTAGACCCAGTCATCAGGCGCAGGCTCGCGTCCGGCCTTCTCCTCGACCACGCGCCGGATGATGGAACGCCGCCCGGAGCCCGTCGGCCCCATCACAAAGACGTTAAAGCCCGGGCTATCAATATCAAGCCCGAAGCTCAGCGCCTCGACCGCCCGCTCCTGCCCGATGATCCCCGGCTCAAAGGGCAGATCATCGGTCACATCGAAAGCTAGGTCGTCAGGACGGCAAACCCGACGCAGGCTCTCCGGGGGTAGCTCGCGGATCTCGATGGTCGGCCTAGCGTCGCCCAAGGTGCATCGGCATCACGACGTGGATAAAGGCCTCGTCGCCGATCGCGCGAATGACCCCCGGATTCGTCGCCGTGTTGAGCTCCAGCGACACCTGAGGCGTGTCCAAAGCTGAGAAAACGTCGATCAGGAAGCGCACATTGAAAGCGATCTCCAATGCGGGTCCATCAACACTCGCTGCCAGACGCGTCGATCCCTGCCCCGACTCGGCGGAGTCCGCCGCGACGGTCAGCTCACCCTCATCCACGCGTAGCGTGATGATGTTGGCCACGTCCCGGGCGAAGATCGCCGCTCGCTTGCAGGCCTGCAGGATCTCCTCGCGCCCCACCACCACGCGCGTCTTCGACGACGCGGGAATGATGCGGCGGACGTCGGGGAAGGTACCGTCGATCAATTGCGAATTGAGCACCGTATCGGGCATCTGGAAGAGGATCTGGTTGTGCGGTCGGGTCGTGGAGATGCTGACGGGCTCCTCGAGACCGTTCGTGATGCGCATCAGCTCCTGCAACGCCCGCGCCGGGATGATGACGCTGAACGGCGAGGGCACCGGATCGACGAGCTGGATCTCCCGTAGCGACAGGCGGAAACCATCCGCCGCGGCGAGCGTCATCGACTGCCCCTCGAACTCCGCCAAGACGCCGGTCAGCACCGGATGGCTGTCATCCGACGAGGCGGCAAAGGTCACCTGCTCAAGGCCCACATTGAGCTCCTCGGCCTCGACCTTGAAGCCGTTCTCCCCGTCGGGCTCGGGGACCAACGGGAACTCCTCTGCGGGAATGCCGCGGAAACTGGCCTTCACCGCACCGCAGCCCAACTGCAGCGTCATCGTCGCCTCGTCCAGCGTCAGGTTGACCTGATCAGGCGGCAGCGTGTTCATCAGATCGATGAAGTTACGCGCAGGCACCGTGATCTCACCCTCGGTCTCGACACGTGCCCCCACCCAATGCACGATGCTCAGCTCCATATTGGTGGCAGCCAGCTTGAGTTGACCGTGGTCGGTCGCCAGGAGGATGTTACCCAAGATGGGCATCGTGGTTCGGGAAGGCACAGCGCGCCCCGCTATACCCAACCCCTTGGAGAGATTGTCCTGAAGGCAAGAGAGTCTCATTGAGGGCCTCCTGTGAGATCAGCGTCTAGGAATCAGAATGCCCCAAGTATACCCGAACGAGGGACAAAGCACAAGGCTTCGTCGCCCGCGGACCCGCCCCGCGGGCCGTGTAGGAGATGGCGTCATCTTGACGGGCCGGCTCAGGTGTGAGGTCCACCCGTGACCGCCGAAGGCCGCTGGAGCGCTAGGGCACGCCCCCCTCGGACGACTTCGCATCCACCAGCTCGGTCGCCGCTGTGGCCAGGCCGACCATCAACCAGAAGAGGGTGACGGAGTTGTGAAATTCGAGGCTGAAGAAGAAGCGATCGAAGACACCGCTGATCACACCGGTGATAATCGCGGCGTGCAGGCCGAACCACAGCGCCTCCAGCTCGGGCGAGCTGATCACCACATCCCGTCGACACCAGAAACGCCACAGCACCATACCGATCACCACCAGAAACGCCACCAGCCCGACGATGCCCATCTGGGCCGCGATGGTCAGGTAGAGACTGGCGACGGCGACATAGATGTCGATATCGGGCGCCCCCGAGAACCCCACGCCCAGAAAAGGATATCGCTGGATCAGAATCAGGGCATCCTTGTACTCGCCCATCCGCATCTGCGTCGAGAGATCCCGAAACTGAAATCCCTCGATGAAGTGGTCCACGACGCCCTGTGACCAGGGCGAGATCAGGAAGAGCAGCGCCGCCACGGCGTAGAGAGGCAGCAGCTTGCGGTAACGCATCATGCTGATCGCCAGCACCGCCAACGCGACGCCGACCATCGCACCGCGCGAGATCGTGAGCACCAAGCCGAGGCCGAGAAGGGCCGCCAGAGCCCACCCAACCCAGGGCTTGAAGATTGAGCGCTTGGAGAGCAGCTGTGGGACGATCAACGCGATCCCGAAGGCGAGCAGGCTGCCCAGGACATTGGGGTGCACCGACGTGCCGGTCGCGCGCTTCATCAGCTCAGGGTCATCGCGGATATGCCAGATGACCCCCTGCCCGGTGGGATAGCCGAAGCGCCCCAGCGCCGAGAGGGCCCGGATCGTCGTCTCCTCGGGCAGCACATAGAGTACGATGCCCACCAGCGACGCGACGGCAGCGCCCAGAATCAGCCACCGAACGATCCGCCCGAGCCGTCCCGTGTCGCGCACCGAGTTGACCACCAGGTAAAAGAGAAAGATGCTCAGCAAGGTCTCGGCGAAGTGACGTACCAGATAGCTCGTCAGCGCGCCGTGGGAGAGGCCCGCGACGAAGGCCGCAACGGCAAGCAGGACGAAGGCAAGGACCGGCCCCCCCACCGGCGTCGTGATCAGCGCCTGATCGGGCCCCAGGATGAAGATCAGCACCCACGCACCGACAAGCGCCAAGAGCGCCAAGTCGAGGAAAGTGGGGATGAAGCCGATGCTGAAGGGCAGCGACGCAAAGGGCAAGAGTGAGGCCACGCCGATCACCCCGGCATAGGCCATCTCCAGGTCGTAGAGCACCCAGACGACGTAGATCAGCCCCACGGCAACAATGGCCACCGCCAGCGGCCCCAACTCTGCGATCAGCCATCCGCCGGCGAGCGCCGTGGCGAGCAGCACCAGCAAAGCACTCGAGAGGAAGAGCCATCGGCGGCGGTTGAAATAGAGCCGCCCCAAGAGGCTGGTCTCGAGGAAATCCTGAAGAAGTGTACGCCAAGCGATCATAGGCAATCTCAAAGCGATTATACCGTTCCCCATCAACCGGTCAAGGCACACGAGCGGCGCGATGCCCCCACCCCTCACCATCCGGGAGGGTGCGAGCAGTGATAGTTGACCAAGCTCTCCATATGCACACAAAAACGCATGGCACAGCCTAGCACTTGCTTGCAATCACAACGGATGTATGGTAATCTTGTATCGGGATATAATTAGGTTCAAACCGAACACAATGAAGACAGACTCTCCATCTAAGCCGGGAGGAATATCCTATGTTTGACACGCTACTGGCCAAGGTCTTCACCCTCTTCGCCCAGGTGATGGTCAAGCTCCAACCCATCTGGGACAAGTACAAGGCCCTTATCTGCCTGGTCGTCGGCTTGCTTGTCGGGTGGTTTGCGCTTGGATGGGGACTCTTCCCCGTCGAGTGGACCAACGCCACCCCCGCTCATCTTCGCGAGGACTGGCGCTCCGCCTATCTGGCGACGAGCGCTGACGAGTTCTACCGCACGGGTGACCTAGAACTCCTCCAACGCCGGCTCGGATTGGATCTACCCAAGTCCAAACACGTGCCGTGGTTGGCCGAGGAGGGGTTGCTGCAGTCGGATCTCGAGCTGGCGGTGGAGAAAGCCGGGTCCTATCGAGTTCAGGAGTACGTACCCGCTCTCGCAGGCCTTCAGCAAATCATGGCCCAGAACCCCGGCGCGCTGATGCCGGGTGCGGAGGCAGCCGCTGAGGAAGCCGCAGCCACGACGCCCTTGGCTCGGATCCTGCGCATCGTGGGCATTCTGGCCGTCCTGATGCTGGTCATAGGTGCCGTCGGCGTCGGCTGGTACACGCTTGCAGGACGGCGTCGTGACCGCAGTGTCGCCGGCCCGGACGTCAGTCGAGGTGCACAGGGCGGCACCGTCGGGGAGCCGGACACCACCATCATCGAGGGCGACCGTCCCGTCAAATCCTTCAACACGCCTTACGTCTTGGGCGATGACTACTTCGACCCCTCGTTCAGCATCGAGATCGGCTCCGACTTCCTGGGTGAATGCGGCATCGGCATCTCGGAGACACTCGGCGCCGGCGATCCCAAACGGGTCACGGCATTCGAGGCCTGGCTCTTTGACAAGAGCGACATCCGCACGGTGACGAAGGTATTAGCCAGTGAGTTTGCCTATAACGACGCCGACCTGAGGTCGAAACTGGATCCCAAGGGCGAGGTCGTCATGATGCGCCCCGGCGAGGAGATCATCCTGGAGACCAGCGTGCTGCGCATCAAGGCACGCATCAAGGAGCTGGAATACGCCCAGGGCGCCAGCCTTCCGCCCAACAGCTTCGTGCAGAAAGTCAGCTTTGAGCTGCAGTCGTGGGTCAAACAGGGCGACGGCTGGGAGAGCAACCTGTAGCCTTCTGCTCCATCCGAACGCGAGGACATGACGTGGGCCCGTCGCTAACACGCGACCCGCCCACATGCAAGCCCACGATAGAGATGGGGGCTAGGCCTCCGGCACGACCTCGGGTTCAGCTTCCGGCTCCGGCATACCGATCACTTCGGCATCCTCGGGCGGCATAAACCCCGGTCCAAACCTGTA
>CAZYYC010000066.1:0-8591 GCA_964650935.1 uncultured Anaerolineales bacterium
GAGGGCACCGAGGAGGAGGACCCCTTCAGCATGACCAAGAGCGGTCGCCAACGTGTCGCCGTCGCCGCGGTCCTGGCGGTGCAGCCCGACGTCCTCATCCTTGACGAACCCACGACCGGACTCGACTATCGGGAACAGCTCAGCATGATGGAGATGGTCAGACAGCTCAACGAGAACGGCAGCACCATCATCTTCATCACCCACCACATGTGGGTCGTGGCTGAGTACGCCAGGAAGGTCTTCGTCATCAAGGACGGTCGGCTCTTCTTGGAGGGCACCACCCGTGAGGTGTTCTCTCACGAGCAGGAGCTACTAGAGGCCTCCCTACGCCCCCCACACTTCATCCAATTCACCAACCTCCTGGGAAAGACCTTGCTCCGTCCTGCAGAACTCCTCGCGTGCACCGAGGGAGGTGAGGGCTGATGGACTCCGAACTCTACCTGGACTACAACACACCTTACCATCGCCTTGACGCCCGAACCAAGATCCTCGTCTTCGCTGCCGTCTTTATTGGGGCCCTGCTCTTCCAGGATCCGCGTTGGCTGCTGCCGACGGTCCTCCTGGTGCTGGCCCAGCTCTTGGTCTCACGATCCACCCGCAACCTGCATCGCATTCGGTTCGTGCTCATCGTGATGTCCGCCTCAAGCGTCATCCTCTGGAACTTCTTCGCCGGCGGCGAGACGCCGCTCTTCTGGGTCTTCGATGTGGAGTCAATGCTCTACAGCGTCAGCCGCACCTTTGTGATCCTCTCCATCGTCACGATGGGGGCCATCCTGATCAGCACGACCCGCAACGAGGAGCTGATCATGGGCATGATCAAGATGGGCCTCCCCTATCGTGTCGGCTTTGCGATCTCGACCTCGCTGCGGCTGGTCCCCACCGTCGCCTCGAATCTGATGACGATCAGTCAAGCGCAGCGCAGCCGTGGGCTCGATCTCGATAGCGGCAACATCCTCGAACGCCTGAAGAAGTTCCTGCCGCTGCTGGTCCCTGTCTTCATCTCGAGCATCCGCAACACGAACATCTTCGGCATGGCGCTTGAGTCGCGCGGTTTCGGCGCTCGCGAGGACCGCACCTTCTATCTGGAGATGCATATGACGTCCACCGACTGGATCGTCCTGGCGTCCTGCCTGATCTACGTGGGGATCAGCATCTGGCTGAACCTGACGGGCTACGGCAGGATCGAGGGACTCACCCGTTTCTAGGAGATAGGGATGGAGCCGGATATCGACGAACTGCTGCCCTTTCTATTGCGTCGTGAGAATGTCGCCCGCTACGAGGACGGCGCCGTCCTCATCGGTGATCGGCGCAAGTACCCCTTGGAGAAGACCTTCGTCCGCTGCCCGGATGTGGAGTCGGTCGCCCGCGCGATTGAGGAGATGGTCACGCAGGGAGGGGGGCCCTCCGTTTCGGCGTGGTACGCTATGGTCATGGCCGCACGTGAGGCAAAGAACCGTGCGCCCGCCGAGCGTCTCCCCTATCTACAGCAAGCGCGCGATCGACTGGTCCACACGCGACCGACCAATACGGCGCTTAGCCTCCGCCTTGGACGAGCTCTCACCGTGCTCAAACAAGCGCTTGACGACGGCGAGTTGCCCGACGAGACGCTACTCGCATGGATCGAGCAGCAGCGTGATCGGGCTTACCGGGACTACGCGATCAAGGCCGACTACGGCGCGAGTCTGATCGAAGACGGTGACGGCATCCTCACGATGTGTTTCGCCGAGACCGCCTTCCTGTTGACCCTGGGAATGGCCGCGCGTCAGGGCAAGCGTATGCACGTCTTCACGCCCGAGACACGCCCCTATCTGCAGGGCGCACGTCTCACAGCGCCCAGCGTCCACGAACTCGGCATCCCGGTGCAGATCATCAGCGACAACATGCCGGCCTATGTCCTGTCGCAGGGCAAGGTACAGAAGTACTTCACCGCTGCTGACCTCATCACCCTCGATGGCCACGTCGTCAACAAGATCGGCACCTTCCAGAACGCTATCGCAGCGCACTACCATGGTGTGCCCTACTTCGTCTTCTGTTGGGGGCTGGATCCGCATCGCCCCGATCGAGCCTCGGTCGTGATCGAGGAACGTGATCCCGAAGAGCTGAAGAGCTGCCGCGGTCAACCCACGACGGCACCCGAGATCGACGCCTACTATCCGGCCTTCGATATCACACCGCCCCACCTTGTCGCGGGCGTCATCACCAAAGCCGGCATCCTGAGCCCCTATGACCTGAAAGACCATATCGATCAGGTCTAGCGGGTGTTATCATCTCTGGAGGGAACGCCATGTCAGAGACCATAGAACGGGTTGCGATCATCGGAGGCACGGGGGTTGCCGATCTGCCGGGCCTAAGCACCGAGAAACAGATTATGGAGACACCCTACGGGCCCGTCGCCGTCCTCATCGCCGATTCCGACCGCTTCCCCGTCGTCTTCCTCAATCGCCACGGGTTGAATCGGGAGCACCCTCCCCATCGCATCAACTACCGCGGCAACATCACGGCGCTGCGGATGCTGGGGGTCACCCGGGTGCTCGCCACCAATGCGGTGGGATCGATCAGCCGGGCACTGCCACCCGGGAGCATCATGGTTATCGATGACTACCTCGACTTCACCTCAGGACGGGCCGCGACCTTCTTCGACGGCGAAGGGACCGGTCATGCCTATACTGAGATGAGTGTCCCCTGTTGCCCCGCCCTGCAGGCACGCCTGCTCGAGTTGGCAGAACACGACGGTCTGGAGATCCATCCGGCGGGAACCTATGTCTGCACCAACGGACCCCGCTTTGAGACGCCGGCCGAAATCCGTATGTTCGACCAACTCGGCGGCGACGTCGTGGGCATGACGGGCATGCCCGAAGCGGCCTTGGCGCGCGAGCTGGGGCTCCACTACGCTGCCGTCGCCTACTCCATCAACTGGGCAGCTGGAATTGGGGCCCAGATCGAGATCCTCCACGACGGCATCTCCGACCTGGTCCACCGGCTGCTTGGCCTCATGCTCGCGACCGTGCAGTCAGACAAGGTGGCGCCGTGTAGGTGTACCGATCCGTTGATGCTGGTCACCCCATCCCAGAAGGGAGGTGGTATCTATCGCGACTAAGTGAAACAGAGCCTGGCTCACGACACCTATCCATTCATTGTCCCGTTTTATCTGGAGGAGCGAAAGATGAAGGAAGTCATTTCGATGTGGAAGAACACGCGTATGATCATCCTGACCGCGCTGTCAGCGGCGATCTACGCAGCTTTTCTGATTGTCTTCAAAGCCGGCATCGTGATCGTCCCCGGTATCACCGAGATTCGCCCGGCCAATGTCTTCCCGCCGGTCTTCGGCTTGCTCTTCGGACCCGCAGGCGCCTGGGGCGCAGCGATCGGCAACACGATTGGTGATCTCTTCGGCGGCACCATCGGCCCCGGCTCGATCTTCGGTTTCTTCGGTAACTTCTTCCTGGGCTTTATTCCCTACAAGATGTGGGGGGCCACGTGGGGCCTGGTGAAGAAGGGGGATATGGCACCCAACGTCAACACCGTCCCGAAGATCATCGCTGCCGAGATCGTCTCCTTTGTCGCTGCCGCAGCCTGTGCGATCACCATCGCCTGGTACCTGGATCTGGCTGGGATGGTGCCCTTTGCCTTCCTCGCCCTCGTCATCACCTTCAACAACTTCCTGGCCTTTCTCGTCGTCGGGCCGATCCTGCTGGCACTGCTCTATCCGCGCGTCAAGCGTTGGGGCCTCATCTGGACCGACATCATGGATGAAGACGACGTCGCCGTCGGCTTTGCCAAGGGCCTGGGATCCATCCTGATGACCGTTGCCGCCGTGGGCGGCCTGGTGGTGGGCGTCCTGGTGGCCACAGGGGCTGCGGGCCAGGAGGCCTTCGGCTTCGCGGGTCAGTCCGGTCAGATCGCCGTCTGGCTTGCCGTTCTTCCCTTTCTCGTTCTGCTCATCATCTCGAGCTTTATGCTCTCCGGTCGAGAGCAGTTCGAGGAAGACTAACCCCCTCTACCGATCCCTATCAAGGAGATCGACCGTCCGTTGGGCGGTCGATCTCCCCAACCTAAGGAGCATCTATGACTGACCCTGGACCTTTGGTCGCCGACGTCTTACTCACCGGCGGTACACTCGTCACGATGAACGGCTCCCGCGATATTCGCGAGGCTGGGGCACTGGCCATTCGAGGCCCCGAGATCGTCTGGATGGGCACTGCGGAAACAGCCAAGACCCAGGTCAACGCCGCTCGACAGATCGACACCCGCGGCAAGCTCATCATCCCCGGACTGATCAACGCGCACTCTCATCTGGCGATGACGCTCTTCCGCGGACTAGCCGACGATCAGCCGCTCGAGGCCTGGCTGGAGCGCATTTGGGAGGTTGAGACGGCCTTCGCTACAGCGGACAACTGCCGTGTCGGCACGCAACTTGCGGTTGCCGAGATGATCCGCGGTGGCGTGACCTGCTCGGCAGATATGTACTGGCAGACGGTGACCAACGTCCGGGCGGCGACCGAGGCGGGTTTCCGCCTGGTCAACGGGCCACCGATGATCGGCGTCGAGGGGCCCGGTGGCGGATTCGCACCCGAGCTCGAGGACCAGATGAGAGCGTACATCGAGGAGCACCTTGACAACCCGCTCCTGCAGCTGGCGATTCAGGTACACGCCACCTATACCGCCAGTGAAGCTATGGTGGAGGTCGCCAAGCGCCTCGCCGCGGAGTACGACATCCTCTTCATGACGCACGCCTCCGAATCGAAGTCAGAGGTTGAGACGGTGACAGAGCGCTATGGCAAGACCCCCATCGAGGTTCTGCATGCGTGGGGCCTGCTGGGCAGTCACACCCTGCTGGCCCACTGCGTGCATCTGCGCCATGATGAGATCGACCTCCTCGCCGAAACGGGCACCTCGGTCGCCCACTGTCCCGAGTCCAACCTCAAGCTCGGTAACGGCGTAGCGCGCGTACCCGATATGTTGGCTGCTGGGGTCAACGTCGCACTGGGCACCGATGGCGCAGCGACGAACAACGATCTGGACCTCCTCGGCGAGCTGCGCACCGCCGCACTGCTTCATAAGGGCGTCGCGTTCGACCCGACCATCCTGCCTGCAGAGCAAGCGTTTGCTATGACGACGATCAGCGGCGCTCGCGCCGTGGGCCTGCACGATCGCATCGGTTCGCTCGAAGTCGGCAAGCTCGCCGACCTAGCCGTGATCGATCTCAGCGCCGCGCACGTCACGCCGCTCTACGACGTCTACTCCCACCTCTGCTACGCTGTGGACAAACACGATGTCAGCGACGTCTTCATTCACGGTCGGCAGGTGATGGCTAATCGAACGCTCCTGACCCTCGACGAGGAAGCCATCAAGGCCGAGACGCGCGCCGTCGCGCGCGTCGTCGCAGCGGCCCAACACGCCTGACGACCACGACAAAGTCCGCGAGACACCACAGCCTAGCTGCCAGGCTGACAGCTCCCATGCATCAGGTTAACTGGCCGCTAGTCGACGGGCCGCTGCTGCCCGCTCTCTTCGGTCCTCAGCAGCATCGCCAACTCAGGCACACTTCCCTCCCGCGCGTAGACCGTGAGTCGATCGCCCGGTTCGATGACGACGTCGCCCCGTCCCACCAAGACCTCGTCCCCACGATGCACCGCCACGATGAGGCAGCCCGGGGGCCACGGAGTAGCCCGAATCGGCGCGCCCGCCGCGGGTGCGCCGGCTGCCACCACGAGATCGACGGTCTCTGAGGCGTCCCGCTCCCCAGCCTGCCGGCCTTGCGCCTCTCGGCCCCGATCGCCTAGGTACACCAGCGCCTGCTGATAGGCGGCGCCGACATCGCTGCGGTGCACGATACCCAGCAACCGTGATGGCGCGTCGCGTGCCACGACCGGGAGGCGGCTGACGTCATAGCTTCCCATGCGCTGGAGCGCCACCGAGACCGACTCGTCCGGGTAGGCGGTGACGAGCACACGATCATAGATGTCCCCTACCCGGTGCGCCTCCCAGTTCGACCAGCGCACGCGGGCCGACATAAGATGCTGGAATGAGATCATGCCCACAAGCACGTCCTCGTCGTTGAGCACCGGATAGCCACGGTGCTGCGTTTTATCTATCAAGGCCGCCAATTGAGCCAAGGTCGTCGCCAACCGCACCGTCACGGGCGCATCGACCATCACCTCATCCACCCGCACACGCTCCAGCACGTCCGACTCTCGTCCACGCCGAATGTGGATCCCCTGCCGTGCCAACGAGAGTGTGTAGATCGACTCGCGCTGGAACACTCGAACCATCGCCGTGCTCAGACCTGCGGCGAGCATCAGGGGTAGGATCAAGCTGTAGCTACCGGACATCTCAAAGATGATGAGCAATGAGGTCATCGGCGCATGAGCTGCCGCAGCAAAGACCGCCGCCATCCCCACCAGGGCGTAAGCGCCGGAGGGCGCGAGGGCCGTGCCCGGCAGCAGCAGGTGCAGCAGTTCACCGAAGGCGCCACCTAACATGGCGCCCATGAAAAGCGCCGGCGCGAAGAGGCCGCCAGAACTGCCCGACCCCAACGTCAGGTCCGTGGCCAGCAACTTCGCCGCCACAAGTCCCGCCATCAGGGGCAGCGAGAGCCGCCCATCAAGGGCCAGGCCGACCTGGCTGAAGCCCATCCCCAGGATCTGCGGAACCAGGAGCGCGAGCACCCCCAGCAGCAGTCCGCCGAGAGCAGGGCGGAGCGCCGGCGGCACACGTCCTAGCCGCGCGGTGAGATCCTTAGCGCCATAGAAGCTGGTGATATAGACCCAGGCGACCAAGCCCGCCAGCCCTCCCAACCCTACGTAGAAGACGATCTCCAATGGTTGCACGAGCGTATAGGCAGGCACCACAAAGGCGACGGCGGTCCCCAACACACTACGGCTGATGATGCTGGCGGTGACGGCGGAAATGACAATAGGGGTGAAGAAGCTCTCGGTGAACTCACCCAGAATGACTTCCAGCGCGAAAATCACCCCGGCAATCGGCGCGTTGAAGGTCGCCGCGATCCCGCCCGCAGCGCCGCAGGCGACAAGGTTACGGATGCGCTCGTCGGTGAGACGAAACCGCTGACCCACCTGCGAACCGAGCGCCGCACCGATCTGGACGATAGGCCCCACCCGGCCCGCCGAGCCCCCGGTGCCGATGCACAGGGCCGTTGCCAGCGGCTTCGCCCAGATGAGCCGTGCCCGCAAGCGCGATCCCTCCAGGGTAATGGCGCGCAACGTTGGCGGAATGCCGCCGTAGCGCATCTCCTCTGCAACATAGGTGATCAACAGCCCGGCCGCAAGACCCCCGAAGGCGGGAACCGACACGGTGAGCACAGGTGACACGTGGGCCAACAGAGCGCGAACAGCGGCGAACCAACCCTCGAAGGTGCGTATCAGCCCCACAAAGCCGATGGACGCGACGCCGGTCAGTATCCCCACCAGGACCGCGAGCGCCATAAAGCCTGCGCCATCAGAAAGTACCCAGCGTCGGAGCGCGTCATAGAAAGGTAGTGGATCGGATCGCTCACGCATACCTCAGCTCCTCCTAGCCGGTGGCAACTCCGAGCGGTGGTGCATCGACGGACAGCACCTCAGCCCTATTGTAGGTGAGCGAGTCGGCGCCGCAACTCGCTGCGGTGACGATGCTCAGTGTAGCGTTCAGTCGCTATTCAAGGGAGCCCACAGGACGACTTTATGTTAGAATCAGGCTCGTGCTGGCCCAGATCACCCTACAGGAGGTGTCACTATGGGTAACCGATCACGATTGACGGTGCTGTTGGCTGTGCTGCTGATGCTCGGCTGCACGCCCACGCCTGCACCGATCATGCCCACGCCGACCGCCGTGCCCCCAACCGAGACCCCCGTTCCCGTGCCGCCAACCCAGACGCCGACCGAGACACCCGACACAGCGACAGCGACCGCACCGCCACCGACCGCAACCCCGAGCCCCGCCGCAGAGGTGCCGGGCGATCCCCGGCCCGAGGCCGAGATCGCCATCCTTTCACCCCGCCCAGGTTCTCGCGTCGTGAGTCCGGTAACGGTTGCCGGCCTTGCCGATCCGACCTTCGAACAGACCCTGGTCGTTCGCGTCGTCTCGGCTGACGGCGTCGAGCTCGCACTCGTGCCCGCCATGATCGACGCGATGCTCGGTGAGCGCGGCCCATTCGAGATCGACGTCGAAGTAGCGGTAGATGATGAGGTGCAAGCCTTCATCCAGGTCTATGACGTCAGCGCCCGCGATGGGGGGATCATCGCCCTCGAGTCCGTCGGCGTCACGCTTACTGCAGGAGGCCCGGAAGACGTTATCACAGCGCCCTCCTACCCGCAGCAGGTCGCGCTACTGAGCCCGAGCACCGGAGACACGGTCTCGGGCGGGCTGGCTCAGATCTCAGCCTTCGGTTGGGCCGGCTTCGAGCAGACGCTGGTCGTCGAGGTGCAGGACGCGATGGGTGCTGTGGTCGGGACGCTGCCCGTAACCCTCACCGGCGATTTCGGTGAGGCCGTGGCCTTCACCGCTGAGGTGCCCTATACCGTGGAGACCGAGGGCCCCGGACGCATCGCCATCCGCGATATCAGCCCGGCCTTCGGAGGCGATAGCTTCGT
>CAZYYC010000066.1:8691-18647 GCA_964650935.1 uncultured Anaerolineales bacterium
CCTCACCACAACGGTGTCTACAACTGGGACACGGTGAACTGGCGGCTGGATGAGGCGTGCACGCACAACCTCCACGTCCTGCTGCGGGTGGAGAGGGACGCGAACGATTGGACCCCTATCCGCGATGGCGAGATGGCAGGGTGGGAGCTCTTCTTCCACGACCTCACGGCGCATATCGCGGCACGCCGCGCGACGTGCGCTTTCCCGTACCGCGTCGCCCTTGAGGTCTGGAACGAACCCAATCTGGACTTCCAATGGGGCTACGAGCCGGTCGATCCTGTGCGCTATACTGAGATGGTCAAACGAGCCTATCGCGGCGCGAAAGCCGCCGATCCGCGCATACTCATCGTGGCGGGAAGTCTTGCGCCGACCGGTGGTATGGACGAGGGACGTGCTATGAACGACGTATCCTTCCTCGAGGCGATGTACGATGCCGGGCTGCAGGGCCACTTCGACGCGATCAGCATCCACAACTACGGCTTTGGCGGCCCACCCGAGGACAAGACGTGGGGATGGGACCTACTCAACTTCCGACGCGCCGAAGACATCCGCGCCGTGATGGTCGCCGGCGGGGATGGCGCCCTGCCCGTCTGGGCCACCGAGTTCGGCTGGCTGCTCGAGTCGCCGACCTGCCACGCTGACTGGGATCGGATCGGCTTCGCCTGGCAGCAGGTCACCGCGGCGCAGCAAGCCGACTACCTGGCGCGGGCCTTTGCCTACGCAGAGACCCACTGGCCCTGGATGGGCCCGATGATCGTCTCCAACCTCGACTTCAGTGTCATGCCCTGGTACGGCGAGTGCGAACCCTTGCGCTACTTCGCAATCCTGAACGAAGACGCCGGCCCACGCCCGGCCTATACAGCGCTCGCCGCCATGCCCAAACGCCCGCGCTCGTGGGAGCTCTGGGGCATGGAGCTCTCGTCCGCTGCCCTCGCCTGGCTGCAGGCCGTCGATGCAACACGCGTCGTCTCGCGCGATGTCACCGTTCGCAACACCGGCGAGGCGCCCTTCATGTGGTCGGTTGCCACAGAGACGGATGAACTCCAGATGGCCGTCGTGCCCCAGTTTGGCGCTGCCGGGGAGGTCTTCACGGTGACGGTCGACCCTCGCGGCCTGCCGCCAGGCACCTACACCGCAACCGTCACGATCACAGCGGATGCCCACGAGGTCCCCGAGAACCCGATCATCCTCCCGGTGCAGGTTACGGTCGCGGTGCAGCTCCATCCTACCTTCCTGCCGCTTGTGCAGCGACGTTGAGGGGCGAGCAAGGCTGCCAGGAGGCCTGATAACTCCGTGCTAAGCTTCATGGCGCGTATCTTCGGGTGCCCTTGTGTGTTATGATGGTCGAAAGAACGCATGTCTACCAGTCCAGTGTACCGAAAGGATCGACGATGAAAAAGTTCGCCGTAGTCACTGACAGTACCTCGAACCTATCACCAGGTCCCGCCGAGGAACTCGGGATTCCAGTCATTCCGCTGAATGTCCACTGGGGCGAGGACACCTATATCGATGGCGTAACCCTTGACGCACCGACCTTCTACCGGATGCTGCAGGAGCGCAAGGACATGCCCAAGACCTCCCAGCCCTCCGCAGGCGCCTTCATCGAGTTCCTCACGGCGGTGGCGAAGGAACACGAAGTGGACGCCATTCTCGCCGTCCTCGTCTCTGCCGAGCTCAGCGGCACGATGGCCTCCGCCGTCCAGGCCAGGTCGTATCTGGCGGAGTCCAACCCCGACCTTCGCATTGAGCTGATCAACTCCAACTCGGTCTCGATGGGGCTGGGTCTGCAGGTGCTCGTAGCACAGCAGGTCGCCGAGGAAAGCAAGACCATCGAGGAGGCGATGGCTGCCGTACGACGTTGCCAGCATGCCTCGCACCTCATCTTCGCGGTGGACACGCTGGAGTACCTCCACCGGGGTGGGCGCATCGGAGGGGCCGCACGGCTGTTGGGATCAGCGCTGAACCTCAAGCCCGTTCTGACCATCCAGGAGGGACGCGTCGAGGCCCTCGAGAAGGTTCGCAGTCGCAACAAGTCGCTCCGGCGGGTTGTCGAGATCGCCGAGGAGCGTCTCGCCGGTCGTCAACCCGTGGACTTATCCATTGTTCATGCCGAGGCGGACGCCGATCTGCCTGCGTTCACGGAGATGGTCATCGAGCGCCTGAAGCCCAGACACCTACATACCCGCATCCTGTCCCCGGTTGTGGGAACCCACGGGGGACCGGGCACGATGGGGGTCGCCTTTTACACGGACGGAGACGTCTGATTGCCCGTGTGTCGTCAACCGTAGCGCACCTCACATCGCTGTGCCCGCCTCGGGACCGAGGCGGGCACGCTTTTTTAGGACTCACGTCGGTTCGCGCACCAAGCGTGGAACAGTCTGCTAGGCCTGCCTGAGTAGCAGACCCTACAACGAGGGATCGCTCGCTGAGGTCAGGCGCCCGCTGATGCAGCGAGAATCGCCGCGGCAACAAGCAAAGCCGTGAGCACACCTAACGACAGGATGAAGCAGACAACCCTGTTCAGCTGAACGGTCATGGTGAACCTCCTGTAGCTCTTGGTCCGCAAGTCTGAAGCGCAGCGTCCCAAGACCTGGCAGTCCGGACGCCACAGACTTATGATAGCACAGAAGGTAGGTTTTGGGTTAAAGGCTTGCGACGATTCGGTTACAGGCGCCGAGCCAAGATCACGAACAATGCGTAACCATCCTCTGCGGGACCTCCGGTGAGCGAGGGATAGAAGGTGATCTCCGCAAAACCCGAGGCAGTCAGCAGGCGACGGAAGTCGTCCTCGGTGTAGGCCTGCACACTCTGCGCGTGACGCGTGACCTCACCCGTGGTGGCATCGACGACGTAGTAGCGGACCGTCGCCGCAGCAGCATCGGCATCCCAGAAGTTCTCGGTCAGCACGAGACTGGGTGCATCTAAGAAGAGCCCTGATGTCTCAGTGTACCACGACGGGGCCGCCTTCCCATCTCGTTCCACCTGTTCCGGCGACTGCGGCTCGAGAAGCAGCCAACCACCGGGTGAAAGCGCTTCATAGGCCTTGCACAGGATGTGCTGAATATCCGCCGGCTTGAAGACGTTCATCTCACCAAAGATCAACATCGCCAGACCATAGCCGTTGCCGAAGTCTGCATCGCGCACGTCTGCCAAGCGATAGGCGCAGGGGAGGTTGTCACGTGCTGCTTCGGTACGCGCATAGGCGATCGAGGCGGGGCCGAGATCGATGCCTGTGCACGTGTGGCCCAGACGCGCCAGCCTGCTGGTGTACAGCCCGGGACCACAGCCCAGATCCAGCACCTTGGTCGGGTGTGTGTCGAGGACGTGCGTGTGGATCCACGCGACGTGCCGATCAATGATCGAAAGCCGACGGCTGGCGGCGTCGTGGCCCTGGGACAGGTGCTCTTTGAGCATCCGCGCGCTGAAACCCGGTTCATCCCAGGGGATCTTCTCACCCTCAGCCCACGGCGCCGGGTTGACGTTGCGTTCCACGATATCGCTGAGGCGCATATCGGTCTCCGATTCTGACGCAGTGACGCGACCTAGCGGAAGACAAAGATGTTAGCAGAAAAACGATCCGGTACCCAGGGAGCTCCATCATACGAACCGACGTGCCGGACCAACTCGAACCCGCGCTCTTCATGACACGCGACAATCTGTTCCGACCGCAAGGGATAGAGCAGCACAGCATCCTCGAAAAGGATCTGCCCTCCATCCTCCAGCCGTGTGGCGAAGGTGACCTGCGATGCAGAGATCTCGCGATAGACGCGATAGAACGTCACCCCACCCTCTCCCTCGATCACGGGCAAGGCAAACTCCGTCTGGGTCAACACGTAGTCCCAGTTCATCACCTGCAGGATCCAGGGAGCACCGGGGATCCGTATCCGCGCCACAGCATCGATGAAGGCGGCGAATTCGTCCTGGTTCAGATGCGCAGCCGTGTTGCCGATACACGCCACGCCGGCAAAGGGTCCCTCCAGCCCGGCGATGTCGACCATGTTCATGACCTGAAAGGTCGCCGCCGAATAGTGGGACCGCGCATAGGCAATCATGGCAGCATCGAGATCCACGCCGAGGGCATCATAGCCGTCCGCAGCCAGCGCGCCGGCGTAGTGCCCGGTGCCGCAACCGACATCGAGCACACGCGCGGGCGGCTCGGGCAGATGCCGGCGCAGGAAGTCATAGACGGTCCCGCTGAACGGGAAGATCGCCTCATAGGTCTCAGCGAATTGTGTATAGAATGACATAGGCTTACTATAGAGCCAATCCATGCATTCGCAAGCCGATCCGTTTGATCGTCATGCCAATGTCGTGTAAACTAACGCTCGCGTGGCACACAGACCTAAGGAGGCTTGACATGAACGAGTGGCAGTCAAATATGACCGGCATCATCGATGCACATGTCCATATGGGCCCGAGTTCCGATGAGGCCCACGTCCTGGACATCTTGAAGGCGGTAGGCCTTGAGAAGATGGGACTCGTCTCCATCCAGAACCCAGCTGAAGGCGCAGGACTTCCCCAGTCGCTCTACATGAAGGCGCGCCATCCCGGCACCTTCTACGTCTTCGCAGGCCTCAACCACGGACAGCAGATCTCAGAGGGTCGCGTCAACACGCCGAGCCTCGTGAAGCAGCTTGAGAGCTTCAAGGCGATGGGCTGTGACGGCATCAAGATGATTGAAGGCAAGCCCACCTCTCGCCAGGTCATGGACATCCCCGTGACCGATCGCTACTTCGCCGACTACTGGGCACGCGTTGAGGAGCTGGATATGCCCATCGTCTGGCACGTCAACGATCCTGAGGAGTTCTGGCAGCCCGAGTTGCTTCCCGCGTGGGCCAGGGAGAAGGGCTGGGGGTACAGCGACGAGGACGTACAGAAAGAAACGCTTTACGCCGAGGTGGATGAGATCCTTGACCGGCACCCGAACCTACGCATCATCTTTGCCCACTTCTACTTCCTGTCGGCTGACCTCGATCGCGCGGCGCGCTTCTTCGATGCGCATCCACGGGCCCATTTCGACCTGACACCCGGCATCGAAATGCTCTACAACATGTCACACGACCCCGACACAACACGCGAGTTCTTCCTCAAGTATGCCGATCGCATCGTCTTCGGGACCGATATCGCCGGTCGCAACACGGTGGACGAGTCGATCTACCGTGCCGGCATCGTCTTCCGTTGGCTGGAGAGCGATGACACATTCCGCGTCCCCGAGGGCGTTGACTTCCTGTTGGGCAAGCCTGAGGATGGTGTCATCCGTGGACTGTCGCTCCCCGATGATGTCCTGACCAAGATCTATCGCGTCAACTATACACGTCTCGCCGGCACCGAGCCGCGCCCGCTGAACATCGCGCAGGCCATTGCCGAATGCACCCGCATCGGATCGATCGCCCAAGGGATCTCCAATGTACCGGCGGAGGACACCGAGGCCGTTCGAGTGGCTCGGGCGCTCGAAAAGCTGGTGTAGCCGTCCGAATCAATGACCTGGGGGCGTGGGGCACGCCCCCAGGTTGACTTCGGCCCACCTCCGGCTACGATAGGGCCTGTGTCAAACACACCGATTCAGCATCCCACCTCACCTCATCTCGACGCAGTTCCACGCGAGAGACGCGTCCCGGCACGCGCGCAAAGCGCCATCGCTGCGTGGTTGACCGGTCTTCGACGCCCCGACCGTGTCGCGATCCTGCTCTTGCTCCTCTACAGCGTCATCTTCTCCGTCATCACGATTCGCAAACACGATGGGTTCGGCACCCGCGCGCTCGACCTGGCCAAATTCGATCAAGCGATCTGGAACACATCGCGTGGTCGCTTCTTCGCCACGACGTTGAGCGAGGCCTCGGTGTTGCACAGCCACTTCTCACCTGCGCTGGCGCTCTATGCACCGCTCTACCGGCTCTGGCCCAATGTGCGCCTCCTCTTCATCATCCAGTCTCTGTTGATGGCAGCCTCGGGCTTCCTCATCTACCGCGCCCTGCGCGAGGATGCCCCCTGGCTGGGGCTCGCCGTGTACGCCGCCTTCCTGATGAATCCGACTCTCCACCAAGTGAACCTGGTGGAGTTTCGTCGGGTGACATTGGCCATCTTCACGACCTCGCTCACCCTCTACTGGATGCTCAAGCGCCGGCACGTCCCGATGCTGGTAGCATTGACCGTGACGCTGCTCTGCAAGGAGGACATGGCCTTCATCTGTATGGCGGTGGGCCTCTACGTGGGTCTGGTTCAGCGCTCGCACAAGCTCGGAGCCATCCTGACCCTGATCGGTCTGACCTACCTCGTGCTCGTGCCGTTTGCCGTGTTGCCGGCGCTTAATCAGGAGAGCGGATACCGCCACGCCGGCGACAGCTTCGGACACCTGGGCTCATCACTGGACGAGATCCTGCCCAACCTTCTGCGCGACCCACTAGCCCTACTCCGTCCTCTCTGGCAACGCGATCGGCTGCCGGCCCTGCTCATCTTCCTCGCCCCCAGCCTCTTCCTGTTCGTCCCGGCACCGGAGCTGGCGGCCTTTATGCTGCCCTATCTGGGCTTTCTCCTAACCAGCAGTGCTGACCGCATGGGCCGCCTCGAGGACTGGTACCCCTCCATCCCCCTGATCGTGCTTTTCTGGGCGGTGGCTGTGGGCGCACAACGACTTCCTCGCCATAGGTGGCGTGCCGTTCAGGTCGCGCTGGTGACCGCCGGAGGAGCAGCGTGGCTCCTCTGGAGCCCGATGTGGCCCGGCGCGGCTTTCCAACCTCAGCACTACCGCGTCGTGCCTCACGACCGCGCCGTCAGACGCATCTTGCGGACTGTACCCGCAGCAGCCACGGTGTCGGCCCAGGACGCCCTCGTCCCACACCTGTCGCATCGTGAGCGCATCTACCTTCACCCCTGGGTACCTGCCGGCACCCAGGTCGATTACGTGGCCCTGGATCGCAGCATGGGCACCTACCCACTGCCTTACGGGCAGTACTGGTCCTATTTCTACGAGGTCTTCGCTTCCTCTGCCTACGAGATTGCGGCACAGGTTGACGAGTTCTACCTGTTTCGACACGTTGGCGAGGCTCAGCCTGCCGCGCTGCGCCACGACACGTGGAGCGACGCGATGACGTTGTGGGGCTATACTGTCGTGACGGACAGCGCTGTGGGCGGATTCCAACGCACAGCGGCACCGCCTGGAGAGCACGCTGCGCGCATTGAGCTCTACTGGCAAGCGGAACAGGAGATGGATCGCAACTACACAGCCTTCGTACACCTTCTTGACGGCACCGGAGGATTGCTCGCGCAGCACGATAGCTGGCCCGCCGATGCCCATCGTCCCACGACCGTGCTGTCACCGGGCGCCCGCATCCGCGACACCCACACGCTGACGTGGACGCAGCAGGTAGCGCCCGAGACCCTCATCCTGCGGATCGGTCTCTATGACAGCGAATCCCAGATCCCCCTGTCGCTTCCGAACGGCGAATCCTTCATCGTCGTACCGCTCACCGGAGGAGATGACGGATGACCGAACTCCAGCAGTCGCACCACGTTGAGACCGCGCCGGTCGCCCCTCCCGGACATCGCCCCACCCTCACTCGCCTCTCGCAGCTGTGGCAGTCGTGGGGCGCCTACGCGATGGCGGCCCTCTTCACCCTGATCGCCTTCGCGCTGATGAACGCCAAACACAGCGCCTTCAACACCCGCGTCTATGACTTCGCACGCTTCACCCAAGCCATCTGGGCCACCTGCCACGGACAGTTCCTCTTCACCACCATCACCTACGGCTCCATCTTGGGCAACCACTTCTCCCCTCTGATGGCAGCCGCCTCGCCGCTGGTCAGCCTGATAAACAGCGAACGGGTACTCTTCTTCACGCAAGCCCTCAGCGTCGCCGTCACCGGGCTCGTGCTCTATGACCTGATGCGCAGGAAGCGTCCGCGCCTCGCGCCCTGGTTCCTCCTGGCCTTCTACCTCAACCCGGCCCTCCACGATGTGACGCTCTTCGAGGTGCGGCGCATCACGTTCGGTATGCCCTTCTTGGCCCTGGGCCTCCATGGACTGGCAACCAAGCGTCGCGCACTGATGCTCGCCGGCCTCGGCATCGCGCTGTTAGCCAAAGAGAGCGTGGCACCCTATGTGGTGATGATCGGCCTCTACCTGCTGATCTTCGAGAAGGAGCGCTGGTGGGGCCTTGGCCTGGCGCTGTTCGGGAGCCTATGGCTCATCGTCGTGAGCCTGTGGATCATCCCACACCTCAGCGCCGCCAAGGGCCATCAGTTCATCTACCCGCAGCTCTACTATTTCAGCCATCTCGGCGACGGCTACCATGGCATCGTCGCAACCCTCATCGAGGCCCCCTCAGCACTACTGCGTCAGATGTTCGGCGCTACCCAGCTCGGCGCCATCGGACGCATCCTGCTCCCTCTGGGCTTGGTCCTGCCCTTTCTGGAGCCCCGCTGGGTGGTGATTTGCGTCCCCTTCGTCGCGCTGATGTTTCTCAGCTCGGACATCGATATGATGGAGCTGGGAAAATGGTACCCGACGACGATCCTGCCTGTGCTCTTCGGGGCGATCGCGGTGGGTTGGGAGCGCCTGCCGCGCCGCTGGGAGCGGATCGCGATGGCGTGGCTCTTGGTCACCACGCTGGTGGGTTACGCTCTCTTCAGTCAGGCGCCGCTGGGCGGACGGTACGACCCGGCGACCTACGCCGTGACGCCCCGGGATCGCCTCATCGGCTCACTGCTGAAGCGCGTTCCCCGTGAAGCCGCTGTGGCAGCCCAGGTTCCCTATGTACCCCACCTGACGCTACGGCACGATATCTACCACTATCCATGGATTCGCATCGGGGAGGAGGCCATCGACATCTTCGTGCTCGACCGGCACGCTGACGCCTATCCCTTCGATCGTATGGGCATCAACGAGGCGATCGACCGACACGTCGCCGATGCCGCACTTGTCGTCCTCGAGGAGGTCGATGGCTTCTACATTCTCGGGCGCCACGCCCCTCAGCAGCCGGCCTTCCCTGTGGGTCAAACGGCAGAAGGTGCGATCCATCTCGAGCGTATCGAGGTCGCCGTCGCCGACGATCAAGGCGTCTACCACACGACCACCTCAGCCCCACTGCTCCTGCACCCGGGTCAAACGGTGCGGGTCACCCTCTACTGGGAAGCACTGGGATCGCCCGGGGTCGAACGCACGGTGTCGGTCAGGATCGCCGATGCCGGCGGCGCTCTCCTCGCACAGCACGACGGACTTCCCGGCGGAGGCAGCAAGCCCACCAGTTGGTGGGAGACGGGCTGGGCCTTTCGCGACGTCACCTATCTCACGCTCCCGAGTGACGCACCCTCCGGGCCTGCCGGCCTGGACCTGGTGCTCTACGACACGTTCACTCTCGAGGTCATCCCCTTTGAGGGCACGCCCGAGGGTGACGCCGGCGTCCTGCACCTCCTGCCTGCAACCATCGAATGACACGGTGCTGCCAAGATAGCTTCGGCATCCCCACACCCGACTGAGGAGACCATGGATTCATCGAATCAGAAATCGACAACCTGGCACGCCGACACGATTGAGCGTCTGACGAATCTGCTGCAGGCCGACGAGGATGTGGTGGCGCTGGTCCTCTACGGCTCCGCCCTGGAGCCCGACAGACTTGACTCGTGGAGCGACGTCGACGCCTTCATCGTCGTTCGCGATGATGCTATGGCGCGCTTCTTCCCTTCTACGGACTGGCTGACGCCTCTGGGGACGCTCTTTGCCAAAGAGCAGTTTGCGGGAGAGCCGACCCGGACCACCCGCGTCTGCTTCGAGGACCTGCGCAAGCTCGATCTTGTCTTCACCACCCTGTCAGAGGCGCAACGCATCGACACCTGGTCGCACGTGCCCTTCGTGGAGGGCGCTAGCACCTGTTTCTCACGTGATCAGGGGATCACGCAGAAGCTGACCCGTTCCTTTCCCAGGCCCGCCTACGCTCCTATGACCCGCGAGGCATTCGAGGC
>CAZYYC010000067.1:0-5021 GCA_964650935.1 uncultured Anaerolineales bacterium
CTTCGCCCGTGAGTATAGCACCGCTCCCTGGAATCCCTATTCCCATGCGGTGGGCCGGAGCCCCCAAACGCGTGTATACTATGGGGGGAGCAACCTCATATGGACGACATACACCAGCCTCAGCTGCTTGAGTTAGGCCACGACACGGGCCGCGGCAACCTCTTGGGCATCCAGCCCTGGATGACACCTGAAGACTACCGCAGGGCAGCGACGCTCTTCAACAAGCTGGCAGCTTATCTCAAGATCGCACGGCGGCGGGGCTGGCTCAACGCACGGACAATCGTCGTCTGGCCCGAGTACCTCGGCACGTGGTTGGCGGTGACCGGCGCCGGCAGAGCTGTCGTGCGGGCACGCAGCCTCACCGGCGCGATGGCTGCCCTGGCCCTGCACCGTCCCGGCGGGCTGCTGTCGGCGCTGCTCAAGACCCGGGAGAAAGACCGGTTTGCTGCCGCGATTTTCCGGGCCCGGGCAGGCAGCATAGCACAGGCCTACCAAGCCGTCTTCTCCCAACTGGCACGGACCTACCGCGTCACGATGGTCGCGGGATCAACCGTGCTGCCGGCGCCCCATGTCGAGAAGGGCCACGTCGTTGCCGGGAACGGTCCGCTCTACGGCGTCACCGCCGTCTTCGCCCCCGATGGTCGTGCGTATCCCGACCTCGTGCGCAAGGCCCACCCCGTCGGCTCTGAACTCCACTTTCTGACGCCGGCTGCGGTCGACAGTCTGCCCGTCTTCAACACACCTGCGGGCCGTCTGGGCGTGCTGATCTGCGCCGATGCCTGGTATCCCGCCCCTTACGAACGCATGAGTGCACAGGGTGCCGAACTGATCGCCGTCCCTTCGTATATCGCGACCCCGGGGGCATGGCGTCATCCGTGGCGTGGCTATGATGGCGCTCCCAGACCTGGTGATGTCGATCCCGAGGATATCGGGAGACTCACCGAGGAACAAGCCTGGCACAAGTACGCCCTCGCCGGGCGCATCACCGGCAGCAGCGCCCGAGCGGGGATCAATGTCTTCCTGGCAGGGAAGTTGTGGGATCTTGGGGGTGAGGGACGGTCGCTGATGGTGACGGGAGAGGGTGGCCCCGTCGAGGCTGACGAGGATCGCTCGGCCCTGATCACCGTCTGGCTGTAAGCCCTATCCGGCTGGTCGTCCGCATTCGTCCTGCGCCTGCCGGTCGACCAGCTCAGTTGAGGAGGCCACGATGAACCGAGAACGGACATACTTTGCCACCCACCTCGCCCTCATCGTGCTAGCCTGCGCCGGCTTGGGATGCGGCGTGATTGAGATGCTCGTGTCTCAGGCCACGGTAAGCCCCCCAGTGGAGGCCACGCCAACCGTGCCCCTGCCCCCGACAATGGGGCCGATATCTACCCCGACGGCGTCGCAGTCTTTACCCGATGCGGACACACCTACACCGCCACCCAGAAGCATATTCGGACCGTTTACTGAGGCGCCCTCCGGATCTCTCCCAGGCGCCGTCGATGACGTCAGAGCTGCCCCCGACGGCGCTCTCTGGGTCGGGTCCGACGAGGGACTGAGCGTCCTGCGTGAGGGGGTGTGGCGTCCATTGAGTCGCGAACCCGTCATCATCTTAGGCTTCGATGAAGCCTCGCGTGCCTGGACAACAGATACGTCCGGCGATCAGGTGACGGTGTGGAGCGACCAAGCCTCGCGAACGTTCGGCGCGGAGTCGGGCTGGGCACCCATCGGGCACGTCTCGCGCGATGTACCCTATGCGACGGTGAGCGACCGGCTCGTCACCGACGCGCGGGGCTGGAGCTGGCTGGTGACGAACCAAGATGTCCGTGTGTTCGACGGCGAAGGCTGGCGCATCATCTCGCCGGAGGAGGCCGGCTTCACGCCTTCCGCCGAGATGGTCGAGATGGGATTCGGCTTTCGTCTTCGCGACCTGGCGATCGACAGCGCCGGCGACCTATGGGTGACCGACTGCGCCTGGGGCGGGCCGGGGCCTCTGGGCCAGGGAGCTCGCTGGACCAACGGGACGGCCTGGGAGGGACAGACCTCGTCCGTTGTCGGCTCAGGCTGTATCGAGGATGTCGAGGTCGACGCCGCGGGCCGGATCTGGGTGACCGTTGACGGTAACCTTTGGCGCTATACGCCCGGACAGAGCTGGGAGGAGTTTGCACACCCCGACGTTACGCTCCCCGAACCGCTGAGATGGGGCTATGGAGTCGATCTGACCCTTGGCAGCACTGAGACTGCTTGGGTGACAATGGCCCCCTGCGGTGGTGCGAGCTGTGATGTCGGCGTCTACCTCCTGTTCCGCGTCCGCGAGGGATCCTGGACCCAGATCAGCGATGCCGGCACCGCGAGCCTGGCCCTGGATCAGAACGGTGACGGTTGGCTTTGTGTAGGGAACGGGCTCTACCGGATCCGTGAGGATGAGCCAACCTTGGTACACGAGGGACATGCGTTCACCTGCCGGCTGGAGCCCGATGTCGCCGGGCAGACATGGCTCTGGCAACCCGGCAGTGCAGGCCTGTGGGTGACGGGCGGCGACTCATGGTGACACCATCATCACTGCTCTACACATGGTGGACAGACGACATAGTGGAGGGAGATAACGATGGATCAGGGACCCAATATCGACAAACGCAGCTTGCTGACCGACCTCTCGCCGTACATTTATGGGACAACACGGCTGGGTGATGACCGCATCGCTCTCGAGAAGCGGGTCGCCGTGGCACGCGCGGCGATGGATGCGTGCAACAGCTTCCCGACGGGCATGTGGTTCCACACCAGCCACACCTACGGCGATGCGCTCCAGGTACTACGTGCAGCCTTTGATCAGGACCGAACGCGTGTCCCCAAGTTGATCATCAAGATCGGATGGGACACCCTTGACGAGTTGCGGGAGATGATCCACCAGAACCTGGAGCCCCTGGGGCTGGAGAGCCTGGACATCGGACAGCTCTGTCTCGGAGGTCAGCTCGCCGAGGAGTTTGCCCACGGCGGGCCCTGCTACGAGGGGTTCGTCCGCCTCAAGGAGGAGGGCCTGGTGCATCGCTTCGTCGTCGAGATCTTCCCCTGGACCTCGGAGGCGCCGCTCAAGGCCTTGCGCGCCGGCTACCCGGAGGGCATTATCGATGGCTACATCTTCTACCTCAACCCCCTGCAACGCTTTGCCTCCAATGAGCTCTGGGACCTGTTGATCGAGCGGAACGAGCCCATCGTCGCGATGCGCACCGTCTCCGGCGGTCCGGTCCATCGGCTGCGAGATGTGCCCGGCGCCGCCTGGAAGGACTACCTGCAGAAGCGCGCCGTCGAGGTCGCACCCATCTTCGAGCGCTCAGGGATCGAGAGCTGGACCGCGTTCTGCGTCCGCTTCGCCCAAAGTTTCCCCCAGGTTCGCGCGACCGTCGGCTCGACAAGCCGCATAGGCCACCTGCAGGAGTTCGTCGATGCAGCGCAGCGCAGCGCACCGCTGCCCGAGGACATTCGCGATGAGCTTGCGGCCCTGCACGCCCGCTGGTCGGACGAGCTCGACGTCCACGCTGAGCCATGGACGATGTGAGCGGGCAAGGTACACATTGTAAGGCCGCGCGTTCGTGGTAGAGTTAGCTCAGGTGAGCTATGCCCTACTTAATTGACGGACACAACGTCATCGCGGCGCTTCTGGACATCGACCTGGAAGACCCCGATGATGAAGCCAAGCTGGTGATGAAACTGCGCGCGTGGACGGCACGGATCCGGCGCAAGGCTATCGTCGTCTTTGACGGCGGATTGCCCGGGGGCCCTGCGCCGGCGCTCTCCTCGACGGACGTCAAGGTTATCTTTGCCGCCCGGCATCACACCAACGCCGACCGCATCATCGCCGAACGACTTAAGCAGCTGCCCGACGCGCCCAACTGGACCGTGATCTCGTCAGATCACGAGATCCTCGATGAAGCCACGCAGATCGGCGCACGCACGCTCACGGCGCAGGTCTTTGCCGAGATGCTGGAACGCCCACCGAAGGCTGAGAAAGAAAAGCCCGACGCCATCTCCTCGGCCGAAGTCGAGGAATGGCTTGAGATCTTTCAAGAGCCTCTGGACGACGAGAGCCAACCGCCCCCACCCCCTGCCGCAACAGCTCCAGGGGTCAAGCCGCGCCCTGAGCCGCGCTCTCGCCCGCCAGGGCGCAGGACGAGGCCGCCACGCCCCTCGACACGGACCATCGCCGATCAGGTCGGCATCGAGCTGCCGCCGGATCCCGAAGCGGGTCAACCCCGCGACAAACCGCAGGCTCCGTCACGAGCCGAGGTCGAAGCCTGGCTGCAGGTCTTCCACGATGATCCCGACAGCACCCTGCCACCTCCCAAGCTCCCCGAACGCACACCACGGGCCACCCCCAAACCGCAGGCACCGGTGGTGCGCAAGACGGGCGAGCTCTCCGACACGGAGGTCGAATCGTGGCTGGAGGTCTTCGCAGAGTCACCCTCCGCGGAGAGCGCACCAGCTGAAGGGGTTGAGCCTGCCACGCGACCGCTGCAGCCTCAGAGCAGGCTCGCCAAGCACCGGAGCAAACTAGCACCTGTGGAAGGTGAGGAGAGTGCAACCCTCTCTGAGGAGGACCTTGAGTTGTGGCATCGTCTTTTCGGCGAGGGGTGAAGGTCATGCTAGCGGTCAAGGGAGGTTAGTATGCGTCGAAGAACCCAGATCATCATCGGCACCGGCATCATCGCGTGGGGGCTGCTGCTCTTGCTCGGCAACCTACTGCAGATCAACATCTGGAATTACGTCTGGCCTCTTATCCTCATCGGCGTGGGCATATGGCTGCTGACGCGACCCCACGGGCCCGACAAGGCCACACACGTCGTGCTCTTGGGCGACCAGCGGCGCCGGGGGCCCTGGGAGGTGCGTGACGAGAGCCTCTTCTGCTTTGTCGGCGATATCCACCTGGATCTGACGGAGGCCATCGTTCTTCCAGGTGAGACGACACTGCGCCTTCAGGGCTTCGTGAACAGCATCTACGTCAAGCTGCCCGAGCACATCGGCCTCGCGATCTCATCCAC
>CAZYYC010000067.1:5121-6695 GCA_964650935.1 uncultured Anaerolineales bacterium
GTCGAGGCGCTGCACGACCCCACCTTGGAGGGCAAGGCCTTCGCCGTGGGTGGCCTGCCCGAACATCGCGGCGTTATCGCCTCGTGCTCCTATGCGGCGCGCCAATTTGGCGTGCGCTCGGCGATGCCGACGGCTCGAGCGATGCTGCTCTGTCCCGACCTCATCGTACTGTCGGGGCACCGGGCCGACTACAGCCGCTACTCCCGCCGTGTGGTGGCACAGCTCCACAACTTCTCGAAGAGCATCGAACAGATCTCCATCGATGAGGCCTTCATCGACGTCAGCGATCTGCGCGCACCGGCACGGGAGATCGCCGTCGAGTTGCAGCAGACCATCCGGCGCGAGGTGACCTTGCCCAGCTCGCTGGGCGTCGCGACCAACAAACTCGTCGCCAAGATCGCCAACAACGTCGGCAAGCGCAGCGCGCGCTCCGGCCATTCGCCGATGGCGATCACGGTCGTGCCGCCGGGGGACGAGGCGACCTTTCTAGCCCCGCTGCCGGTGGATGAGTTATGGGGGGTCGGCCCAAAGACGGCGGCGGAGCTGCAGTCTCTGGGGATCCGGACGATCGGTGACCTCGCCGCATGGCCTCAGAGCGATCTTGCGCAGCACTTCGGCAGACACGGGGCAGCGCTCGCCCTTCGAGCACGTGGGATAGATGAGCGCCCCGTCACCGCCGAACATGAGGTCAAATCCATCAGCCATGAGGTCACCTTCGCAGAGGATGTGGCCGATGTGGAGGAGCTGCGACGCACCCTCTGCCGCCTCGTTGAGGACGTCGGGCGCAGACTGCGGCGCCAGGACCTCGCCGGCAGCACCGTCAAGCTCAAACTGCGCTGGTCCGACTTCACCACCCTGACCCGCCAGACCACGCTCGCGGAGCCGACCGATCGCGATGACGAGATCCTGCGAGCGGCGCAGCTGCTGTTGGAGACACACCGCCCTGCCGGAAGGCCGGTCCGCCTGATCGGCGTCGGCGTGAGCGGCCTCGCGCCGCCCGCTGCCCAGCTTCACCTTTGGGATCCCTCGGTCCAGAAAGGGCAACGCCTGCAGCAGGCCCTGGACGATGTGCGCGAACGCTTTGGGCGCAGCGCTATCCAACGCGCCATCGAGATCGTTCCTCACGATCCCGCCGACGAGGCGTAGCTCAGCGGTCGCGCCCCCCCGCAAACTGTCACGCATCAGCAGCCGCCGCGTCCGTTTCGTCCAGCCATCCCACGAGCACCTCAACGTCGTCACAATGCATCATGCGATGCCGCTCCCCCTTGGGTAGGCCCGACGCCGAGAGATAGCCGCGCAAATGCTTGCGGAACCGATGCAGGCCATGCACCGGACCGTGAAACGCCACCATCATGCGGAGATGCTCCTGCACTAGAGACGCCCGCTCATGCCACGGGATCTCCTCACGATGGCGTCCCGCGAAGATCCACGGATTGCCGATAGCGCCACGTCCGATCATCACCCCATCACAGTCGGTCGCATTCAACAGGGCCTGGATATCTCCGGGTTGCTTGATGTCGCCGCTGGCCAAGACCGGGATCGTCGGCGCGTTCTGCAAGACCTACGACATCTAT
>CAZYYC010000067.1:6705-17972 GCA_964650935.1 uncultured Anaerolineales bacterium
GGATCGACACGGATCGCTTGACCTCAGCGATCGCCTCCCAATCCGCCTCGCCCCGATAGCCCTGGACCGCCGTCCTGCCGTGTACAGCGATCAGCGCCGCGCCGTGGTCCGCAAGGGCCCGTGCGACCTCGAGGTAGTTCCGTGACGCATCGTCCCAGCCCAGCCGGATCTTGCCGCTCACCGGCAGGGAGAGCGCACGCGTGAGCCGAGCGAAGAGATCGGCAATTCCTGCCGGGTCGCGCAGCAGCGAAGCCCCGGCCCCCGAGCCCGCCACCTTCGGCTTAGCACAGCCGAGGTTGACATCGATAGAGGCCATGCCCAGGGACGCGACCTTGAGCGCCGCATCCACGATGACGCCGGCCTCGTCGCCGAATAACTGGCAGGCAACCGGCATCTCGTCCGGATGAAACTGCAGCATCTCCGCCGTACGAGGGTTCCCGAACGGCGGCGGGCCATAGACGATGGACTTCGCCGAGATCAACCCCGTGTAGACCAACGAGGCCCCAAAGCGGCGACAGATCCGCCGGAACGGTTGGTCATTGTAACCCGACAGGGGAGCCAGCACGAGCTTACCGTCGATCGACGTGGATCCCAGCCTGAAAGCGCACGATGTGGCGCCAGCGGACGCGACTGTGTTGGTCTGCTCTCTCTCCACCATAAGCGGCATTCTACCACATTCGCCCTGCGATCGTTTGCACAGAGCACCGCGGGCTACAGCTGAAGCCAAAAGAGCGCCGGTGCCCTGTGGGCACCGGCGCTCAACAAGATGCGACGATCGGTCGGCCTACTCCGCCTTGACCGCGATCACCTTCGGCCTGGCATGCTCAGCCTTGGGCAGGATGATCGTCAAAATACCCTTATCGAACTTGGCCTCGGCGCGATCGGCATCGATCGGCACGTTGATCGTCACCGACCGGCTAAACCGGCCATAGGGGCGCTCCTGGAAGAGGTAGTTGACGTTCTCCAGCGGCGCGCGAAACTCGCCCTGGATCGTCAACGCCTGATCCTCCAACGTCAACTCGATATCATCGGGGTCGAGTCCCGGCACAGCTGCCGTGATCACGATCTCCTCATCGGTGCTGTAGGCATCGAGAGGCAGGGCCATCACGCCCCGCTCTCCACGGACCACCCGCCCGGAACGGAACGGGGACGTCCCCACGTCCATCAGTCGCGCCATCTCTCGGCGAATCGCGTCAAAGTCATCCATAGGATCCCAGCGTGAAATCGACATCGTAGCCCTCCTTATGCTGCGTCTCGTCTCTCTCTATCATGTATACGCGATGGAGATTAGAACTGCATCAGCACGACATAAGAAGGACATAGACGTGCAGCACGCCATCGCTCCACATTTGCGTGCGTAAGTAAAGTATGATAATATGGTAACCATTCCAACATGATGCCATTTCAGCCGATGCGGCCCGATTCAGCATCCTTAGTCGCGACCCACATCGACACCCAGGAGGCCAGCAACGTGAGCAACTCGCGAACCCTAATCCGAGGTCAGAAAATCCACCACAACGCCGTGCTCAATTTCTCGTTTTGGCGCCCACTCAACTGGCATCAGGCCGATCTTGCCGCCCCTCACGGCGTCGTCTACTACCCTGAGGACGATCCTCGCACAGGTTTCTACGTGACCGCTACCGAACTCGACGCGCTTGAGGGCGACATCAGCGAAGCGGATCTCCCCGCGCTCCACGAAGGACTTCATGAAGGCCTCCAACAACTCCCCGACTGTCAGGTCCTCTCTGATGGACCGATCACCCTCCAGAAAGCCCACGGATTTGACTTTCTGGTCACCTTCAATCTCAACGGCGATCCCTGCAAACGACGACTCCACATTCTCTACTTGGGACGGCGTCAGTACACGCTCTATGGCCAAGGCGTGCCCCCTGACGAGTACGACGTCTTCCAGCACATCTTCGACTACATGGTCCTGACCTTTAGGTTTGGCGATTTATCGCTTGACATGGGCGTTCCCGTAATGCCCGACTTCTCCCCGATGCGCACGACTGACGGCAGAGGAAACTAGGACGTTCATCTAGAACAGCCGACGGGGCAGCCGTTGGACAGATCCCCGATCGAGGTACCGACACTGGACGGCTATGAGTCATGGGGCCTTGAGATGAGAGGAGGTGACCTATCGGCCATATGTACCACAAGAGGATAGGTGGATTCCGGTACGTCCTGCACCCGAGCACAAGGAGGTCTTCTGATGCGTAAGCCTGTTTCACGTCGTGAGTTTCTCAGAGTCGCCGGCATTGGCGCTATCGCGTCTCTTGCCGCAGCATGCCAGCCCGACATCGTGGAGGTCATCAAGACCGTCGAGGTCGAGAAGCTGGTTGAGGTTGAGAGGGAAGTCGAGGTCGAGAAGGAGGTCGAACGACTCGTGACTCCGACACCCCTCCCCGACGTGGTGACGCCCCAGGGCAAGGTGATGCCCCCGGACGCCGCCCCTCTGGAGCTGCAGATCCGCTACACTTCGGTCGAAGAGAACAAGCACTTGGATGTCCCGCGGAATATCTACGATGCCAACTCCGTGCTCCACTGGGGTACAGAACCCATGCTGCGCCGTAACGAAATGATGGAGTTGGTCCCGGCGATCGCCGAATCGTATGAGGTCGGGCCCGAGGCCGAGTACTTCGATTTCCACATCCGCGAGGGTGCGATGTGGGACGATGGTACACCCCTCACCGCCCACGACTGGGTCTTCACTTTCCGCCATCTCTCCAATCCGGAGCTCGACACACCCTGGGTCTGGTACTACTACTCGATTGAGGGGATTCAAGCCCACAAGGCGGGCGAGGCAGGGCCTGACGCCATCGGGGTCGAAGCGCTTGACGATATGACCGTTCGCATCTACGGTCAGGGTGGAAGCGCACCACACCTCCCCGCGTTGCTCGCCTACCAGGCAGCTTGCCCGGCACCCAAGCACCTCGCGGAAAACAACCCCGAGCACTGGGCAGACGATGTTGATGGGTTCGTCTCATGCGGTCCCTATTCCCTCATCAGCTGGGATCACAATCGCCAGATGACCTGGGAGATCAACCCTCTCTACAACGGCCCCAACAAACCCTACATTCAGCATCTCGTGCATCCCATCGGCGGGGGAGGCATCAACGAGTGGTTGAACAAGGAAGTTGACATGATGCACAACCTCTCGGTTGCGGATCTCAACTTCATCCGTGCCGATCCGGAGCTCAACGCGATGCTCCGCTGGTACAACAACTTCCAGACCGACTACCTGGCGCTGGACACGATGAACGCACCCCTCGACAACCTCAAGCTCCGCCAAGCGCTCTCACACGCCATCGATCGCAACGCGATGGCTCAGATCCTTGCCGGCACCGCTGAACCCGGCTACTCACTGCTGATGCCCGGCTTCCCGGCCTACAACCCGGAGCTCAAGTCCGTTCAGGCCTTTGACCCCGAACTGGCGCGGACCTTGCTTGCCGAAGCGGGCTATCCTGAGGGTAGGGACGCCAGCGGCAGGCAGCTCCAGCTGACGCTTACCGCCAACGCGCGCGAGGCAAAGTTGGAGTTCGTCCAGTCGCAGTGGCAGGAGCATCTCGGCATCGCCGTTGACTATGAGCTGGTCGAGTATGCGGCCTGGAGCCAGCGCCGTGCGGCCCACGAGATGCAGATCTACAAGGGACCCTATGAGTACGACTACATCGACCCTGCGAACTTCCTGCAGCTCTTCCGCAGCGTCAGCGAGGCCGGTTCGCCACGCCATGCCTGGGTCAACGAGGAGTATGACCGGCTTTACGATGAGGCCGGGCATATGACCGACAGCGACGCGCGCATGGCCACCTATCAGGAGGCGGAACGCATCCTCGTTGAGGATGTCGGAGCCATCTTCCTGACCCATATGCTGATCTACCAGATCTGGTGGCCCTACTTCACAGGGATCCCCAAGGACGTCACCGGTCGGGAGGTCTATCGCGGACTCGACATCACCTTCACGCAAGTCTACATCCGCGATGACGTCGCCGACTGGAACACACCTCGCACCACCTGAGAAAGGCAGTGACCGTGCCCTTGCCTCATTTGGAGCAAGGGCACGGCTCTCATATCCGGAATGAGCAATCATATGAATATCCCTCTACTCGAAGTCAATGATCTTACGGTGCGGTTTTACCTGAACGAGAGCACCGTCCATGCAGTCAACGGCGTATCGTTCACGGTCGATGACGGACAGGTCGTGGGCATCGTCGGAGAGTCCGGCTGCGGCAAGAGCGTGACCAGCCTTGCACTGATGCGCCTGATCCAGACGCCGGGGCGTATCGACGGCGGTCAAGTCCTCCTCAAGAACCCGACCAACCGCATCGACCTCCTGCAGCTGACGGAGAAGCAAATCGAGCACGTCCGCGGAAACCGCATCTCGATGATCTTCCAGGATCCGATGACGTCTCTCAATCCCGTTCTGACCATCGGCTACCAGCTGATGGAGCCCCTCAAGCTGCACCGAGGTCTGGATACCTCTGAGGCGCGCGAGGAGGCGATCCGACTGCTAACCAAAGTGGGCATCCCAGAGCCCGAGGGCCGGCTTAAAGAGTACGCTCATCAATACTCAGGCGGGATGCGTCAGCGCGTTATGATCGCCATGGCAGCTGCGTGCTCTCCGGATCTGCTCATCGCTGACGAACCCTCCACCTCACTGGACGTGACAATCCAGGCGCAGATCCTTGATCTGCTGCTTGAACTCAAGCGCGACTTAGGGACGGCGATCATCATCATCACCCACGACCTGGGCGTCATCGCCGAGATGGCGGAGAAAGTCGTCGTGATGTATGCCGGCACCGTCGTGGAGAGCGGCCCCGTCCACGCGATCTTCAACACCCCGTTCCATCCTTACACGAAGGCGCTGATGACCTCCATCCCATCACTCCGTAACACACCTGAACGGCTTACGACGATTGAGGGGGCGCCGCCTGTGGTCCTCAGGGAGCTAACTTCCTGTCCCTTCGCGCCCCGCTGCCCGGATCGGATCCCACGTTGTGCGGAGGAACGTCCTCCGCTGACCGAACTGATGCTATCCCATCACTGCGCCTGCTGGGTTGCGTCGGCAAGCTCTGGAGGTCACTATGCCTGAACCGATGTTGGAGACCATCGACCTAGTCAAGAGCTTTTCGGTCCGACGGGGCTTCTTTGCTTCGAGAAAGGCTCGCCTTATGGCTGTCGATCGGGTGTCATTGACGATCGAAGCTGGTGAGACCTTGGGGCTCGTCGGCGAGTCCGGTTGCGGTAAGTCCACACTCGGACTGACGGTCATGCAGTTGTATGAGCCGACAAGCGGGACTGTGCGCTTTGATGGACAGAATATCGTCGGCCTGCCACCATTGCAGCTCAACAAAGTGCGCAGCAAGATACAGATGATCTACCAGGACCCCTACGCCTCTCTGGACCCGCGGATGAACATCGAAGAGATCCTAACCGAGCCCATGGTCATCCATAACATCGGCTCCCGCCAGGAACGCCTCCAGGAGGCTCAGCGCCTGCTGGACACGGTGGGGCTGCCCGGTGATGCCTTAGGACGCTTCCCCAGCGAGTTCTCGGGTGGGCAACAGCAGCGAATCGGGATCGCTCGGGCGTTGATGCTGCAACCGCGTATGCTGATCTGCGACGAACCCGTCTCGTCGCTGGATGTATCCGTTCAGGCGCAGATCCTGAATCTGCTCCGTGATCTACAAACGGAGTTCAACCTGACCTATCTGTTCATCTCACACAACATTGCCGTGACACGCTTCATGAGTCGCCGCATTGGTGTGATGTACTTAGGTAGACTGGTAGAGATTGGGCCGAGTGCTTCCATCGTGGACTCACCGCTCCACCCCTATACTCAGGCCCTGATCTCCGCAGTCCCCGATCCCCAGCCTACGGAGTCGCGCCGGAGCCGCAGGCTATCCGGTGATGTGCCGAGTCCTATCGATCGCCCGACCGGCTGCGCGTTTCATCCCCGCTGTCCGCTCGCCCAGGACATCTGCGTGCACACCGAACCCCAACTGCGCCGGCTTGAGTCGCATCATCTGGCCGCCTGTCACTTTGCCAAAGTCACGAACGCTACCCCCCAAAAAGTATGGGACACGGCGTGAGAGAACGGCTCTAGACGAGGGAGATACTATGTTTCGATTCATTCTCATAAGATTCGGTGGCTTGATCGGCGTGCTGTTGGCGGTCTCGCTGCTGACCTTCTTTCTGATGCACGCCGTACCGGGCGGCCCTTTTGACGCTATGACCGCACAGACGGCACAGATGATCCCCCTGGAGCTGGTCAGGAATATGGAGAAGATGTACGGACTGGACAAGCCGCTCTGGCAACAGTACTGGCTCTTCCTCAAGGCCGCCCTCCAGGGCAACTTCGGGTACTCCTACTATGCCTCGGGACGCAGCATCAATGAATTGGTCGGCGAGCACTGGCCTTACTCGATTCAGATCGGGGTCATGACGCTGGCCTTCTCTTCGGTCATCGGCTTGGGGTTAGGCATCTTCTCCGCGATGAACCCAGGGCGCTGGCCTGACCACATGGGCACAGGTATATCGCTCTTCTGTATGACGGTGCCCTCCTTTGTCTTCGCTAAGCTGGCTCAGTACGTCTTCGCCGTGCGACTCGGCTGGCTGCCGACGTCAGGATGGTACGGCTGGTCGCAACCCAGATACTGGGTACTACCGGTGCTGGCTAACTCGCTGGGTCCTGTGCTCACCCTACAGCGCTACACGCGCTCCGCCATCGCCGATGTGATGCGTGCCAACTACGTGCGTACGGCACGGGCCAAAGGCCTTGGTAAGATGAAGGTCACGCTCATCCACATCTTCAAGAACGCGCTGACACCTGTGGTCACAGTCGCTGGGCCGATGACGGCAAGTCTGATCACCGGATCGATCTTCATCGAGAGTATCTTCCGCATCCCCGGACTTGGATGGTACACTAACGTCTCGATCGGCCGGCGCGACTACCCGTTGATCATGGCGTCCACCCTACTATGGACCACGTTGATCAGCGTCACTTACTTCATCACCGACATCGTCTATGCCCTGCTCGACCCGCGCGTGGCTTTCGTAAAGGAGCGGTAAGATGGCTACCCTATCAGCAACGCGATCCACGACCGGCTACAAGCGGCGCAGCGTGGCCCAAGCCTTCTGGTACCGGTTGCGCCGCAACCGTAAAGCGATGATAGCGCTCGCTTTCATCATCTTCGAGATCCTTGTCGCCGTATTTGCCCCTTGGGTCGCGCCGTATAGACCGGATGAGAGCGACTACGCTGCAATCTGGGCGGGCCCCTCGCATGAGCACTGGATGGGGGCCGACGATCTGGGGCGCGACGTCCTGAGCCGCCTGATCTACGGTGGACGCGTCTCCATCAGCGTCGGTATCCTTGCGCAGCTGACGCAGGTGCTCATCGGACTGCCCATCGGAGCCATTGCCGGCATCGTGGGCGGATGGGTCGACTACGCCTTTATGCGCCTGATCGACATCCTCTCCTCGATACCCAACATGCTCCTCTATCTGCTGATGGTCTTGGTGCTCCCCCGTGGCTTCGTCAGCATCATCATCGCCCTCTCCGTCACGGGCTGGATAGGTATCGCGAGGCTGGTCCGTGGTCAGGTGCTCTCGCTCAAAGCGACCGACTATGTACGTGCCGCAAGGGGCATGGGCGCCAACACCCGACACATTATCTCGTCCCACCTGATCCGCAACACACTCTCGCCGGTCCTGGTCTCCGTGACCCTGGGCATTCCCGGGTCCATGATGGCTGAGGCAGGACTGAGCTTCCTGGGCCTCGGCATCACCCCCCCGATGGCCTCATGGGGACAGATGATCGGCCTCTACCAGAGCTATATCCAGACGTCATGGCATCTCACTGTCTTCCCGGCGATCGTCCTATCGCTTACGATGCTAGGATGGTTCACGCTGGGCGATGGGTTGCGCGACGCCTTCGATCCCTCCATTCAAGTCTAGCCGAAGTGAAAGGGCTCATGACCACACCCACCCTAGCAGATCACGCAACCGTCCGGGCGGCCTTCCCGGGACTTGAGGCCGGCGTCTACCTGAACACCGGTACCTACGGCATCATGCCGGAACCGGCGCTAGCCCGGTTCCTGTCGATCGTCGAGGAATTCGAGCGATTCGGCCTACTCAGCACCGGCGGCGTGGGCCGGCTGGTCGAATCCACCCGCGCGGCATTGGGCGGCCTGCTCGGCTGCTCGCCGGAGCAGATTGCCTTCACGGGCAACGCCACCGACGGCACCAACCTGGTCCTTGCCGGGCTCACCTGGCACGAGGGCGACGAGGTCATCACCACCGACGAAGAGCACGAGGCTATCGTCCACCCCTTGCTCTATCTGCAACGCACACGAGGCATCCATGTGCGGCGTGTGTCGGTGTCGCCGGACGCTGACGTGATGGCGGCACGCTGCAACGCGGTAGCGTCGCCGCGCACCCGCCTGCTTGCCTTTAGCCACGTCACCTGCGAGAGCGGCGCACGCCTGCCTGCTAAGTCCCTCTGTGCCTGGTCCCGAGAACGCGACATCCTCAGCCTGGTGGACGGCGCGCAGTCCTTGGGCGTGGTCGCCACCCATGTCGGCGAGATGGGATGTGACTTCTACACGGGCAACGGACACAAATGGCTCTGTGGTCCCAAGGGCACCGGGCTCTTCTACGCCTCACCCGAGAAGCTTGACCTGCTCTCTCCAGCGCACGTCGGGGCCGGATCGCTGAGGGAGGCGGACATCGACGCCGGCAGTGCGGAGCTGTGGCCATCGGGCCGGCGGTTTGAGTTCGGGACGCGGGCCGGCGCGCTCTACGGCGGCCTCGGCTCCAGCCTGGCGTGGCTGGAAGGGCTAGGGTGGGAGAACATCTCAACGTACATCGCCCGACTCAGCGGTCGCCTCAAGGCGGCCATTCTGGAGCGGCCACACCTCCACCTCCTGACGCCCCAACCGTTTGAGCATGCGGCGGGACTGGTGACCTTCACGATGGATAGGTGGCATGCCGGGAAACTGTCGCGAGCGTTGATGCAGCGCGCGCGTCTGGTGGTCCGCGTGATTCCCCACTTCAACGCACTGCGCATCGCCACGGCTTACTTCAACAACGAAGATGACCTGGATACCCTGATAATCACCCTGGATGAGCTTGCCGCCCAGGGAGGCGACGCTTGAAAGCCGAGGTCAGGCAGCATAACGGCACCCCTACCCTCTTTCTGGATGACCGGCCCACCTTTGCGAGCTATCTGTGGGCCGGCGCACCCACCCCAGCCGCCTACCCGGCTGCCGAGGTCGCGCGCGCCTACGCCGAGGCCGGCATCCACTTCTACGCCTTCGACGTCGGTTCCGCCGGGCCCGCGCCGGAATGGACCGGGCCCGGGCCCGATCGTCTCGGTCCCTTCGATTTCACCACGGTCGAGGCGCGCTACGGGCGCATCCTCGACGCCGATCCCGCTGCCAAGTTCCACCTGCGCCTCCACCTTGAGTTACGGCGGGGCCGCAACGACTGGTGGCTGGACCGCTATCCCGCGGAGTGCGATCTCGACTCAGAGGGCGGTCGCACCACCCAGTCGTTTGCCTCCGAGGTGTGGCGCAGGGAGAGCAACGAGTTCCTGCAGGCGTACAATGCACACCTGCAGCAAACGGGCCTCGATCAACACGTGATCGCCTACCAGGTGGGCGCGGGCCATACCGGGGAATGGGTCAAGGGACACACGTCGATGTGGCATGTATGCGGCGACTACAGCATGCCGATGCAGGTCGCCTTCCGTGACTGGCTGCGCAGGACCTATCGCGATGACGTCGAAGAGCTACGGAGCGCATGGAATGACCCTTCGGCCTCCTTCGCAGGCGCGCGTGTCCCCTCGGCGCAAGCCCAGCTCACCACGACCCATATGGCCTTCCGCGATCCACGTTATGAGCAGCCCGTCATCGACGCCTACCGCTGCCTCGCTGACCTCTGCGGCGATCTGATCATCGATTTCTGCCGCACCATCAAGACAGCGACCCACGGGCAGGCCCTTGCGGGGGCCTTTTACGGCTACCTGATGGAGCTTGCCTGGAACGCGGGCTTCTTCGGCGAGAACGTCGACTCCCCCTACGGCACAACCCAGCGTAGCGGACACCTGGGCTTGAGCAGGGTCCTAGAGTCACGCTACGTGGACTTCCTGGTCAGTCCCTACAGCTACGGATTCCGCGGCATCGGCGGCTTTGGGTGCGCGATGACGCCCGCGGAGTCGCTGCGCCGTCACGGCAAGCTCTTCATCTTCGAGGATGACACCCGTACCCATCTCGCGCCACATGACACGAGTTTCGGGCGTGCAGCATCACCGGACGATAGCGACGCCATTCTCAAGCGCAACTTCGCCGAGATCGTCACGCGTGGTCAGGGCATCTGGTGGCTGGGCGAGGGCTCCCACATCGACCCGCTGCGTGAGCCGCGGTTCAGCCCCTTGCTCAAGCAGTTCCAGGAGCTGGGGACCTTTGCCCTTGACCTGGATAGGACGCCGTCAGCGGAGATCGCGGTACTGCTCGATGACGAGAGCTTCTTCTATGAGTCCCTGCACAACGATCTCGATCTGGCGTTGATCTTCCAGCAACGACTCTGGGGCCTACCTCGACTCGGCGCGCCCAGCGACACTTACCTGCTGCGTGACCTGATCGAGGGCAAGCTGCCCCCCTACAAGCTCTACGTCCTGCTCAACGCCTTTCATCTCAACACGGCGCGGCGCGGGGCACTGCTGCACCAACTCCGGCGCGACGGGCGCACGGCACTCTGGCTCTATGCACCGGGCTACATCGACCAGGCACCGGACCAGGACTCGATGACCGCACTCACCGGCTTCACGTTCGGGCGATGCGATCACAGCTGGATCCAGACGATGCACATCGTGGACTTCAATCATCCCATCACGACCGGTCTCACGCAGGATCTCACGTGGGAGACCGGCGGCAAGTTCGGCCCGCAGTTTCACCTGGAGGAAAGTCAGGCGACGATCCTCGGCCAGGTGGTCTACGCCGAGGGCCGCTGCAGGCCCGGGTTCGGGGTCAAGACCTTCCCCGAGTGGACCTCAGTCTACAGCGCCGTGCCGAACCTGCCTGCGCCTGTACTACGGGGCATAGCGCGCGCAGCAGGCGTGCATCTCTATAGCGAGGCGGGAGACGTGCTCTTCGCCTCCCGCCGGCTCTTCGGCGTTCACACCGTCTCGGGAGGACTGCGCAGCTTCGCGCTTCCCCACACTGTCGAAGTTGTCTATGACCTCTTCGCGCGACGTGAGGTCGCCGAG
>CAZYYC010000068.1:0-17930 GCA_964650935.1 uncultured Anaerolineales bacterium
GTCGACCGCCACGCTTTCGCGGATCTCGCCGTTGACGATGAGCTCGACGCGGGACATCGGCACCGTCACGCTGGCGGTCTGCCAGACGACATCGACCGTGCCGCCGTCCGCCGACATCGGAATGCGCTTACCCATCGGGTGTCCGTCCACGCTGAACTCAAGCAGCGGTCCGTAGGTGACGAAGGTCTCGGCGCGCCGCACGGCGTCCATCCATGCCTCATAGGTGAAGGGTGTATCCTTGGGGAGGTGGGCGTAGGTGCGCACGGTGCCCACGGCAGTGGAGGCCGACATCTTGTCGGTTCCGCCGACGGCGGCGACCTTGTAGCCGCAGTTCAGATAGCGGTACCAGTCGGCGAGTGAGTAGGGGCTGATCCCGCTATAGAGGTCGCCCCAGGAGGTCATCTCCAGCGCGTCGATGTCGCCGCTGATGATGCTCGCGGCGTGCTCGGCGCGCGGGTTGGGGAAGTGGGGCAGCACGACGAGCCCGCCCTGCTTGTGGCACTGGCGGGCCCACTCGGTGAGCAGGATCTCGATGGGATCGCCCAGTGCCGATTCATCGGGTCCACCGGTGGTCATCGGCGCGATGATCGAGCCGCGGTAGCCCAGGAGCGAGATGTGGCCGAGCACGTGCTGGCGGTTCTCGGTACCGACGCGGACCAGATACTCGCCCTCGCCGCCCGTCTCGCGGGAGCCCCAGGTGTGCCGTCCGTCGAAGTCGCCGACGTTGGTCATCAGCTCGCCCCACTGGCTGGCGAGCAGGTTGACGATGTTGACGCCCTCGGCGGCGCCCTCGAGCTGCGCCGACATCGGCGAGAGGAAGTGCACGTGGGTATCGGCGGTGACCCAGCCCTTCTCGCGCCAGGGGAGCACACGCTCGATCTCAATTACGATCTCGCGCGTCTCGGGCGTCACGTCGACGGTACGGCGCACCGGGCGGATCTCGAAGCCTTTCGAGATCTCGAGATAGACCTTGCCCAAGGGGAGATCGATGGTGGTCTCGCCGGGGATGTAGGTGCATGGGTGCAGTCCGCGATGTGAGAAGTCCACGCTGTAGTCCTCGAACCAGGCGGGGTTGGCGATGCGGTGACGGTCGACCGGGGCCAGGACCTCGTCAAAGGCGCCGTGGACGTGGAGTTTCGCGGCGACCGGGCGGGTGGTTGAGGCGTCGACGACGCGCAGGGTGACGCGCTGGGTCGCCGGTGGTATCTCCTCAAGCGCGATCTCGTCGGCATCCGTCGGCGAGACGCCCCACCGGGGCGTCTCTACGGCGGCAACGGGCACCGTAGCGGGTGCGGGCAATGCCAGGTGGAAACAGGCGTCGGGGTGCGACGTGTACTCGACCAGTACCTCACGGTCAGTGGGCTCGGGCAATTCGTTGTTGAAGGTCTCGGCCCAGGACGCGTTGGGATAGCGCAGGCGCGGCGTGGCCGAAATCACCTGGCCCATGTCAAGCTGAATCTGCGGTAGCCGTCCGTCGTCATCCAGCGTCGGGTCGAGGGCCACGCCCTCGGGCAACGTCAAGAGCGCTTTGCGGCGCCGCCGCCAGCGCAGCGGTTGCTCGGACGCGGTCCCGGCGGCAAGGCCGAAGATCAGCACGGGGCCGGTGACCGGCTCAAAGCGCAGCGCCCGGATCTGCTTCTCGGGGTGGGGGTTTTCCCACGCCCAGAGCCATGTGACCCATGCTCCCCCGTCAGGCTGGCCCACGCGCGTTTGGGTCTGCCCCCAGTCGCCCCGGATCTGCTCGTGGGCGGCGCGCACCGGGAAGGGCTTGTGCATAGCGACCGCCTGGAAGCAGTTCTCGCCCCAGATGCGTTGGAAGGCGCCAATCTGGTGGCGGCGGCGGATCTCCACCGAGGCCTGGTTGCCGTCAGCGTAGAGCAGCGTGTAGGTCGCGGCGTGCTCGTTGAGCTGCCCCGGGCCCCGCAGTGGGGCGTCGCTCTCCAGGTCGAGCGGGCGCAGGTCGGAGGTGTGCATCACGACCACCCAGGGGGTCGTGAGGGGGGCAATCTCCACGGTCACCGGTTCGTCGATGAGGAGGACCGGGTCGCCGACCTCGAAGGGAATCCCCCAGCCGACGCAGCTGCCCCTTGGGGCGTGGTCGAGGGCCGCGACCATCTGCGCTGAAAGGTCGGAACCCTCGGCTAACGTTTGAGATAGCGTGTGCCGGAGGGGCACTGGAGCAAAATGCGGAGACGCCGGACCGTCCACGGTCGCTTTCATGGTGATACCTCCTTGAGGATCGGTTCAAAGCGCATGAGACTGACGCTGTGTGGAAGCAGTTTGACCGAGAGGTCGGCAACACCCTCAGTCGCGACGATCGGGCTCAGCGTCACGCCGCTCAGACGTGCGGCCTCCCTGAGCCGGTGGTGTTGGGCTGGGTCGGGCTGAGCCGGGCTGCCCTCGGCCAACCACGCTGTGTAGCTGTTGGCGTGATCCCGGTCGACGGTGGTCCGTGTGACCTGGTACGTTCTCCCGGGTTCGAGGCCTGCAAGGTCGAGGGTGACGGTCAGCGGCATCTCGACGTCCCAGTCGTCGTGGTGGGCCACCAGCAGGACGGCGACCGTCCCGGCGTCGTCCTGAGTCGCGATGCAGGCAAGCTGCGTGCCCGGCTCACCATCTTCGAAGGCCTCCCCCGGTACCACACGGGCGGCGAGCTGGTGTCCGCCGAGCCGGCTGAGCAGCCGCAAGGCGTTGAGGACCGGCTTGTCGATCCCGTTGGTGCTCAGTGTCCTCAACCCCGCGAAGGTGTCGCGGTTCTCGAACTGGAAGGCCCAGGTCAGCATCCCGTCCACCCGTGGGCCGTGGGGATTCGTTATGTGCAGCAGCCGGCAGGCGGCGCCGGCGACGTAGCTGGCATAGTACTCGCTGTTGCGGTAGACGAGGTTGGGGTTCTCCCGGATGCTGCCGGCAGCCCAGCCATCCGGATCGCATTCCGAGAGGATCACCTCGTGCCGGCGGAGTTCGGTGAACTCGGCGATGATGGAGAGCCCGGCGTCCACGTGGCGCAGGAGCTCGTGGAGCGTGGGCGTCTTCTTGGGCGCGTCAGGCTCGCGCCCGTAACCGCCGCCCTTCGTGTGGAAGCTGATGTAATCGAGCCTGGTGCCGCGCTCACCGGTGATGGCGTTCCCGCCGTGCACGCAGTGCTCGAGGAAGGTGCGGAGGAAGGCCCCGGCCTTCGGGTTGGCGGGACTGGTGGTGCCGGGTCCACCGATCTTCGCTTGAGGGATGGCCTGGGTGAGACCGGCTACGGTGAAGTCGTAGAGGCGGCAGTACTCCTCAGGGGTGCCCCGCCAGTAGAAGATATCGGGCTCATTCCACAGCTCCCAGATCCAGCGGCTGACCTCGCGCAGGCCATAGCGCGCGAGGCAGTGGCGCCCCAGTGTGCGGATGAGGTCCATCCAGCGTGCGTAGTCGCGAGGTGGGTAGCCCCATCCCTCAGCCGTCGCGCCCGAATAGGGCACGTCCTCCGGCGCCGAGGTCAGTGCATCGGGCATAAAGCCCAGCTCGACGAAGGGGAGGCAACCGGCATCGACGATTGTGTCGAGGATACGGTCGATGATTGTCCAGTCGTAGATGGGGCGGCCCTGTTCATCTTCAGTGTAGACATTGGTGGAGCCCCATTTGGGTGCGCCCACACCATCGCCCGAGCAGAGCAGGAAGTGGCAGCGGATGTAAGTGGGGGCGTCGGGCAGTCGCCCGAGCTTGGAGAGCAGGGCCCGACCGTTCTCCGTGTAGGTGTAGTTGGGTTCGTCGTAGCCTACATAGCGCCAGATGCGCCGCAGGGGATAGGAGCTTTCGACGTCGATGACAACGCGCATCTAGACCTCGAAGTGGCCGAAGACCTCAGACCGCGTCAGCTTGCCGGCGGCGACCGCCAGCACCTCTGCGTAGAGTGCCTCGCCCATCTCCTCAATGGTCGTCTCGCCGCGGACGATCGGGCTGGCGTCGAAGTCGGCGTTGTCTCGAATGAGCTGCATCCGGTTGGGGTTGGCGATCACCTTCACCACAGGGATGAGGCCCCCTGTGGTGGAGCCGCAGCCGGTCGTGAAGAGGCCGATGTGGGCGCCGTGGGCCGCGAACTGGTTGATGCCCTCGGGGTCGCCGTGGAAGAAGCCCGAGCCCGGCTCGCCTACCTGGAGGAAGAAGCCCTTGCTCGGCGGCAGACCGTAGGTGCGCAGGATGCCCTGGAGCGGTTTGGTGCCTGACTTGGCCAGCGCGCCGTAGGACTTCTCCTCGATGCTGGTCAGTCCGCCCATGATGTTGCCGTACCCCCAGGCGAAGCGCCCGCTGCGGAAGCAGCGTTGCTCAGCTTCGCCGATGGCCTCGCGGACCTCGTCGGCGACCTCGTCGTTGACCGCTCGTTCAGCGAGGATCTCGCTGCAGCCGAGGAGCTCGTCGAGTTCGCTGATCATATAGGTGCCGCCCGCCTCGATGAGGCGATCGCCGGCGATGCCCGTGATGGGGTTGGAGGCGAGACCGGAGGTGGCATCGGAGCCGCCGCACTCGGTACCCACGATCAGGTCGCCGGGCGACATCGGGACGCGCTTAGCCGTTGAGGCGTGCTGGAGAAGTTGCGCCAGCACACGCGATCCGCGCTCGACCGTGCACAAATCGCCGCCCTCCTCGTTGATCTTGATGGCCTCGACCGGACGTCCGGTGGCGGCGATGGCCTCGGCCACGCTGTAGGCGTCGGTGCCCTCGCAGCCCAGGCCCACCACGAGCGCCGCCGCCGAGCTCGAGTGCGTGCCCAGCGCGACCAGCTTGTGAAAGGCCCCGTCGACCAGGGCGCAGCCGCCGGGATAGCCGAAGAGCTGCGTGCCCTCTGGAAAGAGCATCTTGAGCTTCTGCGCGACGTAGCGCGAGCAGTCGGTGCTGAAGATGATTGAGACTTTGTTGCGAATACCGAGTTGATCGTCAGGCCGTTCGTAGCCCAGAATCTCCATTCAGCACACTCCTCTGTGCTCAGGCGTGAATGCCATAGGTCTCGTGGCGGAAGCCGAAATGCTCGCTGCGGCAGTTGTGGACGTGCACCCACTCACCGGCCCGGATCTCCTGAAGGGCCCTGCCGATAGGCAGGCCGTATTTGAGGATCTCCTCACCCTCGGCGATATCGCGGAGGGCGTACTTGTGCCCGAAGGCGATGTCCTCGCGGAGGATCACGGAGTAGGTTGTCTCGCCGAGCCGGACGACGATGGTGTCACCGGCCTCAAGATCCTTCAGGGCGGTGGCCACGTGGTCAGAAGGATGCAGTAGTATCGCGACGTTGTTCATGATATTCTACCCCTCTCCATACAGCTGACTGCGCTGATTATAGTGTCGCACCGGCAAAACCGCCAACGGATCGCAGGTGACTTGGCGCAGGCGCGTCCGACGCCCCGAGACGGGGCTGCAAGCTTGTCTATCGCAGGCGCCCAGGCGACCAAGCGTCCGCAACTCACCAGGCCTGCTCGCGAAGGCTCCCCGCCCCGTCTCGGGGCGGGCTGGTCCAGCGTAGAGCTCAACGGAAGGCAGCTGACGTGGCGCAGGCGCGTCCGACGCCCCGAGACGGGGCTGCAAGCTTGCCTATCGAAGACGCCCAGGCCGCCAAGCGTCTGCAACTCACCAGGCTTGCTCGCGAAGGCTCCCCGCCCCGTCTCGGGGCGGGCTGGTCCGGCGCAGAGCCCCATGGATCGCAGTTGACGTGGCGCCGCCGCGTCTGCCGCCCAGACTGGGGGCAAGTGCCCTCAAACTGCGTGCTTTTTCCGCAGATGGGCCTATACTGCTAGGAAGCCAAGGTGTTGTGTCACGGGGGCAGTGCATGGTGCAAGGGGTGGTGCAGGAGGTCCTGGCGATCGAGGAGGCCGCGGTCGCGATGCGGGCTGAGGCGCAGGCTGAGGCGGCGCGTCTGATCGCAGCGGCGCAGCAGGAGGCTGCCGAGCTGCAAGAGCGGAGCCGCGCGGCGGCACGCCGGGCGGCTGCTGAGCAACAGGCGGCGGACAAGGCCGCGGCAGATACCGAGTGTGCGCGCATCCTTGGTGAGGCCCGTGCCGAGGCGGAGGCCTTCGAGCGAGAGGCCGAGGCGCGGATAGATGCAGCCGTCACCTACGTGATTGAAAGGGTCGCTGGGCGCGTGCCCGGTGCTAGGTAGGCAGCCGACCGATGGGCGGGGTGCGGGCGTATGCGGTGACGCAGGCCACGGTCCGGGCGCTGATCTCGGATCTGCTGTCGTCGACGCAGTGGGCGACGCTGATCGGCGCTGTGGACTACGACGCCGCCCTCTCCGTACTTGCTCGCACGGTCTACGGTCCCCATCTACAGATCGACCGGTCGCTGCTCACCCCGCGCCGCGTGACCTACCAGATTCGGCGCCATCTCGCCGACGTCTACGCCAAGATGATCCGCCTCTCTCCTGCCGGTGCGCGCTCGGTACTACGGGAGTTATGGCACCATTACGAGGTCGACAACATCAAGGTGGCGCTGCGAGGGGTCGAGGTCTCGGCGCCGTGGGAGCAAGTGCTGCACCTGCTCTACCCGATGGAGCAACACGTCGATGTCGGCGTGGAGACGTTGGAGCGGATGGTCAGAGCGAGGGATGTCGCGGGGGCTATCGAGGTCCTCAGGGGTACCCGGTACCATCCGATCCTTCAGCACGCGATGACCCGCTACGAGGTCGAGCGGAGCCTCTTCCCCCTCGAGGTGGCCCTCGACTTGGGCTACCGGCGCAATCTGTGGTCCACGCTCGACGGTCTTAGCTCTCACGATCGGGAGATGGCGCTCAAGACGGTGGGGACGGCGCTTGACAGCGACAACCTTCTCTGGGCGATCCGCTTCCGAGTCTACCATAGGCTCTCGGAAGCTGAGATCATCAACTACACCTTGCCGACCGGCTACGAAGTGAAAGACGATGACATCCACGATATCGCCCACGGCGGCGACATCGGGCAGGTGGTCTTCCGGGTCTACCCGCAGTTACGTGAACGCCTCCGCGGGGTCTCCTTCACAACGGGCGAGGGGCTGGCGAAGCTCGAGCATGAGCTACTAACGCTACTGATCTCGCGCTGCCGGCGCATGTTTCTCGGTTCGCCCTTCCACATCGGGCTGCCGCTTGCTTTGGTGTGGCTGAAGGAGCATGAGATTCGAGACGTGACGGTGATCGTCGAGGCGAAGGCATCGGCGACGCCGCCTGAGGTCTTTCGACCGATGTTGCTGTTGGCGACCCACCAGCGGGACGCCGGCTACGGGGCAGCCTGAGCCAGGAGGCTTGTGTGTTTCGCTCTCAATCAATGACCTGGGTCGAGATGGTGGTGCCGGAGCGGGACGTCGTGCCCGTGACCGAGGCGATTGCCGGCACGCACGTCTTCCACGTTGCGGAGCCTGCCGGTCCGGCCGTTGAGACCGGGCTGTTCCAGCGATCGGTCTGGGACGCGCGCGCCAACCGCTATACGGCTCTTATGCACCGGATCGTCGATGTGATGGCGCTTGTTGGGGTGGAGGCGGGGGCACCGCCAAGCGGGACGTTGCACCTCATCAGCCCGGACGTCGCCGAGCGTGACATCGAGATGCTTGAGCGCGAGGTGAAGGGGCCCGCGGAGGAGCTCGAAGAAGCGCGCCGGCGGCTGGATCGCCTGCGCCAGGTACGCGCACAGGTACTACCGCTGGCGGGCCTCGACATCTCACTGGAGCCCTTCCGAGAGAGCCTCTATCTCTTTGCCGTCCTGGGGACGATGCCGGTCGCCAATGTGAGCCGGCTCGAGCGCAGCTTGGAGCACCTGCCCTCCGTGCTTGTGGTGCTGCGTGAGCGAGGCCACCTTGCAGCGGTCGCGCTCTTCGGGATGAAGCGCGATACCGAGCTGCTGACGCGGGCGGCGCGCAGCGCCTATCTGACGCCGACGGAGCTGCCCGAAGAGTACGCCGGTACACCTGACGCGGTGCTCGACGCGCTCGACGAGAGTATCCACAGGGCGAGGGAGCACGTGATGGCGCTTGAGTCCACCTTGCATCACCTCCACGAGATTCGCCTCAGACGGCTGCGGCACCTGCTATGGCGGGTCCGCGCCAGTCTCAAACTTGTCCAGACGATCGCCCGGTTCCGACCGCTGGAGGATGCCTACCTCGTGACGGGGTGGACGCCCTCCCGCCAGGTCGGACATCTGCTTGCGGTGATCAGCGAGGTCTCGGGCGACACGATGGTGGAGCTTCGACTGCCCACGCCTGAGGAGCAGGCCGACGCGCCCTTCGAGTTCACCAACCCGCCTTACATCCGCCTCTTTCAGCGGTTGGTGACCATCTACGGCTATCCCACCTACAGCGAACTTGACCCGACGCCGTTGGTTGCCCTGACTTTTCCGCTCATCTTCGGGGTGATGTTCGGCGACGTGGGCCATGGACTGTTCCTCATCGCGTTAGGTGTCCTGTTGCTGAGCCGCAAGGTGCGCGCGCTCGAGGGCGCCGCCGGATTCGGCGGCATCGTCGTCGCCTGCGGTGCTATGGCCACGCTCTTCGGGGCGCTCTACGGCAGCCTCTTTGGCTTTGAGGAGATTCTGCCCGTGCTGTGGTTGCGTCCTCTTGAGCGCACGCAGGAGATCCTGGTGGCGTCGATCGGCTTCGGCGCCGTCGCGTTGACCGTCGGCATGATCCTCAACGTAATCGGGTCCGCTCTCCGCAGGGAATGGGGAAAGATGCTGTTTGACCGGCATGGCCTTGCCGGCATCATCTTCTACTGGTCGCTCGTTGGCCTTGCTGCCGGTGTTCTGACGCCCGCGGTCCCGGTCAGTGCCAGGTTTCTTGGTGGTCTCGTGGGGGTATCGGGGCTTGCGATCGCGCTCTCGGCACGGCTCTCGGCGCTGATCGAACGCCGTGCGACCGCCCCTGGGGGCGTGGGAGCGACGACGGAAGCCTCAGGAAGCCTGGTGGAGGGCTTCTTCGAGCTCTTCGAGGCGACGCTCAGCGTGTTGAGCAACACGCTCTCCTTCGTGCGTATGGGGGCTTTCGCGGTGGCCCATGGTGCGCTCAGCCTGGTGGTCTTCATCCTGGCGAGGATGGTCGATCCCCGTCTGGGTCTGGCCTATTGGGCGGTCGTGGTGCTAGGTAATCTGCTGGTGATCGGCTTCGAGGGCATGATCGTCGCTATCCAGACATTGCGTCTGGAGTACTATGAGCTCTTCAGTAAGTTCTTTGCCGCGGGTGGGCGGAGGTTTCAGCCCCTCGCCCTGCTTAGCGGAGAGGAAAGCTGAGGGTCTCCGGGCGGCCTGAGTGTGCTCAGGCAGACCCGGCGTGGGCAAGAAGAACTATCCTGTCTCACAGGAGGGGATTGCTATGAGGGCTGTGATCGGGCTATTTGCGGGGTTGATCCCTGTTGTGCCTCTGCTGGTCTTCCTGACCAGAGGGGATCGCGGCTTTGCGTCGCTGACGCGCAAGACTGTGATGGGGTTGGGCGTGCTCAACCTGATCGTGGCGCTGGCGATGGTCGGGCTGGGACTGGCCTGGTTCTTCGTACCCGACGTGGCTCAGGCTGCCGGGCTCGCGCAGGAGCAGGGGGCTCGTGACCCGATGGCCTATATCGGTGCCGCCGTAGCGGTGGCGGGCGGCTCGGTAGGTGCCGGCTACGCCGTGGGCGCGGTGGGCTCCGCGGCGGTCGGCACGGTGGCTGAAAAGCCCGAGATCTTCGGAAGGGTGCTGCTCTTCGTGGGGCTGGCAGAGGGCGTCGCGATCTATGGGTTGATCATCGCGTTCATCATCCTGGGATGAGGACAAGGTGAAGATACACGTGATCGGGTCGGAGCCTGCGGTCTGGGGATTTGCCCTGACCGGCGTGCAAGGTGTCGTTGCCAAGACCCCTGAGGCGCTGAATCGTGCGCTCGACGCAGCGCTGGCGGATAGATCGATCGGGATCGTGTTGATCACCGAGGATATCGCAAGGCTGGCGAGGGCGCGCGTGGACGAGCTGATGATGCAGAGCGAGATGCCCCTGGTCGTGGAGCTTCCCGGGCCCGGAGACATGTCGCAGAGCCGCCCCTCGATCGGGGAGACGCTTCATCGTATGCTGGGGGTTGAGATATGAGCTTGCCGCATGTGACGGTGCTCAGGGACAGCGTGATGGCTGAAGCCGAGGGCGCGGCGCAGCGGGTCCTCGCCGAAGCCCGAGCTCAGGTGGAGCGGATAAGGGCACATGCCAGAGATGAGGCTGACGCTGAGTGTGCGGCGCTGACGGACGAGGCGCGCGCGACGGCTGCGCGCGAGCGCCAGAAGGCCGTGGGCTCATCCGTGCTGGAGGCCCGGTCGCTGCGTGCGCGGCGCCGCGAAGTCGTGCTGGATCGGGTCCTCTCTCTGGCTTCCGCACAGCTCGAGACCCTGGCGACCTCCTTGGGTGAGCAAGCTTACGCCTCCACTGTGGTCTCGTTGGTCGCCGAGGCGGCGGGGCAGCTGCAAGAGGCCGACGCACTCGTCGTTCGCGGCGACGTAATGTCACTGGCGGCCCTGGACGCAGCGATGCTCGAGGGCTTGAGTGACGCTCTCGGATGTCGGCTCTCCGTGGGTGAGCCCCTTGCGCAGGGCACCGGCGTCGTGGTTACCTCTCCGGACGACCGGCTGCGATACGATAACACCTTCCAGACCCGGCTGGTGCGCATGCGCGACGCACTGCGCGTCGAAGTGGCCCGTATCCTGGCGGGGGAGCCGGTCTCATCATGATCGGCACCGAGGTCACACCGCGGCGCATTGGGGAGTTGACCTGGGTCAACGGCCCCGTTGTGAGGGCCCGGGGCTCCGAGCAAGTGGGTATGTATGAGGTCGTGTTGGTGGGCCCCGAGCACCTGGTCGGCGAGGTCATCGGCCTCGACCACAGGGAGATTACAATCCAGGTCTACGAGGAGACCTCGGGACTGCGCTCCGGCACGCCCGTCTACGGCACCGGCGCACCGCTGTCAGTGGAGTTGGGGCCGGGCCTGATGTCGAGTGTCTTCGATGGCTTGCAGCGGCCTCTCACGGTGATGGAGATGCGCACAGGCGCGTGGATCGGACGCGGCATTCGCCTCACCCCGCTCTACCGCAAGGGCCTCTGGCCTTTCTCGCCGGTGGCTGAGGAGGGGGCGCCGGTCTCGGGCGGCTCGATCCTGGGCGTGGTTCGCGAGACTGCATTGGTCGAGCATCGGGTGATGGTGCCGCCAGGCCTCTCTGGGCGGCTGGTCTGGCTGGCCGGAGAGGGCCCCCTGACGCTCGAGGATGAGATCGCCAGGATCGACAATGACCGTGAGGCCATCGGCGTGACGATGCTACAGCAATGGCCCGTCCGTCGGCCCCGTCCCTATCTTGAGCGGCTGCGCCCCTCCGAGTTGCTGACGACCGGACAGCGCGTGCTTGACACCTTCTTCTCGCTGCCCAAGGGGGGCACATCGGCCATTCCCGGCGGCTTTGGCGCAGGTAAGACGGTGGTTCAGCATCAGGTGGCCAAGTGGAGCGATGCGGACGTGATCGTCTACGTGGGCTGCGGCGAGCGCGGCAATGAAATGGCCGACGTGCTGCGGCAGTTCCCCGAGTTGCGCGACCCTCGGTCGGGCCACCCGCTGATGGAGCGGACGATCCTCATCGTCAACACGTCGAATATGCCGGTGGCGGCGCGCGAGGCGAGTCTCTACACCGGCCTGACCATCGCCGAGTACTACCGCGATATGGGGCTCGATGTGGCGATGATGGCGGATTCAACATCGCGCTGGGCCGAGGCGCTGCGCGAGATCTCCGGGCGTCTGGAGGAGCTACCTGCGGAGGAGGGCTTCCCCGCCTATCTCTCGACCCGCCTGGCGGAGTTCTATGAGCGGGCCGGGCGTGTCACGACCTTCAACGGTACCACGGGCTCCGTCAGCCTGATTGGGGCGGTGAGCCCGCCGGGCGCGGACTTCACCGAGCCGGTGACGCAGCAGACGCGGCGCTTTGTGCGCTGCTTCTGGGCACTCGACAAGGAACTGGCGGCGCAGCGCCACTTCCCGGCGGTGGACTGGCTACAGAGCTACAGCCAGTATGTGGACGACCTCGGGCCGTGGTGGGAGGCGCAGGGATTCGGTGACTGGGCGATGCTGCGCGCCCGCGCACTGGAGATCCTGCAGCGCGAGGGGCATTTGCAGCAGATCGTCCAGCTGATCGGCGCCGACGCGCTGCCGGACGACCAGCGGCTGCTGCTGGAGACCGCACGCCTGCTGCGAGAGGGCTTTCTCCAGCAGGACGCCACCGACCAGACCGATACCTTCGCCGGTATCGACAAGCAGGTGGGGATGCTCAGGTTGATCGTTGACTTCCACGACCGAGCGGCGCGCCTGGTCGCTGCAGGCTGTCCGATTGGGGTGGTGCGTGACCTCCCGGTGGTCACCCGTCTGCTCCGCATCCGGCAGACGGTCCCGAACGATAGACCCGACATGCTGGAGTCTATCGCCCAAGAATTGAGCGGGCAGATGGATGCCCTGCAACGGAGCTACGCGTGACCGGTCAACCGGACGATAACGTGCGCCGCATCGAGGGGCGCGAGATCAGAGGCATTGCGCAGGTGAACGGCCCGATCCTGGTCGTCGAAGGCGTCGGGGGCATCTGCTACGACGAGGTTGTCGACGTGATCGGACCTGCGGGCATCGCCCGTCGAGGTCGCGTGCTGGAGGCGGGTGAGGATCGTGCGGTGATCGAGATCTTCTCGGGCACGGCGGGCCTCTCAATTGCCGAGACGCGCGTACGGCTGACCGGGCGTCCCATGCACACGGCCGTCTCAGAGGAGATGCTCGGACGGGTGTTTGATGGTCTGGGCGCCCCGATCGATGGGCAACCCGACCCGCTGCCGGAGGATTGGGCGGACGTGAATGGGCAGCCGATCAACCCTGTGGCCCGCCATTACCCCCAGGACGCGATCGAGACCGGGATCTCGGCTATCGATGGGATGTGCACGCTGGCATTAGGGCAGAAGCTGCCGATCTTCTCCGGCAATGGGCTGCCCCACGACCAGATCGCCGCGCAGATCGTGCGCCAGGCACGTCTGCTGGGGACCGGATCGACGGCCCAGTTCGCCATCGTCTTCGCTGCGCTTGGGGTCAAACATGATGTGGCGGCCTTCTTCCGCGATGCCTTCTCGGAGACGGGCTCGCTCGCCCGCGTGGCGATGTTCCTCAACCTTGCGGACGACCCGGCGATCGAGCGTGTGGTGACGCCCAAGGTTGCCCTGACGCTGGCGGAGTTCCTCGCCTTCCGCAAAGGCATGCACGTGCTGGTGGTGCTGACCGATATGACCAACTACTGCGAGGCGCTGCGCCAGGTCTCCAGCGCGCGCGGTGAGGTCCCGAGTCGCAAGGGATACCCGGGTTATCTCTACAGCGATCTTGCCTCGATCTACGAACGGACCGGGCGCCTCAAGGGTCGCGAAGGCAGCATCACACAGCTGCCGATCCTGACGATGCCCAACGACGACATCACCCACCCGGTGCCTGACCTGACGGGCTATATCACTGAGGGGCAGATCGTGCTCAGCCGTGAGCTCTTCCAGCAGGGCATCTATCCGCCGGTCGCGGTACTCCCCTCGCTCTCGCGCCTGATGAAGGACTGTATCGGTGAGGCAACCACCCGATCAGATCATCCGCATCTGGTCTCTCAGCTCTACTCGGCCTATGCCGGCGCTGAGAGCGCTCGCTCGCTTGCCTCGGTGATCGGCGAGGATGACCTGAGCACATTGGACCAGGCCTACCTGCGATTCGGCACCGCCTTTGAGGGGGCCTTCATCCGTCAGGGACAGTTTGAACGCCGGTCCATCCAGGCGACGCTGGATCTCGGCTGGCGCGCGCTGTCGCGCTTACCGCGAGAGGAGCTGACTCGACTCCGGGATCGGGAGATCGACGCATATTACCATGGGTGAGAGGGGTTGTGAGCTATGAGTCCCAGGTCCCGATCGTCCGTCGGCGGCACGCGCAAACAAGCCACTGACCTGCTGCAGGCCAGGAAGATGCTGAGCTTGGCGCACGAGGGCCGCGAGGTACTTGACAAGAAGCGCGAAGCCCTGATCGTGGAGCTGACGGCGAACGCCGCGAAGGTCGCCGAGCAGCAGGCGCGAGTGGCGGTGCTGATGGCCGCCGCTTACCGTGCCCTGGGCGCCGCCCAACTGACATTGGGCCGCGAACACCTCGAGTGGGCTGCGCTGGCAGCGAACAAGTCGCTGGAGGTCGAGGTGACCCCGCGCAGTGTGATGGGGGTGCCCATCGCCACCGTGGGGGCACAAGGAGAGGTGCCTGAGCTCTCCTACGGGATGGGCAACACAACCGTGGCCTTGGATGAGGCCGCGGATCGCTTTAGGCAGGTGCTGGAGGTCGTGCCGGAGCTTGCGGAGTCGCTCACCACGGCGTGGCGGCTGGCGCGCGAACTGCGCAAGACGCAACGGCGCATCAACGCGCTGGAGCAGGTCTTTATCCCCGACTATACCGGGATGGTCACAGCGATCCAGGGGGAGCTGGAGGAGGGGGAGCGTGAGGATCTCTTCCGCTTCAAGCGTACCAAGTCGAAGCACGGGGGGGAGGATGACGGATGAGGTCGCTAAGGCCCTAGACCGCCCCTGTGTTCCTTCACAAAGCACGTCTCTTCCCTCCGGGGAGGGCGGGCTGTGCCGAAGTGCGTCCCCCTGATGTAGAGTAAGCTCACTAAGGAAAGGAAACGGGCTTTGGTCCACATCGTAGAACACGTAGATGATCGGGTGCGGGTCGAGCGGGTGTTGGTGAGCGTCTCGGACAAACGCGACCTTGAGACGCTGATCCCAGGCCTGCTGGCGATCAACCCCAAGACGCAGTTTCTGTCTACCGGTGGAACGTATGCGCGTCTGACTGAGATCTTAGGTCCTGACAAGGCACGTGATCATCTGACGCCCGTGTCGGCCTATACGGGCCAGCCGGAAACGCAGGGCGGGCTGGTGAAGACGCTTGATTTCAAGATCTATCTGGGCCTGCTGACGGAGACCCACAATCCGGCACATCAGGGGGATCTGGCGCGGACAGGAGCGCTGCCCATCGATATGGTGGTTGTGAACCTCTATCCTTTCGCCGCTACCGTGGCGGGACAGGGCATAACGGTTGAGGAAGCACGGGCCAACATTGACATCGGTGGCCCGTGTATGCTGCGTGCGGCGGCGAAGAACTACCTGCGGGTCGTGCCGGTTGTCGACCCCGGCGACTATCCGACCTTGCTCGCGGAGCTGGCGGCGTGGGACGGTGCGCTCGATTTGGCGGCACGCTTCCGTTACGCCCGAAAGGCCTTCGCCCACACGGCGGCTTACGACGCGGCGATCACCGCGTACCTGGAAAGCCAGGACCCGGCAGCGGTGCCGGACGTGTACACGATGGTCTAGAGAGCAAGGAAAATCACCCAAGGTCCTGACGAAGCTATGACATTGGAGGCCACATGGCAGACGACCTGAAGCAAGCCTATCGTACGATATTGGATGACAACTTCCCGCCACGGATGGAGATCAGCTTCGTCTCGAACGAAGGTCGTTCCACGCTGATCTACGAGAAGGCGACCTGGGAGATCGAGGGCGAGCGCAAGGGATTGCGCTATGGCGAGAACCCCGGGCAGGAGGCCGCGCTCTACAAGCTGGTCAACGGCAACCTCACCGTGGGCGAGGTGACGACGATCGCGCCGGGACGCTATCTGGTCTCGGACGCGGAGCTGTTGCAGTTCGGTAAGCACCCGGGCAAGATCAACCTCACCGATGCCGATAATGCACTGAACATCCTCCGCTTCCTGCCCGCGGAGCGCCCGACGGCGGCGGTGATGAAGCACAACAACCCGTCGGGCGTTGCTGTGGGGACAACTCTGGAGGAGGCCTACGTGAAGGCCGATCTGGCTGATCATATTGCCGCGTTCGGCGGCTGCGTCGCGCTCAACCGAGCGGTAGACCGCGCCACGGCGGAGGCCATCGCCACCCAGTACGCGGAGGTGGTCGTGGCACCTGAGTATGAGGAAGGCGCCGTAGCGCTCCTCGCGGCCCGCAAGAACTTGCGCATCATGCGCATCGGCAACATCGCGCGGCTGACGTCCTTTGCCGGCGAGCGCTTTGTCGACTTCAAGAGCCTGGTCGACGGCGCCGTGATCGCCCAGCTATCCTTTGTGCCGCAGGCGCGGACTGCCGGGGACCTCGTCCTGGCTGAGACCACGCGCAGGGGTGAGACCTTCAAGGTGCAACGCGCGCCGACGCCTGCCGAGATCGACGACATGCTCTTCGGCTGGATGGTCGAGGCGGGGGTGAGCTCCAACTCGGTGCTCTACGCCAAGGACGGCGTGACGGTGGGGATCGGTGCGGGTGAACAGGATCGCGTAGGCGTCGCTGTGATCGCTCGTGACAAGGCTTACCGCAACATGGCCGAGCGGCTGGCCACCACGCAGCATCAGACGTCCTACCGCTTCCTGACGCCCGAGCAGCAGGCGGGAATTGACGCGGAGGTTGAAGCCGAGCACGGGGGCTTGAAGGGCGCGGTGATGGTCTCGGACGCCTTCTTCCCCTTCCGTGATGGCGTGGATGTGGGGCTGCAGGAGGGCGTCACAGCGGTCATCCAGCCCGGCGGCTCGTTGCGCGACTTCGAGGTCATCGAAGCGGTCAACGAGGTGGGCGCGACAATGGTCTTCACGGGTCAGCGCAGCTTCAAGCACTAGCGCCTGGAAACCGGCTTCAACACGGGGCGGACGTCGGCACTCACTAGGACGTCCGCCACGACGGCAGTCATCAGTAAGAGACCGAAGGCCTGATTGCCCCAGTCGTCACACTCACCCGCCGTGTTCCAGTGCGTGCAGACGTCTACACCGTCCGGCAGGCTGACCCCGAATAGATCGAAACCGTGACCATCACGAGGATAACGGCGCCGCTGACCAGTAGGTTGGTATGGAAGCCGGCGGGCCGCACTTTGTCCATCGAAGTCTCCTTGGGTAGGTCCAGGGCGCGGGCCATCCGGCGCCGGGTGTCGCGACCTACTGGCGCAGTGCTATCGGAGGCACTATCTGTCCGCGCTTGGCGGTGATCGGTGGTTTGGTCCACGCGCTTGCACCGATCGCCCATCGCGGCTAGACTGGATGCTATCCACCCCCTAGGCACCCCAGAGGAGGGCAATGTGACTACATCGGCAGCAGCCTACACAGAGGCCACCGTGTACCAGACCGCCAGGAGCCCTTTGCGATTGCTGGCGCAAGAGCAGCGCGCCTTTGAGCCGCTGGAACAGCCGGACGAGACCTATCCCACCATTATGGTCGACGTGGACAAGACCTTCCAGACGATCGAGGGTTTCGGTGGGGCGTTTACGGACGCAAGCGCGGACAATTTCGCGAAGCTTTCGCCGAAGGCGCAGGAGCGGTTCCTGAAGGCGTGTTTCGACCCCGTTGAGGGCAGCGGATATACCCTGTGCCGGACCACGATTCACAGCTGCGACTACGCCGCCGGGATGTACACCTATGACGATGTCGCGGGCGACACGGCGCTGGAACACTTCTCCATCGAGCCCGACCGGCGGGCGCGCATTCCGTACATCAAGCGGGCGATGGAGACCGCCCGGGGTGGCCTCAGGCTCTACGCCTCGCCGTGGAGTCCGCCCGCCTGGATGAAGACCAACGGCGATATGCGCTATGGCGGCAAGCTCAAGGCGCGGTACGCCCAGACCTGGGCTGACTACTTCGTGCGCTACGTCAGGGCTTACGAGGCGGAGGGGATCCCGATCTGGGGCTTGACGGTGCAGAATGAGGCGCTCGCGACGCAGGTCTGGGAGTCGTGTGTTTTCACAGCGGCGGAGGAGCGCGACTTCGTGCGCGACTATCTGGGCCCCACGCTGCGCAGGGCGGGGCTGTCGGACGTCAAGCTGATGTTCTGGGACCACAATCGGGGCCTGGTTTACCAGCGCGCCGAGGTGATGTACGATGATCCCGAGGCCGCGCAGTACGTTTGGGGTCTGGCGTTTCAC
>CAZYYC010000069.1:0-5450 GCA_964650935.1 uncultured Anaerolineales bacterium
CTCATTCGCTCATTTGTGACGGTCGCCTTCCAGAACGTGCTGGCCTATCAGCTCAATTTCTGGGTCAGCCTCCTCTACTCGATCCTCAACCTCGGCACAGGGGTGCTGGCGGTCGTCGTGCTCTTCAGCCAGGTGGAGGCCATCCGTGGGTGGACGCCGGCCTCCACCCTGGCGCTGCTCGGCAGTTATCTCACCCTGGGGGCGCTACGGCAGCTCTTCATCGGCCCGAGCTTGGAAGCGCTGGCGGGGATGGATGGCGAGATCTGGTCGGGGACCTTCGACTTCACGCTGATCCGCCCGGTCGATGTGCAGTTCCTCGCCAGCGTGCGCCATTGGCGCCCCCTGGCGCTCCTCGACCTTGCGCTGGGGCTCGGGGTGCTGGTCACGGCGGCTCTGCGCATGGGGACGACGCTTACCCTGGTCGATGTGTTCGCTTTCGTGATCTCGCTTGTGGCTGGGTTGGTGATCCTCTACGCCATTCTCCTGGCCTTCGCCGGCCTGGTCTTCTGGAGTCCCGGCTTCTTGTTCACGTGGCTCTTCGATGCTCTCTTCCAGATGGCGCGCTATCCCGTGGGCCTCTATCCGGGTTGGTTGCGCCTCATCCTGACGTGGGTGGTGCCGGTCGGTGTCATGACCACCGTCCCGGCCCAGGCCCTGTCAGGCGACCTCTCGGTCGGTGCCCTGATCGGTAGCCTTGTCCTCGCCGGTATGCTCTTCGCCGCCGCCACCTGGCTCTTTCGTACCGGCTTGCGTCGCTACGCGAGCGCCTCGAGCTAGGCGCGCTGCGCCCGTGAGTGGCTACGAAAGCGTTTGTGGGGTAAACTTGCTGTCAAGCAGCTCTGCATAAGGTCACCCAAGAGGAGGAGACAGGTGAAGAACGGTATCGGGATCACGAAATTCGCCACAAATCCGGTGACGGACAAATTGCGTACCGGCCAACCCGCCGTGGGGTCGTGGCTGTCGCTCTGCTCCCCGGCGGCGGCGGAGAGCATGGCCCACGTGGGCTGGGATTGGCTGGTGGTCGATGTGGAGCACAGCCCCGTCGGCTTTGACACGATGGTGAACTGCTTCCGCGCGATCCAACTGGGCGGCGCCGTACCCATGGCGCGTGTGCCCTGGAACGACACGGTGTGGATTCAGCGCACGCTGGATGCCGGGGCCTTGGGCCTGGTCGTGCCGATGGTCAACTCGGTGGAGGAGGCGCAGTCGGCGGTCGCCAATATGAAGTATGCCACGCGTGGCGTGCGCAGTTGGGGCGGCAGCCGGGTAGCGTCGTATATCGAGGGCGACTATCTGACCTTCACCGAGGACAACCTGGCGATCATCGTCATGATCGAGACGATGCAGGCGGTCGAGCGGGCCGAGGCGATCCTATCCGTCGAGGGTGTGGTGGGCTGCTTCATTGGCCCTGCTGATCTATCGCTGTCGCTCGGGATCAAGGAGACCGGGCCTGGGACGGAGCACGAGGCGGCGATCCGGGAGGTGCTGCGGGCAGCGAGGGCAGCCGGCGTCGCCGCCGGCAAGCACTGCGGCAGCGCGGCTGAGGTCTCCCAGCGCATCGCGGAGGGATTCCAGTTCCTGGCGCTCTCCAGCGACGCCGCTTTCCTGGGCATGGCGGCTCGCCAGCAGTTCGCGGCGGTCGACTTTGGCGACGGGAAGGATGTGACGGCGGCAGAGGGCGCTGCCACAACCGGTAAGATTTACGGTTAGTGTTGATCACTGACAACGGATCACTTTCGGAAGGAGATATCGTGGAACGAAGGATACTTGGACGGACCGGTCTTGAGGTCACGGTCATGGGTTTCGGTTGCGGGGGATTCAGTCGTGCGGGACAGGGGACCGGCAAGAGCGAGGCGGAGTCCGTGGCTATCGTAAGGGAAGCGCTGGCGGCAGGCATCAACTTCGTCGATACCGCGGAGGGCTATGGGACCGAAGCCATCGTGGGACAGGCGATGCGCGGTCTGGACCGTGACAAGATCGTCATCTCGACGAAGAAGAGCATCAGGAAGCCTATGACGCCACAGGACGTGCGTCAGAGTTTGGAGAACAGCCTGAAGCGGCTGGAGACCTCCTATGTCGACATTTACCACTTACACGGCGTTCGGGCAGAGGACTATCCTCATCTGCTGGCAGACATCGTCCCCGAAATGCTCAAGCTGCGAGATGAAGGCAAGCTCCGCTATCTGGGCATCACCGAGGCGTGGAACTCCGACCGGGGGCACGCGATGCTGCAACTGGCGGTGCAGGACGACGTCTGGGACGTGATGATGGTGGGCTTCAACCTGCTCAACCAGTGCGCTCGGGAGCGTGTCCTCAAGCATACGATTGAGAAGAACATCGGCGTGCTGGTGATGTTCGCGGTGCGCACCGCGCTGAGCCGTCGTGAGAAGCTGGATGAGGTGATCGCGGAGCTGATCGAGCGCGGTCAGCTCGATCCGAATGACATCGATATGACGGACCCGCTCGGCTTCCTCATCCGTGAGGACGGCGCGGTCAGTCTGCCCGATGCAGCCTATCGCTTCGCCCGGGTTGAGCCGGGCACACACGTCATCCTCTCCGGCACCGGCAACCCTGAGCATTTGAAGGAGAACATCGCCTCGTTCTACCGTCCACCGCTGCCGCAGGAGGACCATCAGCGTCTGCTCTCTATCTTCCGCAACGTCGATTCTGTGACAGGACAGTGAGATGACGCCTGCCAAGCAGAGGCTTTCCGCTTTCTATCCTGGGGCTATCTGGGCTGATACAAACGGGACGCATATCAACGCCCACGGTGGCGGCCTACTTCACCATGACGGTGTCACCTACTGGTTCGGTGAGCACAAGATCGAAGGGCGGGCCGGTAACCGGGCGATGGTGGGGGTGCACTGCTATGCCTCGCAGGATCTCTACAATTGGGAGGACCGGGGCATCGCGCTCGCGGTCTCCGAGGACCCCGATAGTGATATCGTGAAGGGGTGTGTGATTGAGCGCCCCAAGGTGATCTATAATCAGCGCATGCGGACCTTTGTGATGTGGTTCCACCTGGAACTCAAAGGACAGGGCTATCGCGCCGCGCGCAGTGGGGTCGCGGTCAGCGACCACGTGACCGGTCCCTATCGCTTCCTGGGCTCGTTCCGCCCGAATGCCGGCGTCTGGCCGCGCAATGTGACACCGGAGCAGAAAGCACAGATTGATCCCGCGACCGTCGAGCAGGCATTCGATGGTACCTATGATGAGGCTGTCGACCAGGTGAACATCCTGGGGCGTGACTTTGAAGGGGGGCAGATGGCCCGCGATATGACGCTCTTCGTCGATGACGACGGGCAGGCCTACCATCTCTATGCCTCCGAGGAGAACAGCACCCTGCACATCTCCCGGCTGACGGATGACTACCTGGCGCCGGCCGGTGATTTCATCCGTGTCTTCTCCAAACGCTATATGGAGGCGCCCGCAATCTGTCGGCGTCAGGGACGTTATTACTTCATCGGGTCGGATTGTACCGGCTGGGCGCCGAATGCCGCGCGCTCCGCCGTCGCCTCATCGATCCGGGGGCCGTGGACTGAGTTAGGCAATCCCTGTGTCGGGCCCGGATACGAGACTACCTTCGGAGGGCAGAGCACCTTTATTCTGCCGGTCGCGGGCAGGGAGGATGCCTACATCGCGATGTTCGATCTCTGGCGGCCCGAGAACGCGATCGACGGACGCTACATGTGGCTGCCGATGAAGTTCCGCGATGGGCGCTTCGAGCTACAGTTCCTGTCGGAGTGGGACCTGAGTGTCTTTGACTGAGGGGCCTTGATGCTTCACCTGACACCTGAGGAGACGGCCTGGCTGGCGGGCGATGCCGGACCCGCTGTCAAGCGCGCGATGGAGATCGTCGTGGCGCTCGGTAGGATCTACGGTGCCGGGCGCCTGGTACCGGTGGAGAGTGTGCAGATCTCCGGCGTCTCCTACCGCAACATCGGCGATGCCGGGCTCGACTTCCTGCGTCGTTGGGCGGACGAGGGTGCGCGCGTGCGCGTCCCGACGACGCTCAATCCCACAGCGATGGATATGGCGGATTGGCTGGCACAGGGTTTCACAGCTGAATTCGCCGCGAAGCAGGTCGATGTGGTTGACGCCTTTGTCCGCATGGGGGTAGGTGAGGGAGCCCCCGTGCCTACCTGCACCCCCTACCTCATCGGGAACCGCCCGCCTCCTGGCGCCCATATAGCGTGGGCCGAGTCCTCGGCGGTCGCCTTTGCGAACAGCGTGTTGGGTGCCCGGACCAACCGCGAGGGAGGCCCGGGCGCTATCGCGGCGGCGATCACCGGGCGGACCGGAGCCTATGGGTTGCACTTGGACGCGGCCCGCTTGCCGACTCATAGGGTTGAGGTGGCCGTGTCGTTGAACGAGATCTCCGACTACAGCGCTCTGGGGGCGATTGTCGGACAACACGCCAGCCAAGGGGTGCCCTACTTTGAGGGACTTCCGCTGACGAGCGTCGACGTCGCCGAACGTGATTCCCTGTGGGAGGAGAAGCTCAAAGCCCTGGGTGCGGCAATGGCGGCGACGGGGGCCGTGGCCCTCTTCCACGTCGAGGGGGTCACACCCGAGGCCTCTGCGCCGCCTGACGGTGTTGATGCCCTTGTGGTCCGCGACCTGGCACCCGGCTATGCCGAACTCAGTGATCCGGTGACCGAGATCGACCTGGTCTGGGTTGGCTGTCCCCACGCCTCCCTGCACGAGCTGGCGCTGATCGCTGAGCGGGTGCGGGGAAAGGCGTTGCGCGTACCTCTCTGGGTGACATGCGCCCGCCCGGTGCGTGCTGTGGCGCGCGAGCAGGGGTTGGTCGACGTGATCGAAGCCGCCGGGGGCAGGATCTTCGCGGATGCCTGTATGGCGATCGCCCCGGTGCGCGATCTGGGTTTCAGGGCGGTCGCGACACCCTCGGCCAAAGGGGCCACCTACCTGCGCAACCTGGCCCGCGTGGCGGCTTGCTTTGGGACGCTCTCTGCGTGTGTGGAGGCTGCTGTGACCGGGCGATGGTCAGCCGAGGATCGGTGATATGGAGGTGGCTGAGTGAAGGATAACTCACCTCTGCGCTACACCGCTCGCGTCATCAAGTCCGGCATCGCCGCAGGCGAGGCCCTAGTGTCGCCGGACCCCATCGGCTTTCTCGGCGGGTTGGAGGGAACGACCGGCGTCGTGACCGAGCGAGGCCATCCCTTGGAGGGCCAGTGCGTCGCCGGCAAGGTCCTCGTCTTTCCGACCGGCAAAGGCAGCACCGTCGGCTCCTACGTGCTCTACCAGCTCGCCGCTGAAGGGCTTGCGCCCGCTGCGCTGATCAATGCCGAGAGCGAACCGATTGTCGCGGTGGGGGCGATTATCAGCGACATCCCCATGGTGGATCAGGTCCCGATCGCTGAGATTCAGACGGGCGATTATGTACGCGTCGAGGACGATCGGGTGACGGTGTGGAAGGTGAGGCC
>CAZYYC010000069.1:5550-13259 GCA_964650935.1 uncultured Anaerolineales bacterium
GGCCCTGCTGCTAGGCTCCGCTTACTCCAATCGCCACACCCGCAGGTTGTCCAGGCAGATCTGGACATCACCCTGTGAGTAGGTGGCGCCCCCCAGGCCGATCCGTCCGCTGGGGAAGTAGTTGCTCTGCAGTTCGGCCTGCAACACACCATTGATGAAGACCGAGAAGACGCCACCCACACGCTCGATGCTCAGGTAGTTCCAGCCGCCCGGCTGAATGTGCTTGGACTCGGTCCAGCCGATGAGGGCCTCCTGCCACGCATCATCAAGCAAGAGGAAGAGGGCATAGGTCTGATCGGATGGCGAGACCTCAAACCAGTAAAGGTTGTCACCATCGGGCCCGAATCCCAGACCGCACGAGGCATCGGTTGTCTCGTCGGCGCGACACGTAACCTCCGCCACAAACTCGTCCGGGCGGAAGGGTTCGTACCATTCCCACGCGGTCATCTGCTCGATGAGGATGTCGATACAGTATTCGCCATCGCGCGGCGTATTGTGAACCACCTCAGCAGTCTGGACGCCGCCCCAGTTGTTGCGGTTGTCACGGAAGTCATCTTCGAACCGCAGGACGGCGTTAGCCGGAAGGTCGAGCTTGCCCACGACGTCCCAGCGGTAGCCGCCATCCAAGGGCACGTAGTAGATGGCTTCGACGACCTGTTGCTCGACGTCCTCGACCTTGAGGTCGAAGAAGCCTGCGCCCATATCCTCCAGAATGAAGGTGCCGTTGACGGGGATGGTGTCTCCTCCCAGCCAATCCTCGCCCCACGTGTCGCTGTCGGAGGGAGATACGTAGAGCTGTGCGATGGGCGTATCGCTGAAGTTGGCGATTTCCAGGGCTGCCTGAACCGAGATGACCTGCGACGTCGCCCCTGCGACCTCCAGTCCCCAGACGGTCTGGATGATGGCATCGTTACTGTCGCGCACCTGAAGATCATAGACGCCATCCGGAATATCGCTGAGGGTGAAAGTCTCGCCGGCGTAGATGATCTCGGATCCGAGTTGATCCTCACCCCACTCCGCAGCATCGGTTGGAGAGAGGAAGAGGTACCAGATATCACGATCCGTCGCATTGACGATCTCGAGCCCGCTCCCCTCAGGGGCTAGCGTCGCGGTGGGGCGCTCGGTCGGTCTGGGCGTCGAAGTTGGCGGCACTTCAACTGCCGGCGTGTCGGTCTGCGTCGGGGGCGGCGGCGCCACGGTCTCCGTTGGCGCCGGTGTTCCCTGCGCGAGGCTGCAGGCAAGACTCAGGATCATTATGAGCGCTACGACCAACTGGGTGCTCCGTCTTGTGTCCATGGAAGTCCTTTTATCGGCTAGTCTACAATGCTTGTCGGGGTCATGCACCGCGGTGTTATTATCTACCCAGGTGGCATTTGTGCCAAGGTCAGGGCATGCGCCTCTTCCTCGGCCCAGGTGTGCAGTGACATGGGGTAACGACCGTGGAGGGGTGACAGGCGCGCTCCCAAGCGTACACTTTGCTTCAGGAGCCAAGCAAATGGTCGGCTCAGGGTCAGGATCGCTCCGATACCGCCTCTAGTGAGAGCTGAGGCGCGATCCAACTCCTTCAGGCTCCCGTCATCCCACCCCCCTAGCAGGGCGGTGAAGAAGGCGTAGAGTAGGAGCCCGGGAAGCAAGAGCCCCGCGCCGAGACGTAACAGACCCCCCATCCATGTGCCTTCAACGGGGGTGAGCAGCGGCCCCGCAACGAGGCGAGCCAGGTGATAGATCGCGAAGGCACTCGCCGCAGGGGCCATAAGGGTCTGCCAGATGTAGACGCGGCTCTTGATCAGGTAACGACCGGCGAAGATGCGTGCGACGACGGCCCTGATCAGCAGACCCGCCCCGTAGGCGGTGAGCAGTCCTGGGGCGCCCCACAAAGGGATCATCAGCACCCCGCCTCCAATCCGCACAGCCTGCTCGAGCAGCGAGAGCCAGCCGATCACTCCGGGACGCCCGGCGGCTTCGAGCATGCGATCCGGCAGCCAAACGATCCAACGCAGGGCTCCCATCGCCAGCATCGCCATCATCCATGGGACCGCTGTGGTGTAGTGGGGGCCTATGGCGGCGACGAGGGATGAACCTCCCCATACTCGCTCGCCGATGGCTCCCAGCACGGCGACGAAGTAGAAGCTAAACCACGCCCCGTAGCGCATACTCTGGCTGCCTGTATAGCGCAGCAACGCCCGGTAGGCCATGCTATGGGCCTCCGCCAGCATCGGCATCACACTATGGTAGAGTCCCGCCAACAGGATCTCGAATCCCCCGGCTACGAGCAGGATCAGGCGCCAGCTCTCGGTCGGGAGGTCCTGCGGTGTCAGGAACTCGGCGAGTATCTCGGCCTGGAGCAGGAGACCAAGAGCCGGGATGGCGGCGCCGACCGCCCATGGCACGCCGAAATTGAGGATCTCCCGCACGGTGGCGGCGTCGAATGACGGTACGAAGAGCGCCCGAATCGAGTGTCCATTGTGATGGTAGAGGACGGCACCGAGCAAGAACGTTAGGATCTCGGCCCCTATGATGCCGCCGGCGAGACCGAAGCTGCCCGCGGCGGCCGGTCCGATCCCCACAGTGGCCTCGCTCCAGGGGATCAACGTTGCCGTCAGGGCCATCTGCAACAGCGGTGTGCTGAGTAGCGCAAAGAGGTTGAGGAACTGCTGATCGTCGAATCTCTGGTGGGCGCGAAATGCCACCGAGAAGACACTGAGCATGCCTGGGAACTGCAGCGCGGCGCGGGCCAGGAGAAGATAGGAGACGTGGGCGAGCTGCAGGGTCGGCATCGCCGTGGCTGACAGGATGCAGACGGCGCCGACCTGCAGGGCTCCGCTGATCAGCTGCCACCAGACGTAGAGTTGTAGATAGCGGGAGGCTCGTTGGGGAGCCCGGATCCGGTGAGCGGCGAACTGGCGCACGGCGGCGACCCCCGTGCCGGCGTCGAAGAGCAGCCAGAGCGGCATCGTCCACAGGGTTACACTCTCCCACAGGGCCAGTCCATGGGGATCAGGGCGCCACAGGTCCGGTAGAAGTACAGTCTGATAGACGATCAGCGGCACGAAAAACAGCAGGCTCAGGGGAAGGTAGGTAAGGAAACCTGCCAGGGGTCGATGAAACCCCACATGGTGCCACTCTTCTTCTTCTGGAAGGAGGTGCGCTCGTTCCGGTGACGCGCTCACTCCCCGCGTCGCGGGAGAGGTGGGGAGCGGAGTTGATGCCGCCTCCGTGATCCTCTCTCCGCTGGCACCGAGTATGGGGCTGAGATAGAGACGGCGCCGGGCGATGTAATAGATCGCGCCCGTACCCAGGATGAGGAAGGTACCTGCCGCGGCGATCATCCAGCGCTCGCGTCCGTCGGGTGTGGGCGAGGGGGGATAATCGGCAAATGAGAGTTTTCGCCCAACGTTGGCAGCGTCCGCGATCAAATGATACACAAGGTAGTCGAAGTAGGCCCACGATGTCCACGCCTCGTTGGATGGATGATGGTACCAGCCGCTGACGATGAGTGCCTGGGTCTGATCTCTGCCTCGCACGCGCTGGATGATGCCCTCCCCCGCCGGTGTTGCGACGACCGGGCGAAGTAGGTTGGGGTTGGTGATGAGGGTCCGGGCCTGAATCTCCGGCGCGGAGCGCCAGGCGATGGCGTCCTGGATCGGGTCGCTCACGGCGGTGGGGAGGGCTGGGGCGGCCGCCGCCGTCTGGTCAAGCCCAAAGGCGCTGACCGCCAGCAGGGCGCGCAAGTCCTCGATGTCCTGGGGAAATAGCGGTCCACAGAACAGGACCAGACCGATGCGCCCCTGCTGGATCTCGGTACCGAAGACACGCAGGGTATCCCGCAGAGGGGCATTGTTGATGACGATGACCTGGGCCAGGTCCGGCTGGTTGACCCTGACGATATAGGGCGCAGCGTGGTCAATCGCCTCGGCGATGACGTCCTCTGGACCCACGTAGTAGACGCCGATAGGCGTGGCGGTGGCCTGTCCGAGCGTCGCACGGGCATCGACACGAACCGGAGAAGCGCCGATGCCCAGCCCCGCGATTAGGAAGGCGATGACCGTCAGCAGTAGGGTGAGGCGCCTTCGCCTAGGGTGCCGAGCGACCCCGCGGGCGACGGTCATCGCTTGACTCGTTCCCTCTTCCCTGCAGGGCACCCGTTCACCTAACGGTCGGTACCGTTGTCGGATCCTGGCGTCGCTGAGGGGACGACATCCTCGGCCCCCTGGGCCTCTGCCTGCGGCGTCAGAGGTGGGAGCTCGTCGGGATGAGTCAACCCGAACTGCTGGAGGAACTCGAAGGTGGTGCCATAGAGGATCGGGCGCCCCAAGGTCTCGGCGCGCCCGATCTCTTCGATCAGCCCTGCCGACAACAAGGTGCGCAGCGTGCTGTCGGAGCTGACACCCCGAATCGACTCCACCTGCGGTCGCGTCACGGGTTGGGCATAAGCGACAATGGCCAGCGTCTCCATCGCAGCCTGCGTCAACCGCAGGGTCACATCCAGACCCAGCAGGGCTTCGATGTAGGGGGCCGCCTCGGGCATCGAGACGAGTTGCAGTCTATCCCGACTGCGCTGGAGGCGCAATCCGCGCTCGCTCATCTGTGATGCCAGATGGGTCAGGGCGCTCTCCGTCTCCTCGACGGAGCATCCCACAGCGCCGGCGAGATGCTCAACCGCGACGGGTTGGGGCGAAGCGAAAATCAGAGCCTCAAGGAGCGCTTCCAGGGCTTCTGCACTCACGCCGCATCGTCTCCGGTCGTCGGTTCGGGCTGCAGGTTGTCCATGTCACGCGCCTCTCGCCGCGACGTGGTGTGCTCCGGAAGCGCTGAGGCCGCGCCGGCCAAGGGCAGGGGTGGAGGCGTCTCCAGGGCATCGACCCGGCTGCGGTCCGGCGCACTGTCCCGGTCGCTGTCGCGCGCCACTACCGTCACCTGGACCTCCGGTTGGCCTGCGATCTGCATACCCAGCTCGTCGGTGAGCACAGACTGCACCGTCTTGATGAGCAGGCCGGCGGTCTCGGGGATGTTTGTGCCGCGGCTGACGCCTACCTCGACCCGTGCATCGACCTTGTTGCCCTTGGCATGGATCTCGGGCGCGACGTTGATGACGCCGGGCAGTGGATCGAGTCTGTGTTGGAGCAGCTCCATAACGCTCTCTACGCTGATCGTCGCCATGCCGCCGGCGACCTGCTGTACCCGGAGGTAGCGATCGCGCCGGCGGCGAACCTCGAGCACGATAACGGCTAGCAGGAGCAGATTGACCACGGACGCCAGCGCGATACCCACGCCGAGGCGCACCCATGGGTCCTGCCTCCCCAGGTAGATGCCCCAATCCATCATCCATTGGCCCGCACCCTCGAGCATCACGTGTGGAAAGATGAAGAGGGCAGTAAGCGTGGCCATCAGGATCAGACATCCGATCACGATGATAACGCGGTTCAGTCCGTTCATGAATTTCATCTGACTCCTCCTATGCGTAATGCACTCTGATGTATCCTTCGTGGGAGGCGCCCCAGGGCATCGTGGCGTCAAGGCCCATCTTCGTCGTCGTCGCTTTCTCGCCCGGATTCTGCCGCGCGCTGGGGTCGAGGCTGGAGCTTGGCTGATCGGTCAGGATCACGAGGTCCCGATCGGCTTGGAAGCGGGTGGCAATCGCCCACTCCACATCGTTCGGATCGAGGATGTTGACGTCGGTGTTGACGATGACGACGTGCTTCAGCGATGTGTGTCCGCGGAAGGCGGCCTCGATGGCCCGCCGAGCGTCGTCGGGTCCCTGGGGTTCGATTTGCACCACGGCGTGCAGCCACGATCCGCCGCCCGGTGTGATCAGGACGCCGGTGCAGGTAGTCACCCGCGACACCTCTGCGTAGATGGTGGGCTCGCGTGGCATGCCCATCAGGTTCTTGTGCTCGAGGCCTGCGGGAAGCAGGGCGTGGAAGATCGGGCTCTTGCGATGGGTGATGGCGGTGACGCGGAAGACGGGCTGTTCTCTGACCCCATCCATAGTGCCGGAGAGGTCGGGAAAGGGGCCTTCTTCATGGCTCTCGTGCGTCAGGAGCCCCTCCAACACGAGTTCGGCGTAAGCCGGGACCTCCACGGGCACGCTCACAGCCGGGACCATCGGCGTCGGCGCCATCGCTTGAGCGATGGCGACCTCATCGACCCCTTTGGGGGGCGACATCGCGGCGGCGAGTAGGAAGTGCGGGGGCAGCCCGATGCACACTGCCATCGGGAGCCCCTCAGGACGCTTGCGCCATGCCGTGTCGGTACCGCGCTGTTCCACAATCCGTCCCACCAGCCGGTCGCGACCGATGCGCATCAACCGGTGGAAAGAGAGGTTGCGCCCGAGATCGGGGTCGACGATCACCGCCACGCCCGTGGTGATGTAGGGGCCGCCATCTTGCGGATGGTAGCGCGGGATGGGGACTTGGTCTAGATCGACCTCGGTCTGCACGACCTCCTGGCAGGGGGCCTCCTCGCTCCGGGCGATGTCCGAGCTTGCGTCGCCGGGGCGCCCGCTCTCAGCTTGGGCCATCGCCTCCGCCATCGTCCGGACGATGGTTTCCGGAGAGCAGCCGAGGGCCCTCGCGAAGTGCGACCGCTGGGCAACGTAGCCCGAGGCGAGCCGCCAGCCGGGATACCCGGTGAGGTTCTCAAATAGCAGCGGTCGTCCGTCGTTGCGGGCCAAGATGCCGGCGAGCTCCAGGTGTGGAGAGACGGCCTCGGGTAGGTGCTGAAGCTCGCCCGCCGTATCAAGTTCGGTCAGGAAGGTGCGCAGGTCCATGATAGGGCTCCGTCTGGGAAAACGATTAAGTGCCGTCGAATGAGATCCGTATCTCCTCGACGTGGTTGGTGAGCGTCTCTTTAAGCAAGGCCTCGATATCGATCTGCTCCTCAAGCTGACGCACCTCGTCCAGCCGGGCGCGGGTGGCTGGGCGTTGGGCGTGAAGCGAGCAGGGGTCCTGATAGGGTTGAATGGAGAGCTCGTACGTGTCGATCTCCTTCGCTAGGGTGATGATCTCTTGCTTATCCATACCGATCAGTGGACGTAGGATCGGCAAGCGAGTGGCTTGTGAGATGACGTTGATGTTGGTGAGCGTCTGTGAGGCGACCTGCCCCACGCTGTCACCGGTGACCAGTGCCGGGGCCTTACGGTAACGCGCGATGCGTTCGGCTGTCCGCATGATGAAGCGCCGGAAGACGACCGTCGCCACGCGAGAATCCAGAGGGGCCATCGCCGCCTCAAAGGGCGCGGCGGAGATCATATAGAGACGTCCTCGCACACGGTGAGGTGCGAGCACCTGGCGCACCATAGCGACGACCTTCGCCTCACGGATCCGCGGCGCGCCTCGCAGGAGATGGAAGTGGACGAAATCCACCTTGCAGCCGCGTCTCATCATCAGATGGGCAGCGACCGGCGAATCGATGCCGCCGGAAAAGAGGGCGATCACGCGTCCGCTCGATCCGACCGGAAGGCCTCCCGCGCCCTGAATCCGGTGTGCAAAGAGGTAGGCCGTCTCCTCGTAGATCTGGATGGTCAGCGTCACGTCGGGGTCCCTGAGATCAACCGGCGCACCTGTGGCGGCGACGATCTGTGCGCCGATCTCGCGATCCACCTCGGGTGAGGTGAGCGGGAACTGCTTGTTGCCGCGCGTGCAGCGTACCCTGAAGCTCGGCACGTCGGTCGTGTGCGCCGTCCGAGGCGCCATCGCCGTCCGAGGCGC
>CAZYYC010000069.1:13359-14880 GCA_964650935.1 uncultured Anaerolineales bacterium
ATCGCCGTCCGAGGCGCAAGTGCCTCGCGCGCCAACCTGACCGCTGCCTGGGTCATCGTGTCCATGTCGAGCGGTGTCGTCGTCACCGGGGCAAAGTACGCGATGCCCGGAATGCGGCGTAGGCGAGTCTCTACCTCGGCGGCCGGGGCCGTGTCCGGCGGGGCGACCATCATATAACCGTGGAATCGTTCGACGCGTGCGCGTCCTAGGTCGCCGAGGGCAGTGCGCACGTTCTCGATGAGCCGTCGCTCAAAGTTGATGCGGTTGCGTCCCTTCAGGCCCAGCTCGCCATAGTGGACGATGTAGGAATTTGTCATTCTGCCTCCAGAAGTATCATAACACATATTGATACGATGGGGGGTGGCGATGAAGATCATCATGCCGGAGTTTGTGCTGCCGATGTTGGAGGCGCGCACCTGCGACCTGGTAACGGGTGCGCGCCTGTTGGACGCCTGTGAGATCCTGCTGCTTGAGGAGCTCGGCTATACCGATGACGATGAGACCACACACGGCGGTCCTGCTGAGCAGGCGGGTCATGGGGCCGAGGTGGTGATGGTGCCGTGGACGCTATCATCCGCGGCGCTGCAGCGTCTTCTCAGCTCACCGGCCCTCCACTGGATTCACACCATGACTGCGGGTGTTGAGCACGTCGTGCGAGCGCTTCCCCCAGGGCGGGAGGTGGTGATCACTAACGCCGCCGGTATCTTCGACGTCCCCATTGCGGAGATGGTGCTTGCTTGGATCCTGGTGGTCGCCAAGCGCGTGCCCGATTTCCTGGCGCAACAGCGGGCGCACCGGTGGCAGCTACTACGACTACGAGAGCTGGCAGACCTTAGCGTCGGTCTGATTGGGCTGGGTAGTATCGGGGTGGAGATCTCACGGCGCTGTCAGGCGATGGGGATGCACGTGATCGCGACGCGCCGCCATCCGGAACGCGACACTCCCTTCGCCGACGAGGTTCTGCCTTCGGACCAGCTTCCGGCCCTGCTCGCCGCCTCCGACTATGTGGTGGTCGCCGCTCCATTGACGCCGGAGACGCGTGGACTGATCAACGAAACGGCGCTGCGGCAGATGCGGCCCGATGCCTGGCTGATCAACATCGCCCGCGGGCAGATCGTTGACCAAGTTGCCCTCACCCGGGCGCTAGCTGAGGGTTGGATTGGCGGCGCCGCCCTTGATGTCTTTGACGAGGAGCCTCTGCCGGCGGATTCGCCGCTATGGGATATGCCGAATGTCATCATCACGCCCCACAATAGCTGGAGTACTCCGCACTTCAAGGAGCGCGAGGCCGCGCTCTTCCTGGATAATCTGGAGCGCTATCTGCAGGGCCGCCCACTACGCAATATCGTCGATGTGTCGCGTGGTTACTGAGCCGTGGTGAGATGAAGATCGGACTTGATCTACGCCTCCACGCCTACGCCCCGGGTGGAATTTCGCGGTACGCTCGGCGCCTCTCTCGGGCCCTGGCCGAGCGTCAGCAGCCTGCCGAGCGTCAGCAGCCTGCCGAGCGTCAGCAGCCTG
>CAZYYC010000069.1:14980-17617 GCA_964650935.1 uncultured Anaerolineales bacterium
GCCGAGCGTCAGCAGCCTGCCGAGCGTCAGCAGCCTGCCGAGCGTCAGCAGCCTGACGAGCGTCAGCAGCTGGATATGCAGCTGACGCTGATCGCCCATCGCCGAGAGCGGGACCCTTTGAGGCTCCCCGGCACGACGCTGCGTCGCGTCTGGACGCCGCCGCACCACCGGTTGGAGAGGTGGGCCCTCGGCCTGGAGCTGTTGCCGTTGGGGCTGGATCTGCTTCACAGCACCGACTTCATCCCCCCGGTCTGGGGTGCTCGTCACCATGTGATCACGGTGCATGATCTGAATTTCCTCTACTACCCGGACTATCTCACCGCCGATGCCCGCCGCTACTACAACGACCAGATCGATTGGGCGGTGCGCCACGCGGACGGGATCCTGGTCGACTCGCACGCCACGCAGCGGGATCTGGAGATGCTTCTGGGCGTCGCGCCCGAGCGTGTGACGGTGGCCCATCTCGCTGCCGACGATCGCTTTCGGGTTCTCCCACAGGAGGACGTTACGGCGGCGCTGGCCCGCCGGGGCATGACACCGGGCTACCTCCTCTTTGTCGGCGTCTGGGAACCGAGGAAGAACCTGCCCGGCCTGCTTGAGGCGCAGGCGCTGCTGAGATCACGGGGGCACGCGCTGGATCTGGTGATCGCCGGGAGGCCGGGATGGCTCTATGATGAGGTGCAGGAGACGATTCGCGCCCTGGGCCTCGGGTCATGTGTGCATTTCGTCGAGCGACCCACGGTTGACGATCTGGTCATTCTCTACAATGGAGCACTCTTGCTCGCAATGCCTTCCTTCTACGAAGGGTTCGGCCTGCCCGCTCTGGAGGCGATGCAATGCGGCACGCCGACCGTGGTTGCCGATTGTGCGAGCCTGCCCGAGGTGGTCGGCGATGCCGGGCTGCTCATTGATCCGGAGGATGCCGCGTCCATCGCGGAGGCTTGTGCCCGTATCGTCGAGGATGCCGAAGTGCGGCGGCGTCTTCGGCAGGCGGGGCTGCAACAGGCGGCGACCTTCAGTTGGCGGACGACGGCAACGCAGACGCTCGCGGCCTATCGCGCAGCGTTGGGCGTAGATGCCCCGTAAATGGAGGTCACTCAGCGCGCTTCAGGTTGAAGGTGTGCAGCGGTGTGTAGACGGCGCCGGAGGGCTTGAGCTCGCTCTGGAAGAGGACCATCTCATGCACCGGCACGCTGCCCAGTGCGCCGATATCACTCTCCGCCACGATCCTGCCCAACGTCCCGGCATCCGTGCTGCTGACCTGTCGCCTGACGCGCCCCAACGTCAGGTGGGGAGAGAAGGGGCGGGTTTCCGGTGTGAACCCGACGGAAGCCAACGCCTCGTTCACGGCCTGATGGAGCAGGGCGATCCTCGACATCGGGTCCTTTACACCGACCCAGATCACGCGCGGGCGTTTCAGGTTCGGAAACGCACCGAGACCCTGTACTTCAAACGTCAGTCCAGGCAAGGCCGCGTTACGCGCGACGGTGCTTAGGGCCGCTCGCGCCGGCTCTACCCGCTCGGTCAGGATGTCACCGAGAAAGTAGAGTGTCAGATGGATGCCGGATGGAGCGACCCAACGGACAGCCCCTTCCGGACAATGACGCTTGAGCTGTTGCTGGAGGCGCGTCAGCTTCATCCGGACCTCCTCAGACAACGGGATCGCGACAAAGGCGCGCAGCGTGGGCATCGTCGCGTCTATTGCGTCCGTCCGGCGCCGAAGTCGGGCAGGGGCGCAGCGAGGAGCTGGTTTTCCGCAACCACATACAGCACGTCGGGGTTCGTCGTGACGGCCAACGATTCGATCCTCTGTAATTCGCCCCTGGGCAGGCGGTATTGGTGCATGAAGTCGCCGCGTTCGTTGAGGGCGATAATGCGCTCCTGCTGTGTGTCGGCGAGGTAGATGTGGCCGTTGTCGGCGCGCGGATCGATGCTCATGACGATCGGGACGAAGTCGGCATCCGGCAGTCCGTTCATCACAAAAGAGTGATCATGCGTGCCGGAGAAATAGGTCTGCAACGAACCGTCCCCCATCAGAAGGTAGACGCGGCCATCGACTGCGAGGTCCAGCGCGAGCTGCATGTCGGGTGCCGTACCCTCAGCGAAGTAGGCCCGCGGCGTGTCATAGATGCCGTTGACCGGTTCGTACATCAGGATTTGGCCCAACTGTCTCTGGATCAGGTAGAGGCTTTCGCCATGGGAGGCCATCGCGGTGACATGGCCTGCCCCCAGTTCTCCCTGAATGCGTTGCACGGTGATGCTGCCGGGGCCGAGCGACGGCTCGTAGATGAAGAGTGCGCCGCCCTCGCTGTAGATGATCAATGCGCCATCGGGATAGCTGCCTCCGGGGCCGATCCACGCCAAGTCGACAAGGTGCTCGGCAACCTCGCCCAAATAGGTCTGTCCCCGCCGCAGGATCGTGGTCGGGCCCTCCGCCGAGGTCGAGATTCGATCCTCATCCAGAGGGAGTGCGATGACGGCATCGGTCGCGGTCTCCAGAATGTAGACCCAGCCGCCAGCCGCCAGGATTCGCCGCGGAACGGGGGCCGTGCCCAGGTCCAGCAACGGCGAGACGCTGAGGAGCGCCGCGTGCTCCAGCGAGTCCACAGCCTGCTGTGCCTCATCCCTGAGGCGCGC
>CAZYYC010000070.1:0-17597 GCA_964650935.1 uncultured Anaerolineales bacterium
CTGACCCGCCCGCGCCTGGTTGCGGGAGAGGCAGAGGTCGGAACGGCTTTCCGACCTACATTACGTGCCCATCGAGGGGGGCGCGTCCTCGGGGCGGCTGCCCCAGCCGGGGTTGGGCTCGGGGCCGAGGATGAGGCGCAGGGTGCCGCCGGCGGTGAAGGCGCTGTGGGGGATCCAGGGTTGCTCCCACGGCGTGCCGTTGAGCGTCGCCGATTGGATGTAGCGCTCGCCGGGGCCGTTGCCCTCGGTCTCGATGACGAAGGTCCCGCCGCCGTGGTAGGCCGGGTGGAGCCGGATGGTGATGCGGTCGAAGATGGGGCCGGTGAGCTCGTAGAAGGGCTCCCGCCGGCATCCGCCCGCCACGTTGAAGAGGCCGACGGCCATCAGCGCGTTGAGGGCGCCCATCTGTCCCTGATCCTCGTCACCGCCGTAGCCGCCGTAGGGCGTGATGTCGGATTTGGCTGTCGCCATCACGCGGCGCACCCACTTCTGCGTCAGCCAGGGCGCGCCGGCGTAGGTGAAGAGATGGGCGATGTACATCGAGGGCTGGTTGCCGTAGTCGAGGGGGGCGATGTGGTGGCTGCCGTGGGGGGCGACAAAGCCGGTCTCCTCGGCAGCCTCGAAGAGGGCGTTGAGCTCCGCCACGAAGGCCTCGCGTCCGCCCATCAGGGCGATCAGGTCGGCGACGTTGTGGGGCACGTACCAGCGGTTCTGGTGCCCGTTGGCCTCCTCCCATCCGAGGGGGTCCATGGGATCGAAGTCGGGTAGGAACGAACCCTCCATCGTTCGCGGTCGAAAGAAGCGCGTCTCGGGGTCCCAGAGGGTGCGGTAGTTGCCGGCGCGCGCCATCAACGCCCGGGCGTCGTCGGTGCGTCCCAGCTCGGCGGCGAGTTGGGCGAGCGCCCAATCGTGGTAGGCGTACTCGAGCGTGCGCGTGCCCGCTGCGCCCATGTGGAAGGCATCGGCCTCGATGCCCATAGGGACGTAGCCGCGCTCCAGGTAGTATTCGACGCCGCCGCCCTTGCAGGTGTAGTGCTCGTAGCCCGCCTTGCTCATCGCGCCGCCCGGGCCGTGGTTCTTGAGCATCCCCGCGTAAGCAGCCTCCACGTCGAAGGTGCGGATCCCCTGCATGTAGGCCGAGACGAGAAAGGTCGTCGAGCTGGGGCTGGACATGACCCAGGAGTAGTTGCCGCCGCTGGGGCCCCGGGGGATCAGGCCCCCGTTCTGATACACGTCGACCAGGGTGTTGCAGAAGCCGCTGGTGATCTCGGGCCAGGCCATCGCCCAGAGCAGGTTGAGGCTCCAGGGCGCGCCCCAGAAGGCGTCGGAGTTGTAGTGGGCATAGCGGGGCACGCCGTCCTCGTCGAGCGGGATCCGGCGTATCCGGGGCAGGTCGCCGGTGTTGTCGAGGTAGGTGCCGCCGGCATCGCTGACGCGGCGGCGCCCTTTGAGTGCGTGGAAGAGGTCGGTGTAGAACTTGGTGCGCTGCGCGTCGGTGCCGCCCTCGACCTCGATGCGACCGAGGTGCTCATCCCAGTCGTCGCGCGCGTCCTCACGCACGGCGTCGAAGTCCCAATGGGGCAGCTCGGCCTCCATATTGTCGCGCGCGTAGCCGGTGCCGCAGTAGGAAAGCGCCACCTTGAGCCGGACGACGTCGCCGGGCGCGACGGTGAAGCGCGCCGCGATGCCGGTGCCGGGGCCCGCCACGGCGTCCTGCCGCAGGGGGATTTGCTCACCATGCTGCCAGGCCGCCAACTCCTCGATGTCGCGGTCGAAGGTGGCGTGGAAGAAGATCTTGGTGCGCTTGGGACGGCGGATGGTGCGGTCGTTTTCGACGAAGCCGGCGAGGGTGCGGGCGTCGAGCCGGCGGACGAAGACGTCGGACATCGGCAGGATGATGGGGGCACCGAGGTCGAAGATGACCCAGGCGTCGCCGGCGCGCTCGAAGGTGTAGCGGTGGACGCCGACGCGGACGGTGGCGGTGAGTTCGGCGCGGATGGCGTAGTCGTCGAGCGTGAGGGCGTGGTAGCCGGGCGCGGCACGTTCGGTGTCGTGGCTGAAGGCCGACTTGTAGGCGTCGGAGCCCTGGGGGCCCCTGAGGGGGCCGGTGGTCGGCAGCACCGGGAGGCCGCAGAGTTGCCAGGCGTGGAGGTGGCTGAACCCGTGGACGTGGCGGTCGGTGTAGCGGTAGCCGCTCTGCCAGTCGTCGCCGCCGACGCGCGTGTCGGGGCTCAGGTTGACCATCCCGAACGGGCGGCTCGCGGTGGTGAAGAAGATGAACCGCCGGTTGGCGGAATCGATCAAGGGATCGACCCAGTCGGTGGGGCGCTTGGTGGTGTCCATGGTTCTCCTGTTCGTCTCGGTTGGTTGGGTCATGATAGGCGGGTGTGGGAAAGTGTGCAATCGGCTGCGGGAGAGGCGTCGCTGCGACCGACGCCCCGGGGACGGGGCCTCGCGGACGAGGGGGCTGCGAGCACCGCACGCCAGGCATCCCGCCCAAGGGCTTTCCGCAGGCCTTGGGCGGTGGGGGTCGGCTATGCTATGCGAGGTGGGTTGCGTCAGACCATCGCTCAAAGGCGCCAGAACGCCTTTGAGCGGGAGAGCGGTGGTGGTGTGACGGCGAGGGCGGCGGATCGGAGAGGTGGGCGTTTTGCATTGTCAGGGAATGGTCTTAGAATCGTTAGCTGAGTTGAGTTTGTCAGGAGGTCGTCGTTGATGCGTGATGAGCGCGAATCCGAGGCGGGGCTCCGCGAGCGTTTTGTGATGCAGCTGCGCACGGCGGCGGAGATCGCCGAGCAAGCCGGCGCGATACGGGACCCCGATGTGCTGCTGACGACGGTGATCACGTTGCTGAAGGAGCGGTTTGAGCTCTACCACGCGCACGTCTACCTGGTCGAGGGGGCGGACCTGATCCTGCGCTGCGGCTACGGTCGCATCGGGCAGATCATGGTCCGGCAAGGCCACAAGATCGCGCGGGATCATCCACACAGCCTGGTGGCGCGGGCGGCCCGGACGCGGGAGCCGGTCCTGGTGAATGACGTCTCGGCGTCGCCGGACTTCCTCCCCAACATCCTCCTGCCCCGCACACGGTCGGAGGTCGCCGTGCCGATCATCAGCGGGGATGAGGTGCTGGGGGTCTTTGACGTGCAGGGCGATCAGGTGGGCTTCTTCACCGAGGCTGACCTGGACGTCTACCGGACGCTCTCGGGGCAGCTCGGTAACGCGCTCAGGAACGCGATGCTGTTCCGGCAGCAGGCGGAGCTCCAGCGGGAGCTGCGGGGGGCCGTCCAGACGGTGCGGGCCGTCTTCGATGCGATGACCGAGGGGATTATGGTGACGGACATGATGGGCCGGATCACCGATCTCAACGAGGCTGCGCTGCGCCTCTTCGGCTACGAGACGCGTGAGGAGCTGGTGGGGCGGAGCATCATGGAGTTGGTGACGCGAGCCAGCTGGAACCGGATGTCCGAAGCCACGCACAGCACGCTGGCCTCGGGCCAGGGGAGTATCGAGGAGTACACGATGCTGCGCAGGGACGGCAGCTCCTTCGTGGCCGAGCAGAGTTCGGCCCTGTTGTGGAGTGAGCAGGAGGAGCCGCAGGGTGTGGTCTCGATCACGCGCGACGTGACCGAGCAGAAGCGCGCCCGCCGTGAGATCGCGCGCTTCCAGGCCCTCGCCGACCACGCCGTCGACGCGATTATGATGATCGACTTCGCCGGTCAGATCACCTATGCGAACCCGGCCTGCGCGGCGCTCTTCGGCGCGGGGGACGCGACCAAGGCGCTCTTGGGCCGGCACATTATGGAGATGTGGCCCGAGTCTGATGTCGAGCGGCTGGTGACGCAGGTGCTGCCCGCGGCGGGCGATATGGGCTGGCAGGGCGAAGCGACGCAACTCCGGCTCGACGACACGTCCTTTGAGGCGGCGCTGACCTTCTTCCGCGTCAGCGGTGAGAAGGACGAACCGATCGGCGTGGCGGCGATTGTGCGGGATATCACCGACCGCAAGCGCGCCGAGGCCGAGCTGCTGCGTTTCGCGGTGCAGCTGCGGACGGCGGCAGACGTGGCGGCGCAGATCAACGCGATCCTGGATCCGACGGCCCTGCTTGAGGCGGTGGTGCCGTTGGTGCAGGAGCGCTTCCGCGTCTACCATCTGCACGTGTACACGCTGGATCCCGAGACCGAGCGGCTGGTGATGCGCGTCGGTTCGGGGGAGGCGGGCCGTGTGATGCGGGAGCGGGGGCACACGATCGGGCTGCATCAGGTGCCCAGCCTCGTCGCCGAGGCGGCGCGGACCAGGGAGATCGTGCTGGTCGAGGACGTGACGGAGGCGCCCTCGCATATGGCCAATCCGCTCCTGCCCAAGACCCGCTCCGAGGTGGCCATCCCGATGCTGGTCGGTGACGAGGTGATCGGCGTCTTCGATGTCCAGGACGACGCCGTCGCGCGGTTTAGCGAGTCGGAGGTCGATGTGCTCAGTGCGCTGGCGGCGCAGATCGGCATCGCGCTGCGGAATGCGCAGTCGTTCGAGGCGATCCAGGCGGCGACCGAGCGGTTGCGCGAGGTGGATCGGTTGAAGAGTGAGTTCCTCGCCAACATGAGCCATGAGCTGCGCACACCGCTCAACTCGATCCTGGGGTACTCCGAGGTGATGCTGATGGGGATCGACGGTGAGCTGACCTCCGATATGAAGGAGGACGTGACCGCGATCTTCGAGAACGGTCAGCAGCTCCTGCGGCTGATCAATGACATCCTCGATCTGACGAAGATCGAGGCGGGACGGATGACCCTGAACAGGACGCCGGTGGCGGTGCTGCCGTTGCTCGAGGAGGCCAAGTCAGCCTGTATGGGCCTGCTGCACAAGCGACCGAAATCGGTGACGATCAACGTGGCGGTGGAGAAGGAGCTGCCGACGATCTATGCGGATCCGGTGCGGATCGCGCAGATCCTGAACAACCTGGTGGCCAACGCGATCAAGTTCACCGAGGCGGGGGAGATCCGCCTGAGCGCGCGGTATGATCCGGCGTGCGAGCGCGTCTGTCTGGCGGTCGCCGACACGGGCGTCGGTATCTCCGAGGAGAATCTGACGCGGCTCTTCGAGCGCTTCCGCCAGGTGGACGGCTCCAGCACACGGCGGGCGGAGGGCACGGGGCTGGGCCTGGCGATCTCGAAGCACCTGGTGGAGCTGCACGAGGGTGAGTTGCGGGTGGAGAGCGCCCTGGGGCGCGGGAGCACGTTTACGGCCTGCCTGCCTGTCGCCGGAGAAGGGGACGTGGGAGGCGGAGCTGACGATGAGGGGTGAGGGTGGGGTGAAGGCAACGGTGCTGTACATTGAGGATCATTACCACAATCGCCGGCTGGTCCAGAAGGTGCTGCAGGCGCACGGCTACGAGGTGCTCCTGGCCGAGAGCGGCGACGAGGGTTGGGCGCTGCTGGAGGCCCATCGTCCACCGCTCTTGCTGTTGGATATCGCGTTGCCGGGCGAGCTGGATGGCCTGGAGATCGCCGCGAGGGTCCGTGGGGACGACGTCCTCTGCAAGACCTGGATCGTGGCCCTGACGGCGTCGGCGATGGTCGGTGATCGCGAACGCTTTCTGAGCCAGGGATGTGATGAGTACATAGCCAAGCCGGTGCAGATCCCCGAGCTCTTGACGAAGGTAGCGCAAGGCCTGGCGGCCTGGGAGGAGCGGGCATGACGAGGATTCTGATCATGGAGGATGATGCGCATCAGTCGCGGCTGATGCGGCGTCTGCTGGAGCACGCGGGCTACGACGTGTTGGTGGCGCCTGACGGCGAGAGCGGCCTGCGGACGGCGATGTCGGCCATGCCCGATCTGATCTTGCTGGATATGGGCCTGCCCGATCTCGATGGGCAGACGGTGGCGGGGCTGATCAAGGGATCGACGCTTCTGTCGAAGATCCCGCTGGTCGCCGTCACGGCCTGGCCCCAGGACTTCGCCGCCGAGATGGCGACGGCGTACGGCTGCGACGGCTATCTCAGCAAGCCGATCAGCGCGCGAGACTTCGCCCGCCAGATCGGCGAGTTTCTGGTCGCGGAGGAGGCTGCCGATGACGAAGCGTAGCCGGCCCGCCGGGTTGTGGCGCGACGCGACCACCTGGGGGGGTGGATCTTGTCCCTCGGCTTGACGAGCGAATCGCAATCCTACGACGAACGCGCGCCGGCATGCCGGCTGGTGCCGGCGTCCAAGTTCACGGTGGCGGCCCTGACCGACGCCTACAACCGGTCGCGCGTCGACTACATCGTGCCGATGCCGATGAACGTGGCGCGCCTGCAGGCCTATATTGACACCTATGACGTGGATCTGACGCGTTCGGTGGTGGCGATGGATGGGGACGACATCCTCGGGCTGGCGATGTTGGGGACGCGCCCGGGCCATACCTGGATCACGCGGCTGGGCGTTTTGCCGGTCAAGCGGCGGTCGGGGGCGGGGGAGGCGATGATGAGCTACCTGATCGAGCAGTCCCGCGATGCCGGCGCCGACCACGTGATGCTTGAGGTCATCAAGGACAACGAGCCCGCACACCGGCTCTTCCGCAAGCTGGGGTTTGTGGAGACCCGCGAACTCCTGATCCTGCGCCGCCCGCCGGGCCCGCCGTTGACGGAGGTGCCGGCGTACAGCGTCGTCCACGGCGACCGCGAGCAGGCGTTGGCGCTCCTGGCACGTCGCCGCAGCCAACCGTCGTGGCTGGATGAGGTCGATTCGCTGCGGCACAGTGAGGACCTGCAGTGCCTGGAAGCGGCGTGTGACGGCGCCGGGCGCGGGTGGCTGGTCTATGAGCAGACGGTCTTCCAGCTGGGGAGGTTGATTGTGCAGGCCGAGGAGGGTGATCCGGCTGAGGTGGCGCGGGTGCTCGCTCACGCGCTGCATACGGCCCACGCGATCCAGGACACCAAGACCGAGAACTTTCCGGCGTCGGATCCCCATTTGACCGGTCTTCAGGCGATGCGCTACTTCGAGTCGTTCCGGCGCATTGAGATGCGGCTGGCGTTGTAGGTCAGGCGAGGTCGGGTGCGATGGGGCGGAGCCCGGCGGCCTCAGACGCGGGAAAGCCGACGCCCAGAGCGGTACCGACGACGATGACGGCGCTCGGCGCCGGCGGCTCGCCCGCGTGGACGGCCGCGGCTGCGGCCCCGTCGTGGATGATGGCGAGACGGATGCGGCGGTCGCATGCGGCGGCGACGCTGTCGGCCACGAGCGGGCGGACGTCATCGGCCAGGTGGCGCATCAGCGCGTAGATGCCGTTCCCCAGGACCGCACCCCCCTCCACGTAGGCCGCGATGCTTGCCACGACCTCGGGGCGGACCGGCGCACCGAGATGGGCCTCGGCCAGGGCCAGGCCGGTGCAGATGGCCTCCGTGACGAAGCTGAGGACCTCGCGCGCGCTCGCGACTGAGGCCGGTCGGGGGGGCGGCGCGCGTCCGTCGGAGGGTGGGCTGGGCCACCGCCACGCTGCGGCTTGAGAGGGCAGCCAGAAGAGGCGAGCGACGGCGCCCCGGCGGTAGCTGACCAGGGCCCGCTTGACCGAGGTCTGCCCGAAATCCACGATCAGGGCGTGCTCCGGCGTGGTCGTGGACCCGGCGGGCAGGTAACGGGCGGCGCCCAACGTCGTCATGTGTTGGGGATAGGGCGTCCTGGCGATGGTCAGGCCCGGATCGCAGCCCGTCTCCGCGAGGACCTCCCGGGCGTGGGGCACCATCGCGGCGCCCAGGTCACCGCTCACGATCCCGCCCCCGATCCAGACCTTGCGCACCTGTCGCCAGTGCTCCCACTCACGATCCGTCCAATCGGCGCGCGCGGCGCGGTTGGCGGCGTCGCCGCGGTGCAGGGCTGCGACGAGGGCGCCGAGGTTGCGCCCGAGGCGCCGCGCGATGGCATGCGCGGCTGCTTGGACCTGCGGATCAGGGCGGGTCAGGCAGCCGTCGACCCAGCGGGGCAGGTCGCGGCGGGTCTCCGGCAGCTCAGGATCGGCCTCGCGTAGGGCGCGGGGCATGGCCAGCGCATCGGCGGCCGCGTGGGCGTAGCGAATGAGCGCGGGCACGGAGAGCAGATAGGAGGCCCGCCTGTCCCGTACCTCGTGGTCGACCGGCTGCCCGGGCAGATCGACGATGACGATGCGGTTGATCGAGGCCGCCTCGGGCGTGACGGGGATCACCGGAGCCGCGGGCTCCGGTGATCCCTCAGAGGCTGCCTCGACCGGTACTACCACGCGTTCTTATGGACCTTATCGTCTGACCAGCGCTCGACCCGTCCCCTGTCCTCCGCCGGATGGCCGACGGCGACAACGCCGATCGGGGCGAAGGATGCGGGGATGGCGAAGAGCTCGCGCATCGCGGCGACGCGCTCCTCATTGGGATAGACGCCGCACCAGACCGTGCCGAGGCCCAGGGCCTTGGCTGCCAAGAGTATGTTCTCGATGGCTGCCGCGCAGTCCTGCTGGAAGTAGCCGGGCGAGGTCTCAGTGTCGCCGACGACCAGGATCGCCAACGGGGCCTGGGCCAGCATGCGGGTGTAGGGATGCGCCGCCATAATGCCGTTGAGCTTGTCGCGGTCGTCCACGACGAGGAAATGCCACGGCTGGCGGTTGTTCGCCGAAGGCGCGTTCATCCCGGCCTCCAGGATGGTGCGCAGCTCCTCGTCGGTGACCGGGGTGGTCTCATACTTGCGGATGCTGCGGCGGGTGAAGAGAACCTCAAGAGCGTCCATGGTGTGACCTCCTTGTGTAGAGTGAGTGGTGTAACCTGAGCTTAGGCTATCACGCCCTGAACGGCACGTCAACTGCGGCGGCAGCGAGCTCGGCCTGCAGGCCGGCGAGGAGGTCGCGTGCATGGGCGACGGCGTCGTCCAGTGGGATCAGCGTCCGCTCCTCCTCGCGGCGGAGCTTGAACTCCGCGGCCCCCTGGGCCAGGCCGCGCCGCGCGATGGTGATGCGCAGCGGCAGGCCGATGAGATCGGCGTCGTTGAACTTGATGCCCGGGCTGCGGTCGCGGTCGTCGTAGAGCACCTCCACGCCTGCGGCGAGCAGGTCGGCATAGAGCCGGTCGGCTACTGCCTCGGCCTCGGAGCCCTCAGGCCCCAGGTTGATAAGATGGACGTGGTAGGGAGCGACGGAGATCGGCCAGAGCAGACCGTGGTCGTCGTGGTGAGCCTCCGCGATGCAGGCGAGCGCCCGCCCAATGCCGATCCCATAGGAGCCCATCACGATGGGATGGGCCTCGCCCTCCTCATCGGCGTAGGTCGCGCCCATGGCCTCGCTGTAGCGGGTGCCCAGTTTGAAGATGTTGCCGATCTCGACGCCGCGTTCGGCCCGCATTCGCGCGCCGCACTCAGGGCAGGCATCGCCCTCCTGGGCGGCGGCGATGTCGCCGACGAGGTCGGGGACGAAGTCGCGGCCCGCGTTGACGTTGAGCAGGTGGAAGCCGACTTCGTTGGCGCCGGCGACCAGGTTGGGCGAGGTCGCGACGGCATCGTCGATCACGATCAGGGCCTCGTGCACGCCGATCGGGGAGCCGTAGCCCGGCTCGGCGCCTATCGCGCGGATCTCCGCCTCGGTCGCCGGGCGCAGGGACTTGGCCTGCACAGCGTTGGCCAGCTTGGTCTCGTTGACGGCCATATCGCCGCGGACCACGGCGAAGACGAAGCGCTCGACGTCCTGCGACCCGACGGTGAGCGTCGCGACCATGAAGACCGCTTTGGCGGTCCGGGCGGGCGCGAGACTCAGAAAGGCCGCCAGGTCCTCGATCGTCGTGATCCCCGGGGTCGAGACCCTCTCGATGGGGCGGGGGAGCTCGGGAGGCGCCTCCGGCTTGCGGAAGCGCGCGACCTGCCGGTTGGCGGCGTAACCGCAGCCGTCGCAGAGGAGGAGCGTATCCTCGCCGACGGGCGTGAGCGCCATGAACTCGTGGGCCATACTGCCGCCCATCATCCCGGTGTCGGATCCGACGGCGATCGGCGCCAGGCCGCAGCGATGGAAGATGTTGAAGTAGGTCTGGTAGTGGGCCCGGTACTGGCGGTCGAGGCCCTCCTCGTCGACATCGAGGCTGTAGCTGTCCTTCATCGTGAACTCACGCACGCGGATGAGGCCCGCCCGGGGGCGCGGGTCGTCGCGCCACTTGGTCTGAATGTGGTAAACGAGCGCCGGCAGCTGACGGTAGGAGTGGACCTCCTGACGCAGCAGGTCGGTGACGACTTCCTCGTGGGTCATCGCGAGGACCATATCGCGGTCGGTGCGATCCTTGAAGCGCCCCATCTCCGCGCCGACGGTGTACCATCTGCCCGTCTCCTGCCAGATCTCGGCGGGGTTGACGACGGGCATCTTGATCTCCTGTCCCCCGATGGCGTTCATCTCCTCGCGCACGATGCTTTCGATCCCGGCCATGGCGCGGAGGCCCAAGGGCAGCGCGCTGAAGATGCCTGCCGCGTGTTGGCGAATGAAGCCGGCGCGCAACAGGAGCTGGTGGCTGGTGACCTGCGCCTCGGCAGGTGCCTCGCGGAGGGTGCTGCTGAACAACTTGGACATACGCATAGGGAGCTCCTTGGTGGATGTGGGGGCGACGACGCGACGGCTAGGACGCGACGGCTACCCGGGTTGGGCCGTGGTCTAGGCGCGAAGCGATGCCTGGATGTCGCGCGCGGCATCGCGCGCGCCGACCATCACGTTCTGCACGCCGCCGCCGCTCTTGCTCTGTGATCCGATGAACCAGAGGCCCCGAATGGGGGTCTCGTAGCCCGGGCCCTCCTGGCCCATGACGGGGACACGACCGCCGAAGGCGTGGTGGTCCTGGTGGACGCGTGCCTTGAAGTCGTCGGGGGTGAGGGTCACCTGTGTGACGATGTGCGCCCGCAGGTTGGGGATGACGGACTCGGCGCAGGCGAGCAGCCGGTCGGTCAGCTCGCGGCGGCGCGCGACCCAGGATCCCTCGGTCAGTACGTTGGGGGCAATGGTGTAGATGGTGAGGGCGTGTTGGCCCGCGGGCGCGAGCTCCGGGGAGTGCAGCGAGGGGACATAGATCAAGAAGCCGTCCTGCCCCTCGTGATAGATGCCGCGCGCGCAGTTGGAGACGGCTCCCTCGATGTCGTAGGTGCCGTAGTGGTATCCCAGGGGGCCCGGCTGGTAGGGGCGCGGGTCTATCGTCACACCCAGGTGCACCATCAGGACCGACTCCATCAGCTCGAGCTGATCGACCTCGAAGGCAAAGCCGCTGGTCAGGTACTCGCGCCCTACCATGCGGAAGAAGGTCTCGTGCGCACCGCCGGTCGCCACGACGACATCGGCGGGCTCCGTGTGTCCGCCGGCAAGGCGGACGCCACGCACGCGATCGCCCTCGATGAGGACTTTCTCGACGGTGGCGTTGGCGTAGATGTGGACGCCGCGTTCGCGCAGGCTCTCGGTCAGCGCGGCGACGAGCTTGCCGCAGCCGCCGACGATGTAGTGGTAGCTCGGGCGCTTGCCGGCGCCGGTGATCCGGCGGGGTATGCGATGGTCGAAGCTGTTCTCCACGTTGAGCGTCGGCACGCCGAGGGCGGGAAAACGGCTCGGACGGGCCACCAGATCGGCGAGGATGGAGGTGAAGAGCGCCTTGAGGCGGGGGTCGACGAAGAGCTGATCCATCAGCTGCTGCGCCGATGTGTCGACGTGCTCCTTCACGCGGTTGAAGGCCAGCCACAGCCGCAGTTTGAGCAGCGCTTTTGCCGGGCCCCAGGCGAGATCCGCGCGCGTGTTGAGCGCGACCAGGTTCATCATCCGCTGATAGAAGGCGTAGTACCGGTCGATGCCCTCGTGCTCTGCCGGAAAGAGTCCTTTCAGGCGCTCGCGGCGCCAGTTGGGGCCCTCGTAGGCGTCGGGTCGCCAGAGGCTGAAGTCGGGGAAGACGTAGCCCCGATCGCCGATCTGCAGCTTGATCTTATCGGCGACGTCAAGGTCCTTGAGGATGCGGCCCGCGCGCTCGTCCGGCGCGAAGCCCTCCAGGAGCAGCGGTCCCATGTCCCAGCCGAAGCCGTCCTGATGCAGCGTGGCGGTGACCCCGCCAAGCTCGGTGTGCTGTTCGTAGAGGGTGACGGCGTGGCCGGCCCGCGAGAGATAGGACGCCGCGGTGAGACCGGAGATCCCAGCACCGATCACGATGACCTTGTTTCGGACTCGGTTCTTCCTACGCATCATCACCCCCGAGAATGGTGTGGGCCGGATTGTGCGACGGCGCTACCTCACCTTGAAGAGCAACACCAGCAGGATGGGTGTGCCGATGGCCTGAAGGAGCACGAAGCGCACGAGCACCTGGGTGTTGGACCAGCCCAGCGTGTGGCGGACGTGGTCGTGAAGCGGATAGCGGATGCTCTTGAAGATGCTGATCCTGAAGAAACGCAGCAGCGAGACCTTGAGCAGACCGGTGGCGCCGTTGACGAGCACCACGCCGGTGACGACGAAGATCATAAAGGGATTCCCGGAGGCCATCACCAGCAGACCCAGCAGCAAGCCCATGGGGCGCGATCCCGCATCGCCCATCAGGACGGTACTCGGGAGGCTGTTGTGCCAGAGATAGCCGGCGAGACAGCCGACCATGATGAAGGCCATCAGGGCCCAGTCGGCGCCGTCAGGGTAGTGGGGCACGAGCAGATAGCGCGAGATGTCGGCGTGGCCCACGACACCGTAGAGGATGCCGCCCATATAGAGATAGGCGAGGATCGAGAGGCTCGCCGAGAGGCCGTCCACCCCGTCGGTGCAGTTGGTGGCGTTGATCATCAGCCACAGGACCAGCGTCGTCAGCGGGATGAAGATCCAGGGCGACAGCTCGATGGGGGTCTTGATGAGCGGAAGCCAGATCACGTAGTGGTTGAACTGGCAGAGCGAGATCGCGCCCAAGAGCGAGATGAGCAGATCGAGCGCGCCGAGCGTGTATTCGCTATAGCCGTGGTTGCGGTCATCCAGGTAGCCCTCGAGCATCGAGAGCAGCACACAGCCGGTGACGCCGACGATGCGCCAATCGAAGGGGATGACGAGCAGGGCGGAGAGGGCGAAGATCGAGACGAAGATGATGCCTGCGCCCACGGGCTTCCCGCGGGCAGCCTCGGCGTCGACCGCGTGGGCCCGTCCGTGGTCCCGCGGCAGGCGGTCCCAGAGCTTGGGAAGGGCGATCAGGGTCCCCAGCGCCGCCATCGCGGTCCCGATGCTGGCGAGGAAGAGATAGGAGGTGAAGAGCCTAAACGGCCCCCAGACCTCGATGAGGTGCTCACCTAACCAGGGCAGCAACGCTCATTCTCCTTGCGGCACGACGGTCTTCAAGTAGGCAATGGAGCGGTGCGTCCCCTCACGCCGGTCGCCCGCGCCCTCGTACTCGCTGTAGATGTTGCCCTGATAGCCGCGGGCCAGCAGCGCGTCGATGACCCAGTCGAGGGGCAGCTCGCCGTCGCCCGCGGGGACGAAGTCGAACCCGTCCTCGGTCCACACGCCGTCCTTGATGTGCAGGCTGACCACGCGGGGCAGCACGGCCTCGAAATCGGCACGCACCTCGGCGGGATTGTGACCGGCCCAGGCGAAGTTGCCGGTATCGAGGGTGAAGCCGAGATTGTCGGCCCCGACCTCCTCGACCATCGCGGCGAGCGCCGGGCCATCGTTGACCAGCCGTCCGTGATTCTCGATACCCAGGGTCACGCCCAGGATGCCGGCCAGCGCGCTTGCCTTGCGGAAGGCGGCGATCATCGGTCGACGGACCATGTCGAAGGTGAGGCCCGGCTTGACGTCACCGGCAAAGGCGCGCACGATGGGCACCTGCATCTCCGAGGCGGCGCGGCAGGTCTCCATCAGGCGGGCGATCTCCGTCTCGAGCGCGGCATCGTCGGTCATCGCGAAGTCGCAGTAGCCGCTGAGGCTGCCGATGGTGAGGCCCACGTCCTTGGCCCATTGGCGGACCTGCGGGATGGTGGTGTTGTCGAGGGCGATGCCGTGGTGGCGTTCGGTATTACCGTTGATCTCAACACAGGTGGCTCCCATAGCAGCCAACATCTCGAAGACCTGAGGCAGCGGGGTGCCGCTGAATCCGAGGCTGACGGCGCCGATGTTGACGGTCATGCTGATCCCTCCTTGAGGATGCGGTGGAGTTCGTAAGCTTCATCGATAAACGCGGACAGCTTGTCCGCCGGGGTGAGTTCGTCGAAACGGTAGAGGATAAGCGTGTTGTCGCCCGCTTCCACACAGAGATCCGGATGGTCCTCGAAGAAGCGGATGAGCGCGTTGGTGAAGAGGGGCTCTACGGCGGCGCGGTCGGGCGCCTGGATGTGGCTCTCTTCGGTGAGGGTGGGGGCATTGTCGAGCTTCAGGGAGGGGGAGCTCAAGGCATGCTCGCGCACCTTCTCGTCGCGCGCCTTGGTCGCCAAGGCCTCGAAGACGACGTTGGGCATGACCGAGAAGGCCGGCAGGGAGAGGGTCGGCGAGAGAAGCTGGATGACGGTCTGGCGCCAGCTCTGGGTGTAGCGACCAAAGGGGACGTTGAAGGCGTACTCGAAGGCGGCGATGCGGGGCGCTTCGTCGTCCGTCGGGTTGGGGGGTGAGAGCATCACGTTGTGCGCCGTGCTCGAGACGCCCTGGTAGAAGATGAGGAAGGGGATCGTCTGCCTGAGCACGCCGGCATCCTCGTCCTGGCGGAAGTCAAAGCCCAGGCGTTCGGCGGCCTCGCGCAAGCTCGTGACGCGGCGTCTCTCTTTGTTGTCCTGCAGCCAGCCGATCAGCAGGATGATGGCGATGACGACGGCAAGACCTAGGATGAGCTGCATCAGGAAACTCCCATCGCTTTGAGGTTGTCGTAGCTGATCCGCAGGCTGTCGAAGGGGTCGCGACGGCAGACATCCTGCTCGATCGCATACCAGTCGATGTCGGCGTCCTTGCAGGCATCGAGAATGCCGCGCCAGTTGAGGTTGCCCTCACCGATCTCGGCCATGATCTGTTGCCCCTCGTGGATCACCATATCCTTGAAGTGGATGACGGGCATGCGCCCGGCGAGCTTGTCGATCCAGTCGATGACGTCGCCGCCGCCGTGTTGGACCCAATAGGTGTCCAGCTCGGCCATCAGGTAGCGGGGGTCGCTCTCCTCGTAGATGATGTCCAGCCCGGTCCGCTCGCCGAAGCGCACGAACTCGAAGCTGTGATTATGGTAGCTGAAGGTGAGCCCGGCCTCGGCGAGCCGGCGCCCGACCTCGGTGGCGTCGTGCGCAAACCGCTTGAAACCGGCTTCCCCCTGCTCGCGATAGCCGCCGGGCATGCTGCCGATGGCGACGTTGGGGCAATCCCAGAGCTTGTGCTGGGCGATGGCGGCCTCGAGGTCATGTTGGAGGTAGTCGAAGCCGACGTGGGTGATGCAGATCGTCAGCTCGAAGGCGTCGGTGATCGCCTTGACCTCCTCGTGCGGGATCGGGCCGATTCCCGAGACCTGGACCGCCGTGTAGCCGATGTCGGCGATCTTGGCCATACTCGCGCGGAACTCGTCGGCGGTCTTGGTGAAGTCGCGGACCGTGTACAACTGCGCTGCAAGCTTGGGCTCTGTCATGGCATCACTCCTCTGCGTTTGGGGGTGAGTATAGGCGTGGGGAGCCAGGAGTCAACGTTGCGCCTCCCGGCCCGGCACGTTAGCGGCGATATAGTGACAGTATACTTGGGGGCCGGGTGGGGGCAAGAGGGTGGGGGAGCCTATCCCTCTCTTCCGGGTTGCTCCCCCCTCTCGCCGGCAACCCGGAAGATTCCCCGCTCGCAGGAGTACCCCCGATGGCTAGGCACGCCCACACCTTCCGGCTCGACGACACCGACCCGCGCGAGCGCGCCCTCCAGCGCCGGCTCGAAGACCTCGCGCGCACAAGAGAAAAGGCCTCCGCCATCGTGGAGGCCCTCCTCTCCCACCACGCCGGCGCCGCCGGCGTCACCTCGACGCCATCGACGGTGATCTCGACCTCAGTTGTAGTGCTGACGCCCACTTTCGCCACATTTAGTCGCCCCCTATCTGTGTCCATCGTACCAAACGGTCACTTGCTCGATGCCGCTAGGGCTGTGGTGTGCTCAAGGTGTGCAGGCCACAGGACCACACTATAATGTGGATGGCGCTGGTGTTCCGATCCGATAGTGGTGCGCAGGTCGCGCCGAGAGCGGTCGGTGTTGGTGGCAGCGAATCTAGGAGGAAACCGATGGTTGCACTTCCATTCGAACAGCGATTTGGTCTGGACCAACCGCCGCCTATCACCCAGGACTTTCCCACACGAGCCCGCCTTGCCCTGGCGTATCTCCTTGGTGATCTCATCAGCAAAGGCTATGCAGCTGATGCCGAGATCATATCCGCTATCGCTCGGGCGGAGCGTCTGAGCGTTGAGGATGTCGCTGCTGTGGAGAACGCGACACGGTGGCCCACCGAGACGATTGAGAAGCTGCTTCTATCAGCGGAGTGGGTGAACGTCTACAGGGCCTGCGAGTATGTGTACGGCTGGGTACTTCGAGAGGTCAACGACTATGAGCAGGAGCACTACGTGTCGCTGGAGGATGTACGACATTACTACTCCGAGGAGCTGAATAGGTTGCTGCTTGAGGAGAATATCCGTTATCACTTCGTTGACGGTCTGTTCCAGTTGCGGGGTCGTGCCCAGACACAGAAAAGCTCTCAGCGAGTTTCTGTTGTCTTGGGTGACCCGATTCTTGCTGATTGCCGCGTACACTACAACAAGGCCCTTCGCTTCTTTCATACCTTCCCGACCCCGGAGAGCGCGAACACGATCAAAGAAGCCGTGTGTGCTCTTGAGGCCGCAGCTTCGTCCCTGACGGGCAGATCCTCCAAGGAGGACCTGTCGAAGGCGATCACTCGGCTCCAGGGGAATGCCCCTGGCCAGATACCGGCGCCGATCGCGCAAGGCATGATCAAGCTGTACGGATATCGAGGTGGCGCCAAAGGGGTCGCGCACGCGGCACGCGATGGGAACCGTGCCTCCGAGCTAGAGGCCGAATTGGTGCTAAGCTTGGCTGCTTCCTACATCACCTATCTGTATGATCTGCTGAAGGAGTCAAACGATATACCATTCTGATGGTGGACTAGCCGCAGGCTTCTGCAGCTGAGGCAACGAGCCGCACTAACTTGGCAGCTCGTTCTCAATCACCCAGCATCCCCTCCCCACCAACACAAAGCGGGCGCCTCCCCTTCGGCGCCCGCCACTCTCCATCTCCCAACCCGCCGCAGTCCGCTACCCCCCTACCGCCACCCCTCCCGCATCGCCGCAACCCCCTCCGCCTGCGCCCGCAGCGACACCAAAAAGTGCAACATCGTCAAATCCCCATCCGGCTCAGCGTAATCCCCCTCCACCCCGCCATCCTCCGGCGTCGTGATCAAACACGTCGCCGCGTACAACTGCTCCCGCATCAGCCGCTTCAGCAGCAACCGGCAACGCTCCGCGTACGAGGCCCCCTTGAACTCCGGGAACACCCCGAAGTGCGGCTCCCGCACCCTGACCGGACGCGTGGAGCGATTGCATTCGACCAGCAGCATCAGATACCCCAACCACGGCTTGGGCGTCGTCGGCACCGCGCCTTCCCTGTACGCCGTCCACAGATCCGACGC
>CAZYYC010000071.1:0-17488 GCA_964650935.1 uncultured Anaerolineales bacterium
TGGGATGAGCGCTATCTCCTCAAGGTGCTCGCCTGTTGAGATGCGTACGCCCTGGGCCGCTGGCCCAGGGCTATCGCATTTCGTGCCGTGCTTGGCTGCGCCACCGTCACGGTGCCGATCCATCGAGCCGGCTGCCGGATCAGCCTGAGCGTGGGAGGCCTCCAGGTGAGAGCTTGCCGACCTTTCGTCCGCAGGGGCCCCGTCCCCATCAACAGCAAGCTTGCAGCCTCGTCTCGGGGCGTCGGACGCGATGCCGGCGCCTTGCGCGAGGTAACGTCGGTAACCAGGCGTCCGAGACGCCTGGCTTCCGACGTGGGCTAGGAGGGCTTCAGTGACAGGGGCAGGAAGATCCTCACCGTATCAGCGGGGCAGGTGACGGTGCCGTAGTTGGCCGCCGCCAGCCCGCCGGTCTCGCGCGCCCGAATCGTGTAGGCGTAGCTTCTACCCCATCCGGGGGTCCCGCCGCTTCCCTCTGTGCCGCACGTGACCTTGAACCCCGGCCCCATCATCGCGCCTGGGAGGGTCATGCTGGTCTGGAAGAAGCCTGACGAGTAGGCTCGCACGTCATCGTCGATGGCGACGGTCATGCTGATCACGTAGGCGCCGGAGCCTGCGGTGACGTGGAGATAGCTCCACTGAATGTAGCAGGCTCCCGTCCCCGCGATCGGACGATAGCATATCGGACTGGGACTGTCGATCGAGGAAATCGTTGGCGACTGCGGGACGTTCGCTGCATCCTCCGGGTGCTGGAGGCCTCCGGCGACGCCGGGCGGCTCCTGCGGCGTGACCTGAGCTCCCAGGGTGGCACGCGCCACGACCAGGCCCATCGCAGCCGTCAACAGCAGAGCCACCAGCACCCCGGCGCGCGGTGCATGCAACCTTGTCGGCTGCTTCATCGTCGCTCTAGGGTTCGTAGGCCGGGCAGTAAGCCGTGCCGTAGTTGGCTGAGCTCAGGCCGGCGCTATCTCGGGCGCGTACGGTATAGGCGTAGGCATTGCCGAGCAGCGGGTTGCCGCCTGCTCCTGGAGGACCGCACGGCACCTTGAAGCCATCTCCCAGCATGTTGTAGGGGATGTACATGGAGGTCTGGAAGAATCCCTGCGAGTGCGCAATGGGGCCGCTGTCGTTCAGCGCGAGCGTCATCGTGATCATGTACTCGGGTGCGGCGCTCACTGACAGGTAGTACCAGGTGAGATAGCACTCGTCGCGCGTGCGATCCGGTTGGTAGCACGTGGCTGAGGGTGAATCGATGAAGCCGATGTTCGGCTGTGCCGGGGCGTCGACGCTCTGCGGGCTCAGGATCTCGCGCCGGTTGACGCCCTGGACATCCTGGCTCAGGGTGCTGATGGTGCCGGGCCCCTGACCGCGGGTGATGTCGATCAAGCCGAACGAGGCAGCTCCCAGAACGAGCGCTGCGACCAGCGACAGTAACACTCTGCGCATGTTGACCTCCCTCTGCCATCCGGCAAAGTAGGGCGTCGTGGACCTGGGCTCGTCTTTGAGGTCGAGGCGAAGGGCCATGGCTTTGACGCTATAGGTATCTTTATTATAGTCTAAATATCCCTTGTGTCAATCATCCATCGGTCGGTGACATGGCGCTGACCTCCTGGGAAGCCGGAAGGCCTGTTGCGGCGCGCCGCATCACGCGGCTGATACCTTGGCTGTGCCTAAGTGGGGCTCATTCAGCTTGTGGTCAGGCGGTCCGCACGCCGCTGCGTGTGCTCTGCTGCCCGGCGTGGACAGGCTTGCAGCCTGATCACGCCGACGTAAGATGTGAAGGGTGGGCACGGCACCGCAACGTGCTGTCGTCGTGACGGCACCCGGGGGCGAGGGGCCTCGCTATGCTCGATCATCCGCATCTCAGGCTGTTTGACTGCGCGCCGATGGCGCCGATCTTTCCGCGCTGGCGGGTCAGCACGCCGTGCCTGGTCGTCGAGGCTGACTGCGGCCTGGTGCTGGTGGACACGGGGCTGGGCGTGCACGACCACGTCTCGCCCGGGCCGATGGTACGCACCTTTAGCGCGCTCCTCGGCATCGTGCGCGATGAGGCATCGACGGTGCTGCATCAGCTGGCGCGGATGGGTCTCGAACCCTCTGATGTCGCCGACATCGTGCTCACGCACCTGCACTTCGACCACGCCGGCGGGCTGCCCGATTTCCCGGAGGCTCGGATTCACGTCCACCGACGGGAGCTGGACGCTATGCTTGGGCATCGCGGGCTGATGTCGAGAGCCTATGATCCGGCAGACTTCGCGCACGGTCCCCGCTGGGTGCCCCATGACACTGTGACCGAGACGTGGTACGGTTTCGAGGCGATCCGACTGCCGCTGGGGATCGAGATGCTGCTGATCCCGCTCTTCGGCCATACGCGGGGCCTCTGCGGCGTGGCAATCCGCGACGGCGATCGGTGGCTCCTCCAGGCAAGCGATGCCCTGCCCATTGGCGCTCAGCCCGACGTGACGCCTCCATGGCTCAACCGGCTTGTCCTCGGCCCCCACGTGGCAAGCCTAGCCGCCCTGCCGGCGGCGCACCCGGAGGTGCGGACACTGGCAGGACACATGCTGCACCCCAGTTGACACCTCACCCATGAGCGTCTAGTATAGAGATAGCCCTCGCTCACCGCTCGGCCCTGCCAACGGCGCCGGCCGACACCGACTACCGATCGACATCTGCCACCGCTCGCCGGTTCGGCATCTTGCCTAGCGACGCATCTTAGCCAGAACAAGGAGTTCGCCATGAAACCCGGAACTCGATGGCTGCGTCTGAGTGTCCTTCTTTGTCTGATGAGTGTGGATCTGCGCTCTCCTTCGACGTCACCCCGTGCTGCCCTCGCCGAGAACCTGCCGACGGCTCCTGAGGCCTCCATTCCGAGTCCCATTGCGCCACCTTCCGCGGAAACCGAGCTTCACGCCGCCCGGGAACCGTCGTGGGAAGCGGGATCGGAAGCTGTGGTGGCCCTGGCCCGGGCCCTGTACGGCGAGGCGCTCGAGGTCGCGATGCTCGACACCCTCGAGGCCCGGCGGTTGTTGGCTGAAGGACGCGCTCAGGCGTCGGCAGTGCAGACACCCGCCGATGCCGAAGCGCCGGCGGCTACGCTGACGGTGGGTACTGCCCCCTGCACCTATGCCACGATCGCTGCCGCCGTTACCGCTGCCAATCCGGGTGATCTGCTCTTGATCCAGGGTGGGGCCACCTTCAACGAGAACGTCAGCATCAACAAGAACCTGATCCTGGAGGGCGGCTATACCGGTTGCACCGGTGGAACGACGGATCGCGCGACGATCAACGCCGGCAGCACAGGTCGGAGTGTCTATGTCACCGGGAGCAAGGTCACGCTGCGTAACTTGCAGATCACAGGGGGCGATGCCACCACCGGCGGTGGTGTCTACGCGACCAACGGGGCCGTGATCATCCTGGAGAGCGCCGAAGTTACGGCCAACACCGCCTACTTCGGCGGCGGCATCTTCGTCGATGCCGGTACCGAGGTCGCACTGACCGAAGGGTCGACAGTCCACGATAACACCGCCAAGATCGCCGGTGGTGGCGTGCGGGTTAGGGGCCGGCTGATCGCTACGGATACCCACTCGGGCATCGACGATAACACCGCCCCACACGGCGGCGGCGCTTCGGTCTCCGGCGGCGTGCTGCACCTCATCGAGGCTGATATGAGCTGCAATCGCGCAACCGACCCGGCGGGTATGGGCGGCGCAATCCTGCTTGAACAGGGCGGTGTCGTCACGACGACGGGGAATGTCTGGATCACCGGGGCGAATCAGGCCGTCGACGGCGCCGGCATCTACGCCGACGATTCCGAGGTCTTCCTGGAGTATGCAGTCTTGAGCGATAACGTGGCGACCGACCGGGGCGGCGGTCTGTTCTTGACCAACGGCAGCACGCTCTCCGCTACATTCGCATTTATCGGTTACCCGACTGGGAGCAACCGGGCCCGCGACGGGGCGGGCATCTACGTTGACGACAGTACCGTGACCTTTGGAGGGAAAATCCAGAACAACATCGCCTCGAATTCCGGCGCAGGCCTCTATGCCATTAACAGCACGCTTGCCATGGTCGGCGCACAGGTGGGGGGCACCGACTACAACCAGGCGAATCAGCTCGGCCCTGACGGTATACAAGGCGTGGGGCTCTATCTAGCGGCTACGCATGCCACTCTGTTGGATACGTCCATCGCCGGGAACATCTTCCAGACGACGGGCGATGCCTTCGGTGGCGGGGCCTACGTGGCGGGCGGTAGCATCGTGACCCTGACCAACAGCACTATCGAGAGCCACGCAATCCCATCGCCGAGCGATGGGCGCGGCGCCGGGATCTATCTGCATGGCAGCACCGCCACCCTAGACAACAGTGCCGTATTGAGCAACACGGCCAATACCCTTGGCGGGGGTGTTCGAGTTGCACAGAGTGCGGTGCTGAACATCATCAACGGCTCGGTGCTCCGAAACAACCACGCCCGCCTTTCGGTGGGAGGCGCGATTGCGGGGGACATTGGAGGATCTGACGTCCATATCTCAGACGCTACACTGCGGGACAATACCGCCGGCACCGACGGTGGCGCGGTGCATATGTACTCCGGCGCGCTCGACTTCACCGGCGCCTGGACGCTGCGGCACAACACGGCGGGCGGTAACGGCGGCGCGGTGGCGGTTGTGGGTACTGCCACGGCGAACTTCAACGCGGGAGGCTACAGCCTGGCCTACGACAACGTGGCGGAGGGCGGACACGGCGGGATGGTTTACCTGGGCAACGATAGAAGAACGGATCTGCACGCCATCTCCGGTCACGAGCTGTATATCTACGCCAATCGCGCCGGCGGGAACGGCGGCGCGCTCTACGCAGATGGCGGCGGTCTGTTCGACATCTATGGACAGGTGCGTTTCGACAGCAACCGCGCCGACAACGGCGGCGCCATCTACCTGAGCGACTATTCGGCAATATGGCTCGACGACCACGATGATGCTCGCCCGGAGCTCTGGGATAACCGCGCTTATCCCGGGAGTGGCGGCGCGATCTATGCTCTGCGCAGCCCGGGTGTCGAATGCGATGGCGCAACCTTAGGGCGGGTGGGGGAAGGCAACCAGGCCTCGAAACTCGGCGGGGCGATCTACATGGACGGTAGTATCCTTGACGCGGACAACTGTATCTTCCAGGACAACCGCGCAGGCGCGGACGGCGGCGCGATTGCGGCCGTCAACTCAAGCACGCGTATCCATGCCACCTATCCCAGTGTCGCTTTGGAGGCTGAGTGCACCGACGCGCTGCATCCCCTCGACGCGCAAGCGATCTTGGCGACGGCATGCGACCCGCGCTCGCAACTATGCAGCGTCTTCTCCGGCAACGTTGTTGCAGACAGCGAAGGAAACTACGTGGGCCACGGTGGTGCTATCTACAACCAGGGCTCGACGCTGACTGTGGATCACACCGACCTGCACGACAATCGTGCTGCTGAGGGCGGCGCCATCTACCAGCGCGGTACGAGTGCTTCAGCCCAGATCGAGAACGCCCTGATTCAGGGGAACACAGTGTCCTCGGCGCTGGGCGCAGGCATCCGCTCGTCTGAAGGCGACTTTACCCTGAATCACGTGACGCTTGCGGGCAACGTGGGTGGCCCCGGCTTCTCCGGCACTGCCACCGAGGTCCGCAACACGGTTGCCTGGGACAACGACGGCTATCCCGGTTTTTCGGATGCGCCTCTCACCGTGTCGTGCAATCTTGACGACGGGGGCCATGCGGGGCCGATGATCGATCCGCAGTTCGTGGCCCCCGTCGCAGGTGAGGACTACCGGCTGCGCTCTACGTCGCCCGCCATCGATGCCTGCGCCACCGGACTTTCGCCCGACCTGCTCAACCAGCCCCGTCCCTACGGTGATGCCTACGATATGGGCGCGTTCGAGTGTGTGTTCTACTCCGTCTATCTGCCCCTGACGTTGCGCTGAGCCTCGCAGCCGTCGGCATTGCAGTCCGCGGTGTAGCGCATGCCTCCGGCTTGCGCGGGGCTGCGATCGAGACGATTGTGCCACACGGCGGCTCTCGCCGACTGACCGCCCTGGTGTCAGGCCCGTCCGCGCGGCGTCCTGCGGCAGGGCAATCGCATTCAGTGCCGGCTTCAAGACCTTCGCAAGGTGCGGAGATCCCTGGACTGCCACGCTCCAGGGCAGGCTTGCGAAGGGGAACAGCGCTCTCCGGCCCCGACCCCATGCGAGAGCCCCCCGTCACGCGGTTTGTCAACGCGACGGTCTGTGGTAAGGTTTCGGTATGACTTTTCCATCAAAGGGGTGGCTCGGCTGTCTAGGCGGGCCGGCGTTGCCCTCCCTGGTTGTCTCCCCGCCTTGGCGGCGAGTCGTTTGAGCTCAACTCTGTAGTTCTTCCCGGTGGTTCCCCCAGGGTTAGTCCGATCGCGCGTGACCGCGCCCGAGTCGTTGACCACGACCCGGCGCATCTGAGCCGTCCTACAAGGAGGTGACCTGTAGTCTATCTACGGAAACGCGGAGCACGATCCTCTCATTGATCCCCATATCCAGCAACCGTGATAGGAGACAGATATGCATAAGCGTTTGTTCAACATCGGCATCGGCCTGGTCCTCGGACTGGCGCTCGCCTCGGCGGGCATCGTCTGGGCCGGCAACCGCGGTCCCGCTGCGGGACCCGCTGACCCCGCCTCACAGATGTTCACCCTGCAGCAGCTCTATGACCGGCTCGCCACCGGTGCGGAGAGCCCCAAGATGGAATCCTTCACCGAGCCCGGCGGCGCGCCCACGACCGGCTCGATGCCCACGCTCGATGAGATGATGGACTTGGCCCCTGCGGTGGATGCCGACCACGGCGCGCGCGTGACTGATGTCGCCAGCGGCAAGACCTTCTGGGGCCTGACTGAGGGCGAGTGGGGCCCGCAGATCGGCGTGGCCGGCCCCATCGGCTTGGGCATCGGTGTGCCCAAGACCGGGCAGACGATCTCTCACGGTGACCGGGACGACGGCCAACTGCGCAAGGGCGTGGACTGGCCGGATCCGCGCTTCGTCGTGAGCGGACAGGGCACGGTGACGGACACCCTGACCGGGTTGGTCTGGCTTGAGTGGGCCGACTGCTTCGGCGCGCGGACCTGGGATGAGGCCCTGGTCGCTGCCAATGGCCTGGCGGATGGCGTGTGTGGTCTCACGGACGGCTCGGTCGCCGGTGACTGGCGGCTGCCCAACGTGCGCGAGCAGCAGAGCTTGATCGACTATGGGCGGGTCCACACCGCGCTGCCGATGGACCATCCCTTTACGCTTGCTCAGGGATACCCGTCGGTCTCCTATTGGACCAGCACGACGCAGGCGGATGTGCACCCTCGACGCGCCTGGACGGTCAGTCTCTACAACGGGACCGTCATGGGCGACTGGAAGACGGTCATTTCGGAGGATAACGCTGAGCCCGGCGAGCACCACGTCTGGCCCGTGAAGGGAGGGCCGTGATGCGGTCGCGAGCAGGTCGGGAAGGCGATGCGATGACGGCTTCCCATCGACCCAAGCTGCTGCCGATCGTGCTGGCGCTCGGTCTGACGCTGCTGGTGGCGGGTGCCGTCCTTGCCGCCGGCAGCAGCCCGGTCGACGGATGGGCCTGGGCCACGTGCGCCGGCCGGCTCGACCTCGCGCCCGACCACGGCGGCGTCACCGTCTACGACGACCGCCTCGAGGGCGATGCCTGGGGCGGGTCCATCGGCTGGATCCGGCTCGGAACCCACACCGGCGGCAGCCCGCACACCTACGCTAACGACGCCGCCGACACGTACGGCGTGAACCACGACGGCGCGGGCAATCTCTCGGGCTACGCCTGGGGGACCAACGTCGGCTGGATCGACTTCGCGCCCGAGCACGGCGGCGTGACGATCGACCCGACGACGGGCGAGTTCGACGGCTATGCGTGGGGCGAGTCCATCGGTTGGCTTCGCTTCCGGGGCCCTGCCTATCAGGTAACCACCACCTGGCGGGCGCTGCCGGACAGCTACGACCACGATACCGGCGAACTCACCGACGACAGTGGTCCGGTAAGCTCCGGAGGCCTGAACCTCGCGGCGGACGGCTTCCCCGCGGCGCCCGGCGACAGCATCCTGATCGGGCACAACGGCGCCGGCTTCGACGGCACCGTGTCCGATGACCTGCCGGACGGCGTCGATGCGCGATGGGGGCGCGTGTGGGAGATCGTCGTCACCCACGTCAGCGGCGAAGGGGGCCGGGTGCGGCTCACCTTCGATATCAGCGGTGCGGGCGGCACAGGGGGCTTCGCCGACGGCGGTACCTATGTCCTCTTGAGGCGTGCGACGGGCAGCCCCGAGCCCTTCACCGTCGTGACCGTGATCGGTGACCCCGAGATCGTGGGCGACCGGATCACGTTCGTCGCCGAGGTCGAGGAGCTGGGCTCCGAGTTTACCATCGGGGCGACCGCCGACTCGTCGCTCGGCGCGCCGCGCTTCGATATCTTTCTGCCCCTCGTCGTGAATCAGTCCGCGCCGTAGGCCGCAGCTCGGCGCAGCCCAGCGGTCGTGACCGAGTCACCGGTGATCCGCGAAGGATGGAACCGGCGACTCGGTGGCGGCGATGTCTCGCGACCAGGTCGCCCCGACGACGAAGCTGACGCCGGCTCGCTCAGGCGAGGCACCGCCGCGTCCGACGCTCCGAGACGGGGCCACACGCTTGCCTATGAAGATGCACCCCCCGTCTGTGAGGGCGCCGGCGACGGAACGGATCGAACGGTCACACACGATGGCCCCGCGGTTGCCCTCCGGCGCGGTTTCCTCGCCGGACGACCCGCAGTACAATCGGCGTATGCGATTTGACGCGTGCGGCACTCTACCCCTGGAGGGCGCCCGTGACGCGATCGTGGCGCGGGCGCGGCGGCAGCTCGCCGGGCGAGACCGCCCGCTCCTCATCGCGATTGACGGGCGCAGCGGCACCGGTAAGTCGACGCTCGCGACGCTGGTCGCCGAGGCGCTGGACGCGGCGCTGATCCGCAGCGATGACTTCTACGCCGCGCACGTCCCGGATGCGGCGTGGGACCGCTGCGGCGCGGCGGAGAAGGTAGCGCGGGTCATCGACTGGCGGCGCCTGCGCGCCGAGGCGCTTGAGCCTCTGCTGCGCGGCGAGCCTGCCGTCTGGCACCCCTTCGACTTCGCGCGCGGTCGCCCCGACGGGACCTATCCCCTCAAGCGCCACCCCGATCGCTGTGAGCCGGCGGCGGTGATCGTCCTAGAGGGGGCCTACGCCTGCCGCCCGGAGCTGGCGGATCTGATCGACCTGGCGGTCCTTGTGGCGACGCCGGACGGGGAGCGGCGCGCCCGGCTGGCGGCGCGCGAGGATCCCGACTTCCTCCGCGCCTGGCACGCCCGCTGGGACGATGCCGAGGCCTTCTACTTCACCGAGGTGCGGCCCCCCTCAGCCTTCGACGTCGTCATCGACAACTGAGACAGCGCCGCGTCCGCGGAAAACCTTTGGGGTCTGAGAGACCCCAAAGGTTTGGTCAAGCGACAACGCTATCAACGCCCGTACCTCGTGCAGCCGGTCGAACGGCTGCCCGTGCACCCACGCCGCGGCGTGCTCGATGAGCCCACGCCATTGGGGATAGGCTTCCTGCGCCCAGCGCGCGGCTGCGGGCTTGGAGGCCATCTCGCCGTGCGCAGCGAGATAGAGGCAGCGGCACATCGTCAGGACTGCGTAGGCCTGGTACTCGTCGTCCTCCAGATGCGAGGCGTCGTCCAGCAGCGGCGCCCAGTCGCCTGCCAGAATGGCGCGGTTCGCTGCCACGATCTCCTCCGGTGGGATCGGGTCGATGAAGGCTGACGGCGGCGGGCCCATCACGACGATCGCGCCTGCGCGGATGACCTGTTTCTCCAACACCCACTCGTGGCCGTAGCGCGCTATCCGGAAGCTCTCCCCGTTGATATAGGGGCGCGGCTCGGCGGGAGGGGCGGCGCGCTTCAGCAGCGCGGCGTGGACGAAGGAGCCCTCCAGCCGCTGTGCCCACGGTGCCCCCTCGCGCAGCAAGGCCCGGTGCATCGTGCGCAGCGCGTCGATGGTGGCGTCGGAAAGCGGGTGGGCCACGATCGCGATGAAGTCGATGTCGCTGCGCTGCGGGTCGAAGGCGTTGGTCGCCAGCGAGCCGTGGAGGTAGAGCGCCGGCAGTTCGTCGCCGAGCAGGTCGCGCGACCGCGCCGCCAGATCGCCGACGATCGCGTTGACGTCGTCCCAAGGCGTGAGCTCGCGGGTCATCGGCTGGTCGCCAGGGCGATGACCCGCATCTCGTTGTGCTTGATCTCGCCGAGCTGCGGCGCTATCGAACGTGCCCTGCCTGTAGGAGGGCGCGAGCACCAGGCGACCGTGCTTCTTGGGTGTACGTAGTCGATCCATTCAGCAGCTCCAACGACGCGGTATCGATGCTCTGCGCACGCTGTGTGCGAAGCCGATCCGGAATATCCGGCCCGTGGCGGCGGCAGACGTGAGCCTACGTCACCCTGGGTTGCTGTCAAGTGCCGTTGGGGTCGTCGTGGCGTAAAGCGAGGGTGCTGCCGCGTCCGACGCCTCGAGGACGGGGCTGCAAGCCTTCAATTGCACGCTCCCCGCCCCGTCTCGGGGCGGGCGGGTCCGGCGGCGAGCCCAACGGATCGTAGAAGCGATGGCGGCGCTGCCGACGACGGACGAGATGCGATAGCTCTTTGCCAACCAGTTGCCCGCAGCCGGGTCTGTGATAGGCTTGATGAACACTGCCGTGGGTCGTTCCGCGCATCCGGCGTTGGGCCTTGCGCTCGTTGAACCACTGTCTAGTCGGTTCTACTCCTTGGTGTGCGGCGCTTGCCTCTCGGAGCTGTACCACGATCGTTGTCTGTGCTGTTGTTGCTGTACCAAGGAGGTTCTGATGTCATCACCCACCCCGAACGGGCCCCCGCGGCCGACCCCGACGATGGACAAAGCCGAAGCACCCTTGCGTGACCAGTTGAGGCGTCTAGTCGCGCCGAAACAGGTCCAACACGCCATTGTCGCCATCCAGAGCATAGATGGTACCTTCCGGTGGGTGGGTGCCGAGGGCGCTGCGAACCCCGACGGTACGCCGATGCGCGCCGAGACCCCGTTCTGGATCGCCAGCGTGACGAAGCTCTACATCGCCGCCGCCATCTGGCGGCTGCACGAGCAGGGGAAGCTCGCTGTCGAAGAGCGGATGGCGGCCTACCTGCCGACGTCGCTGATCAGCGGGCTGCACCGGCTCGAGGGCGTCGATCACACGGACGAGATCACCCTCCTGCACCTGCTCGGGCATTCCTCAGGTCTGCCGGACTACCTCGACGGGAAGATGGAGGGCGATAAGAGCCTTTTGGACAGCCTGAGTGAGGATACCGAGCTGACCTTTGACCTTGAGCGGGCACTGCAGCTCGTGCGCGACACGCTCACCCCCCACTTCCCGCCGCAGCCCCTCGACGCGCGCAAGGTGAAGAGCCAGTATTCGGACACCAACTACCAGCTGCTGATCGCCATCATCGAGGCGGTGACCGGGGAGCCGCTGCATAGCGCGTTCGAGGCGCTGCTCTTCGAGCCGCTGGGACTCGAGCACACCTTCGTCCCCGGCCATGGGCCGGCTGACCTGCCCGCCCCGATGGCGACGGTGTGGGCCGGGAATCAGGCCCTGGAGCGCTGGCGGGCGCTGGGCTCCTTCCGCGACCTGGTGAGCACCGCCGCCGACCTCCTGGCCTTCATGCGCGCGCTGATACGCGGCGACCTCTTCGAGGAGCCGCGCACGTTGAACCGGATGCGCGGCAACTGGAAGCGTTGGGCGTTCAGCCTCAACCCCACCCGGATGGGCTGGCCCATTGAGTACGGTCTCGGGATGATGCGCATGCAGATGCCGCGTATCTTCTCGCCCTTCCGGGCGTTGCCGTCGATCGTGGGCCACACCGGCATCAGCGGGTCGTGGCTCTTCTACTCCCCGGAGCTGGACGTGGTGACCGCCGGCACGGTGGATCAGCTGACCGCCGGCGCGGTCCCCTTCCGCTCCGTGCCCCGGCTGCTGGGCGTGGTGGAGGGGTTGCTCTAGGACAGGCAAGCGCAGCCCGCGTGCGATGCCGTCAGGACGTCTACCAGTGGTAGTCCCAGGTCTGCCCGAGGGCTGTGGTGCAGGGCATCATCAGCGCCCCGGCACCGTTCTGGGTATTGAGGCCACCCAGGGCGAGGCACTTGCCGCCGGAGACGACATGCCCGCTGAAATTCCAGTTCTGAGTGAGCTGCGTGTCGATGCTGCACTCGATGAAACGCACCCTCTGTCCGGCAGCGGGACCACCGTTGCCCAACGTATAGGCGCGGTCCAGCACGTCCTCCACATCCAGGCATAGCGCGCCGTGCGTGAAGCTGATCGAGCCGATCTGCCCGCCTGTCCCGAGCAAAAAGTCCTGGATATCGCTCGTGGTGCCGGTGGTGCACGGTGCAGCCAAGGCGTCGCTGCCCGAGCCGCCGCTCTGCGTGAGACAGAGGTCACCGGTCAGCGTCCGCAGGCGCACGGCACCCGGGACCGTGCTCGGCTCGATCCGCCACCTCTGCGTGACGAACCCCTGACCTGCGGTTGATAGGGTCTGAGCCGGTGCGGCACCCCTCGATGCGGAGGCGACCGCGAAGCTCCCGGTCGCTCTCACCACCAGCGGGAGGTAGACGGGATAGGTGTCGGCGCAGGGCTGCATCGTGAGCGCGCTTGTCCCCGTCCCCGAACGTGTCAGGCAGAGGCCCCCGAAGCCGCGCACCACCACATCTTCGAAACGCCACTGCTGATTTGACCCCTGGTGACAGTCCCAGATCTGCACGACGCTCCCGGTGACCGTGTCCACGTCCAGACAGCGGCGGGTCGGATCGGCGGGCGGTCGGATGTAGAGTGCCCGGGTGGCGATATCGTAACGCCACTCCTGGTCATCCAGGGCCTCATCGCATGCCCAGCCGAAGGCTCCGGCACCATTGGCGGCATCGGCGTGAGCGCTGAGGCAGAGCGACCCGGGCAGCGAGAGCAGCGTGCCGGGCAGGTGACGTTCATATGCGCGCTGGATCCCCGCGATGTCGCCGGGGCTGAGCTTGGTGGGACGGTTGGAGCAATAGGCCATGATCGAGGCGGCATCGGGGGCGCCCCAGAGCCGTTCGCCCGGAACAGGCCACCACGGGTAACTCGGGTCATAGGTCTGAGGTGGGCAGCCGGGGACGTTCCAATCGCTGCGCTCCTCGCCGTGATAGAGGCCCAGCACGTGGCCGAACTCGTGAATGGCGAGGAACTCGATGCAGTCGCGGCTGCCGCAGTGCAGGTTGAGCCGGACGCCCGACTGCATATAGTCGCCCCAGGAGCCGTGGGCGGGGTTCTGCCCGCCGCCCGAGGTCGTGATCTGGATCTTGATGTTCTCGTCCAGCGTGCCGGGCCGCCTGGGTCCCAGCGTGAACGGTGGCTGTGCCGGGTTGTCCTCGTTCTGACACGTCTGCCAGCCGGTGAGGATGATACGGGCCTCCCGCTCCCAGCTGCGTTTGAGTGCCAGTCGCACCCACTCGCGGCGCAGGGATCCGGACGTCCGGTCGGCTTCGCCCGGCAGGGGGTCGGCGGCGTTGGGGTTCTCCCAACAGACTACCAGCTCCACCGGCGCGGAGGACCAAACCGTCCACATCAGCCCGTTGCCGCCCATCAGCGCGCTGACGAGAGCGGGCGACAGCAGGAGGAGGGCTATCGCCGCAAGGGCCGCCCCGAGGATCCGCCACCCGCGTCGCGACGCGAGTGTTCGTGCGGGCCAGATACCACGCCATCGATCGGCTTCCTCATCATACCCGTTCATAGCCACCTGCTTTCGTGACTGAGACCTGGGGTCGATGAGCCTGATCGTAGGCCCGGCTGTGCCGATGTCAAGCGGCCTTGGTCGGGTAGGGGGGCCTTGCACTCAACGCTGCGCGTGGATTTGTTCCGGCCCGATCACCTACGAGGCCATCGCAATGGCCTCCAGTTGAGCGGGCGCCGCGTCCGACGCCCCGAGACGGGGCCCTCGCGGACGAGGCCCACACAGGTGAGGGGAGGAGCAGATACCCTTGCCGGAGCTAGAATGAGGGCTACATGCCTGCAGCGGGAGACGCTCAGATCCCGGTCAGCAGCAAGTAGAGCGCGACCCCTGTCGCGATCACGGCGAGGTAGCCCGCCACGTGATGCCCGATCTTGAGGACACGCGGCGCCTGCGCATGGCCGCTCAGGAGGCCCCCGGTCGTGACCAGCCCCAGAAAGAGGATCACTGTCACCCCTGTTGTGATCAGCGACGCCCTGTCCAGCGGGGCGATGCGGCGAACCTGCATTGCGGTATGGATGAGCAGTACCAGGGCGCCCAGCGACAGCAGCTTATGAAGCGTCAACACGAGCACGGGGTACGGGCTGCCGGCACGGGTCAGCCGGAGGCCGGCGAGCACCATGACCAGGAGGCTGAAGGCGATGATCAACGCTCGTGGGGGCACGATCACCGGTGCCTCTCGCGATTGCCCCGTGGCCAGTCACCGAACGCCGCGGCGGGGTCGTCGGTCAGCACGGTCGGGCGGTAGATCAGCGGGTCGTCGGCGTTGACCAGTCTGCTGTCCGGGAAGAGGTAGAGGTTGCCGGAGGCTCGAGGCAGGTCGAGCGCATAGGTGGCCTGCAGGTCGCCGTCGCGCTCGGTGCGCTCGCGCTCCGCTGCGTCGAAGTCCATCGTCGTCGCGGCGACGTCTGCCAGATCGGCCAGCGCCTCCGCGGCCTCGCCGGTGGCGCCCCGGACGATCAGGTTACGCTGCTCGCCGGGGTCGTCGGCCAGATTGAAGAAGAGCGCGGGCGCGTTGCGGAACGCAACGTACTTGTAGTCGCGCCGGCGGATCATACGGAACTCCGTGCCGGGCCCCCAGCGCGGGGTGAGCGCATCGCAGAAGATCGGGCGGTCGGGCGGCGTGACCTCCGCCTCGGCCACGCGCAGGTCGACCCCGTCGAGATCGTCGGGCGCGTCGGCGTCTGCCAGGGCGCAGAGGGTGGGGAAGAGGTCGGTGAGCCCGACCGGCGTACGGCAGACTTCGGGCGGACGCCTGTGCCCCTCGGGCTGCGTGGCCCGGCGCTGTTCGGGCAGCGAGATCAGCAGCGGCACGCGGGTGCAGCCCTCGTACCAGCCGTTCTTCCACCAGACGCCGTGCTCGCCGGCCAGCTCGCCGTGGTCGGTCGTGTAGACGATCACCGTGTTCTCCAGCAGGCCCCCGACCTCCAGCCGGATCAGCAGGTCGCCGATGACCTCGTCGAGATAGCTGACGTTGGCGAAGTAGGCGGCGCGGGCGCGGAGCATCTCCTCATGATCGATGGCCCCAGCCCGGAAGCCGCGGCGCATCCCCACACTCATAGGGTGGTCGTAGGCGTCGCCGGCGGCGGGTACGGGCGGCTCGGTCACGCCGTCGGGCCCATAGGCGTCGATGTGACGGCGCGGCGCGGTGAGCGGGAAGTGCGGGCGGCTAAAGGAGGCGCAGAGGAACCAGGGCTGCTCCGGGTGCGCCTGGGTCTGCTCCCGCAGCCACGCGACGCTCTCCTGGGCCACCACCTGGTCCTGGAGCAGACTCTCGGGGATCGTGGTCACACCCGCGCGGGCCGTGCGATCGCGCATCGACTGCCGGCCCTCGGGCGTGAGCGGCTCCCACTGGTGGCCTGTAGCGCCGGTGAGGTCGCCGTAGGGCCGATGCTGGAAGCCGACGAACTGCAGGCTGCCGCCGAGGTGCATCTTGCCCACCAGGCAGGTGGCGTAGCCGGCGTGGGCGAGGGCCCCGGGCAGTGTGGCGAGCTCAGGACGCAGCACGGAGTTGTTGTCCCACGCGCCGCTCCCGCGGACCTCCCTGCCCGTGAGCTGCGAGATGCGCGAGGGGGTGCAGAGCGGCATCTGGCAGTAGGCATCCGAGAAGCGGATGGCGTGGCGCGCGATCCAGTCGAAGGTCGGCGTGCGCACGGGCTCTCCGCCCTCTTCGCCCGGCACGTGGCCCATGAAGCGGAAGCTGTGCTCGTCACTCAACAGGTAGAGGATATTGGGACGGGTCATCTCGGCTCTCCTTAGGCCGTGCTCATCTTTCGCCAAGCCCATCGTAGCACGGGCCCCCGCCAGTGCAACCGTGTTGGGCACCACGCAGGTGAAGGTCAGCGCATACCCCTCGGTCCGCGGGCCGGTCCTGTGGGCCGGCCAAGCCTGTGCTACGGAGGTATTGTGTCATCCGAGCGTGCATATCCTTGGCTTGACGGAAACTGCCTCAGCCTCTAGCATAGAGTATGGGAACACCGTGCATCCGGCAACGCCCTTCCCACGATAGCCTGACCTGCCTCACGTACCGCACTGATCGAGAGGAGAGATGACGATGGGTGATTTGCCGAAGTCCTATCAGGTTGCCAAGGTTGTGGCAGTGTTGGGTATAGTGGCGATGACGGCAGTTCTGATCTATGGCTTCACCGTGGGCGACTTCGGTGAGGAAGGCAGCACTCTGCTGTCGATGCCTTGGGGCATCGTGTCCATCGTCGATCTGTATGTGGGGTTCACCCTCTTCTCCGGCTGGATCATCTATCGTGAGAGATCCCTCCTGCGATCCATCGTGTGGGTGATCCTGATGATGGTCCTGGGCAACTTCACAGCCGCCCTCTACGTGCTGATCGCGCTCATCACCAGCCGTGGGGACTGGGAACGCTTCTGGCTGGGCAACCGTGTGGACCGCCGGCGGGCGGCATCGTGAACGCTAAGCTTCGGGAACTCGTCGACGAGTTCCGGACAGTCACCGCCGGCCGCGGCAATCTACTTGATACAGCGATCCCTCCGGTCATCTTCCTGGTCGCCAACCCGCTGTTGGGCTTTGACTATGCGGCCATTGGCGCCTTACTGAGTGCGCTGTTGCTCGGCGCCCTTCGCCTGGCCCGGGGACAGCCGCTGAAGTACGCCCTAGGTGGGCTTGGCGCCACGGTCCTGGCCATTGTCGCTGTGAGGGTGCTGAATCGAGCCGAGGCGTACTTTCTGCCGGGAGTCGTCACAGGGCTGCTCACGGTGGTTGCCTGTGGACTGAGTGTTTTGCTCCGACGCCCCCTGGTTGCATGGACCAGCCATCTCATCCGTCGCTGGCCGCCGGATTGGTACCGGCATTCCCAGGTCCGCCCGGCCTACACCGAGGTGACCATCGCCTGGGGGGTCTTCTTTGCACTTCGACTTGCGGTGCAGGTCTACCTGCTCAGGAAAGCATCGATCGGCGTTATAGCGATCGCCACCGTGATCACCGGCTGGCCCGCGACGATCGTCTTGTTGGCATTGAGCTACATGTACGGGCTTTGGCGACTCAGGCGCCTGCAGGGTCCAAGCGTTGAGGAATACAAGGCAGGTTCCGACCCGCCGTGGACGGGCCAGCGGCGTGGTTTCTAGTGTGTGTCACCTTCTAGAAAGGACAAAGACTCATGAAGCCATCAGATCGTAACGCGCTCCTCTCCG
>CAZYYC010000072.1:0-17437 GCA_964650935.1 uncultured Anaerolineales bacterium
GACCAGGTCGGGATCGATTTCCAACTTGAAGCCCAGTCCCTCACAGACCGGGCAAGCGCCGTGAGGGCTGTTGAAAGAGAATGAGCGCGGCTCAGTCTCGGGCAGGCTAATGTTGCAGACAGGACACGATAACCGCTCCGAGTAGAGCACGTCACCCACAGGCTGCGCCGCGCTGTCCGGCGAGCTCACCACATCCGCGATCATCACACCGTCACCTAGGCGAAGTGAAGTCTCGACCGAATCTGTCACACGGCTGACGAAGTCAGCATAGAGCAGGTCGCCGTTCTCTTCGGGGTCAGGCACCACCAGACGGTCAACGACGGCCTCGATGTCGTGCAGCTTGTAGCGGTCGAGCTCAGGCACCTCCTCCAGCTCATAGACGGTGCCATCGACCCGCACGCGCACGAATCCAAGCTTGCGGGCCTCCTCGAAGATCGGGCGATGGTGTCCCTTGCGTGTGCGGATCAGCGGCGCAAGCACCTGTAGGCGTGTACTGGGCGGCATCTCCAGCACGGCGTCGACGATCTCCTGTGCACTCTGTTGGGTCACAGGACGACCGCATTGCGGGCAATGGGGAATGCCGATACGCGCGTAGATCAGGCGTAGATAGTCGTAGATCTCGGTGACGGTACCCACCGTAGATCGGGGATTGTGAGAGACACCCTTCTGGTCAATCGCGATGGCCGGGCTCAACCCCTCGATGAGCTCCACATCAGGTTTGTTCATCTGGCCCAAAAACTGACGCGCATAGGCGCTCAGCGACTCGATGTAGCGGCGCTGCCCCTCAGCGAAGATAGTGTCGAAGGCCAACGACGACTTCCCGGACCCCGACAGCCCCGTGATGACCACCAGCTTGTTCTTGGGGATCTCCACGTTAATATTCTTTAGATTGTGCTGCCGTGCACCACGAACAATCAGCGCATCGCCGGCCATATGACCTCCCGCATCCCCGATCTTCCACACTGCAACCGTCTATTATAGCATGCTTTTGAGGGCAAAATAGGTACATCCGTTCTATCCGCCCAGGTCGCCAGGGCGTTGACTTGATGTCCCTTCATGGTATTATGTCTATGTGGGTATTTAGCACTCACGGCGCGCGAGTGCTAAATACGCTGAAGCACGAGCGTTTCCCCGTGCGGTTTCCACTGTCAAGTGTTGCGCGCGGGAGAGACGCGGCGCGGGAGAGACGCGTGAGATCTAGGAACTGAGATGGGCTCATAATGATGACACCCAACGCTGAAAAGCTTTCGCCGCGGCAGGAGATGCTGCTCAGGCTGATCGTCAAGGAGCACGTGGAGACCGCCGGCACGGTCGCATCCGGAACGCTGGTCGACCATTACGACCTCGGTGTCAGTCCGGCAACCGTGCGGAACGAGATGGCGCGTCTCGAGGATCTAGGGTATCTCCATCAACCCCACACCTCTGCGGGCCGCGTGCCGACCGATCGGGGGTTCCGTTACTTCGTCGAACGCCTGATGGAGGATCACGCGCTGCCTCAGAACGAGCAACGGACCATCGCGCACCAATTTTACCAAGCACGTGACCGCATCGAGGAGTGGATGCCTTTGGCGTCCACCGTCCTCGCCAGGGCCGCCCAAGCGGCAGCGATCCTAACCGCGCCGCGTACGAGCGGGGCGATCTTCAAGCATCTGGAGCTCATCGCCACGCACGGACGGGCCGTGCTGCTGATCCTGGTCATGGAGGGCGGCACGGTTGAACAGCAGATGCTCGTCCTCTCGGAACCGATGAACCAGATAGCGTTGCGTGAGGCCGCGGACCGCCTGAATCAGACGTGCGCGGGTCAGGATGCGGAGCAAATCAAGGTGCGCATGCGGGAGTTCCCGCCGCTGGAGACCGATATCGCTCGCCTCGTGCTGTCGATTATGGAAGATGCGCAGGGGCAGCTATCCGACGAGGTCTACTACTATGGCCTGTCGGAGCTACTGCAAGCCCCGGAGTTCGCCATCGCCGAGGACGCCTCAACCTCGTTGGTCCGCATCCTCGAGGAGCGCAGTCTCCTTCACGCCGTGCTCGCCGAGACCCTTACGCCTTCGGTAGGCATCGGCAGTGTGCGGGTTCTCATCGGTGGAGAGGGACGCTGGGATGAGCTGCGCACCTGCAGCGTGGTGCTGGCACGCTACGGCATTGCCAACTATGCCACCGGGACCCTGGGCGTCGTAGGCCCGATTCGTATGCACTATGCACGCGCGATCTCTGCCGTACGTTTTGTCGCCAATGTCCTGGGCGAGCTGGTCTACGACATCTATCAGCCCGATCTACGGTCGGATCTACGTGTGACGTCCGTAGAGCAAAGCGAGTCGCCCGCGGAGGAGATCTAGTCTGGGTTTCCGAGCGAGTGTCGTCTCAATCATCGCAACTTTATTTGGAGGCAGAACAGCTATGACGGAAGAGGAACTCAAGGACGTGTCGTCCGATAGCGAGACATCTGAGGATTTGACACCAGAGACTGCGGACGAGCTCCCAGAGGACGAAGCGGAAGCTGTCGGTGAGGACGAGACCCTGGAAGGACAGCTGGCACAGCTGGAGACACGCCTTGCCGAGGCCGAGCAAAAAACCGCCGAGTATCTCGATGGGTGGCAACGCGCACAAGCGGCCTTTGCCAATTTCCGCAAACGCAATGAGATGGAACAAGCACAGTGGCGCAGTATGGCCAACGAGCGGCTGTTGCTGCGACTGCTGCCGGTTCTCGATGACTTCAAACGTGCCTTCGAGGTCGTGCCGGACGCGTATAAGGACGCACCCTGGCTGGACGGGATTCGCCTGATCGAGCGCAAGGTCTACAGCGTGGTCGAGTCCGAGAACGCGAAAGCCATCGAGCTTGAGCCGGGAGACAGCTTTGATCCCAACCTCCATGAGGCTGTACTCTACCAAGAGGTCGACGGCTTTGACGAGGGAGAGATCGTCACCGAAATCGAGACCGGCTATCTGCTGGGCGACCGTGTCCTGCGACCAGCCCTGGTCGTCGTGGCGAAGGCACCACCTGCCCCGCCCGTGGACGAGACAGCGGAGGAACCGACCGACAAGGCGGGCGACGCGTGAATCGTGATCCGCGGTGCACAGGCGTGCGCCACGCTCCGTTCGAAGACGAGATGGAGTCGAAATGAGTCAAGATTACTACAACACGTTGGGTGTGTCGCGTGACGCCACGCCGGAGGATATCAAGAAGGCCTATCGTAGTATGGCGCGCAAGTATCACCCTGACGTCAGTTCCGAACCCGATGCTGAAGACAAGTTCAAAGAGATCAATGCCGCGTATGAAGTACTCTCCGACTCGGAGAAGCGTGCCTTGTATGATCGTTACGGAACGGACGTACCGCAGGGCTTCGGCGGGTTCGACTTTGGGGCCGGACGCGACCCCTTCGACATCTTTGCCGAGGTCTTCGGCAATCTCGGCGGGTTCGGCGGCTTCGGGCGCACCGGTAGGGCAGGGCCACGCCGCGGCAACGATTTGAGGACCGATCTGAGGATCACGTTTGAGGAAGCAGCCTTCGGCGCCGACAAAGAGGTCGAGATCCGCCGTCAAGAGCTGTGCACGGTCTGCCAGGGCAGCGGAGCCGAGCCGGGGAGTTCTCCCGAGACGTGTCCGGAATGTCAGGGATCGGGGCAGACCCGACAGGTACAACACACGCTCTTGGGCTCCTTCGTCAATATCACTACCTGCCCACAGTGTCAGGGCAAGGGCAGTATCGTCAGGACGCCGTGCCACGAGTGTCATGGATCGGGGCGCACCTACCAGAACCGACGCATTCAGGTCGCCATCCCGGCGGGGGTAGATGACGGCGTCACCATCCGGGTCTCAGGACAGGGCGAGCCGGGCGAGATGAGCGGACCCAACGGCAATCTGGATATCACACTGAACGTCCAGCCCCATCCGTACTTCAAGCGGCGTGCCAACGACATCATTCTGGAACTCAAGGTCAACGTGGCCCAAGCGGCTTTGGGCGATAGCGTGACCGTTCCCACGCTGGATGGCGAGCGCCAGATCACGATACCCCCGGGCACACAGTCCGGAGCCATCTTCCGCCTGCGCGGCCTTGGCATTCCCCAGCTGCGGGGAAATGGCCGCGGGGACGAGTTGATCGTCACCCAGGTCGACATCCCGAAGCACCTCAGTGAGGAGCAGAAGGCCCTGTTCCAGCAGTTGGGGACGACCCTGGGCACCGAGGTCATCATCGAGGAGAAACAGAGCTTCGTGGACCGCGTCAAGGAGGCCCTGGGGCTTTAGGGACCCCAGGACGACTATGGCATGGCTTGAGGTCAGTGTTCAGGTTAACCACGAGGCGGCGGAAGCCGTGGCGGAGGTCCTTAACCGGTACGCGCCGTCGGGCGTTGCCTTCGACCTGGATCCCAACCACGAAGGGCATAGTGTGAGGGTCAAGGCCTATCTCGCCGTGGACGAGGAAACGGCGACACGCCGGCGCAAGGTGGAGGAAGGCCTGGCTCACCTGAGCCACATCTGGCCCGTGATTCCGGCGCCGACGTTCCAACTTATCCCCGATCAGGATTGGACTGCCGCTTGGAAGCAACAGATCAAGGTGCTTCACTTGGGCGAGCGTGTGGTGATCAAGCCATCCTGGCGCACCTATCACACTGAGGGAGACGAGATCGTCCTGGAAATGGATCCAGGCATGGCCTTCGGGACCGGACTGCATCCGACGACGCAGCTATGTGTCGAAGCCATTGAGAGACGGATGAAGCCAGGGATGACGGTCCTCGATCTAGGCACCGGTACGGGGATTCTTGCGATGGTCGCGGCACGCCTAGGCGCCGACCACGTTCTGGGTGTCGATATCGACAGCGACGCCGTCCAAGCCGCCGCAAATAACGTCAGGCACAACGCTCTCGACAACCGCGTGACGATCCGGCGCGGTTCGCTTGCCGACGTCACCGACCGCTACGATCTGATCGTTGCCAATATTCTGGCGCCGGTCATCATGACGATGGCTGCCGCAGGATTAGCCGATCGGCTGAAGCCGACCGGCACCCTCGTGGCCTCCGGGATCCTCAACGACCAGGTCAACGAGGTCGCCTCAGGATTGCAGACGCACGACCTCCGGGTGAACGAGACGCAGACTCGAGAGGAATGGGCCGTTTTACTGGCGTCTTATGGTACAATCACACCCAGCTAGAGGAGTGAGTAACACACACGGTATGAATAGCGTAGCTGAACAAGCCGAGTTAGAGATGACCGACACAACACAACCTATTGTTGACAATCTGGACTCGATGATGCAGGTGCTGCCGCCGGAGATTCGCGAGGCTGTAAATGCCGTGAACCGGCGCGATGACTTGCTCGAGGTGATCCTCGATCTGGGTCGCGTGCCAACGGCGCGCTATACTGATCGGGAAGTCGTTCTGTGCGATCGTGAGGTCACGCGCGAGGACATCGACTGGGTCGTGGACCGCGTCGGTGAGTTTGATGCGGACAACCGCGCGGGCATCACCCGCACGCTGCACCGCATCGCGGCGATCCGCAACCGCAAGGGACAGGTTGTTGGCCTGACATGCCGGGTGGGGCGTGCTGTCTTCGGAACGATCACCATCATCCAGGATCTGATCGAGTCGGGCAACAGCGTGCTACTGTTGGGACGTCCGGCAGTGGGCAAGACGACGATGCTACGCGAGGCTGCCCGCGTGTTGGCGGAGAGCAAGCGCGTGGTCATTGTCGACACCTCCAACGAGATCGCCGGCGATGGGGACATCCCCCACCCTGCGATCGGACGCGCGCGCCGGATGCAGGTGGCTATGCCCAGCCTCCAGCACGAAGTGATGATCGAGGCTGTGGAGAACCACAATCCCCAGGTGATCGTCATTGATGAGATCGGTCGCGAGATGGAGGCCCAGGCAGCACGCACCATCGCCGAGCGTGGCGTTCAGCTTATCGCGACGGCGCACGGCAACACCCTGGACAATTTGCTGCTCAACCCCACGCTGTCCGATCTGGTCGGCGGCATTGAGAGCGTGACCCTCTCCGATGAAGAGGCCCGCCGTCGCGGGACGCAGAAGTCAGTCCTCGAGCGTCGCGCCCCGCCCACCTTTGACATCCTGGTCGAGCTCCAAGACCGCCAGCGCCTGGTCGTGCACAAGGACGTCACCGAGGCCGTGGATGCACTGCTGCGCGGTCGTTCCCTACCCGAAGAGCTGCGTTATCGAGACGAATCAGGCGAGATTCGCACGGAACAACTGCGTTCGGAGAGCACGGAGCAGGACGCGGTCAGTTATATGGACCTAGCCAGGGGCGGGCCTGAGGCACCGTTGCCTCCCCGCGAACACCGCAAACTCCAGGAGAAGCGAATCTTCGCCTTCGGGGTAGCGCGCAATCGGCTGCTCCACGCAGCCGCCAGCCTCCACGTCCCGGTGCGGGTGGTGGATAACCTGAAGGAAGCCCACATCTTCGTGACCACCAAGCAATACTACCGCAAGCGCCCGCGTGCCGTCACCGACGCGGAGCGCCGCGGCATTCCGATCTATGTCCTACGGGCGAACACACTCGCCCAACTCGAGACCTTTCTGAGCGACACCTTCAAGCTATCGGACGGCGAGACCGACGCCTTCTCACTCGCCATGGTGGAAGCTGAGGACGCCATCGGTCGGGTACTTCAGGGAGAGCACGCCGTCGACCTCTCTCCACAGAACGCCTTTGTCCGCCGCTATCAGCACGAGATGGCCAAAAAAGCACACTTGATCTCGCGCTCAACCGGCGAAGAACCCTACCGAAGTGTCCAGATCTTCCGAGAGGACTGAGCGGGGAGAGCGCTGACAGCACCACGGGGGCGATTCATCACCTTGGAGGGGCCCGAAGGCAGCGGCAAGACCAGCCAGCTTCGGCTCCTGACCGTTTGGCTTGTCGAGCAGGGGATCAACCCCATTGTCAGCCGCGAGCCTGGTGGCACGCGTATCAGTGAAGGGATCCGCGCCTTGCTGCACGATCCCAACCATACAGAAATGACGGCGGAGACCGAAATCCTGCTGTATGCTGCTTCCCGCGCCCAACACGTAGCTCAGGTGATCCGACCCGCCCTGGAGGCGGGTCGGATCGTCCTCTGTGATCGCTTCTACGACAGCACCTATGCCTATCAGGGCTACGGGCGTGGGCTATCCCTGGACATCCTGCGCAGTATCACAGCGTTCGCGACGCAGGGCCTGGTCCCGGATCTCACACTCTACCTCGATGTGCCGCCAGACATCGGACTGCGGCGCCGTGAGAGCGGTGGGGAGGAGATGAACCGGTTGGATCGGGAGGCCTTAGCCTTTCACCAACGCGTGCGGGAGGGCTACCTCGCGCTCATCGCAGAAGAGCCTTTGCGCTGGCGCTGTATCGACGCGACCGCCTCGATGGACGCTGTCCAGGCGACGATCCGAGCTGCGGTGATGGAGCACATACGGTTATGATCGAAAGCGGATCCCCGCATCCACCCATCCGCCGATCCGTCTCAGAAGTTGGTCGCATCGACACCCAGGGGGTGCTATGTCCAAATCCGAAGCCAACGTGATCACGGTCGCTGTAGCCCAGATGGATCCACACCTGGGCGATTACGAGCGCAATCTGGGCCGTATCTGCGCTCTGACCCAAGAAGCGCTAAGTCACGGCGCGCGCCTCGTCGTGTTTCCCGAGTGCGCGACGAGCGGCTATGGGTTCGGCGACCTACCGAGCGCGTACGCCGTTGCGGAACCCGTTCCCGGTCCCACAACCGAGGCGCTTGCCGACCTCTGCCGGGCACACTCGACGGCGGAGGGCGGCCCTTACGTGGTCGTAGGCGTGCTGGAGCGCACCGACGATCCCGATGTCGTCTACAACAGCGCCGTTTTGGTCGGCCCCGAGGGATGGATCGGCTGCTATCGCAAGGCGCACCTTCCCCTGCTGGGCGTGGATCGCTTCACAACGCCCGGCGACACAGGCTTTCTGGTCTGGGACACCTCGATCGGTCGTCTGGGCATCATCATCTGCTATGATCTGCGCTTTCCCGAGGCGATGCGCGCACTGGCCCTCTCCGGTGCCGACATCGTCGCGCTCCCGACGAACTGGCCCGATGGATCACAAAACGCGCCGCAGTTCGTCACCCGCACGCGGGCGCTGGAGAATCGGGTCTTCGTCGCTGCTTGTAACCGCTGCGGGGAGGAAAGCGGGTTCTGGTTCTTTGGTCACAGCCAGATCACCGACCCCGGCGGCAACGTCCTGACTGAAGCCGAGGCGGACGAAGCGATCTGCTACGCCGAGATCGAGCCCGCACAGGCGCGTCGCAAGCGCATCGTCCTGCGTCCGGGCGAGTTCGAGCTCGACACGGTGGGCGACCGCCGACCGGATCTGTACGACAACATCAGCAAGTAGGTCAGACAGGCGGATCAGGGTGAGGATGGGCCCCGATGTCGCCCGCACGAGCTGACGCAGCTTCGCGTCCCTAGCCGTCACCGAGGAGACCCTATGTCCAGGAAACACAAGAACTACATCACCGATATGGATGGCGTGTTGGTTCGCGGCAAAAGCCTCATCCCCGGTGCGGTCGAGTTCATCGCGCGGCTGAAGGATCTCGGTGTCGAGTACCTTGTGCTCACCAATAACCCCCTCTACACGCCCAGAGACCTTGCACACCGTTTCCAGAGCATCGGCCTTGACATTCCCCCGGAGAGGATCTTCACGTCGGCGATGGCAACAGCGCGATTCCTGCAGAGTCAGCGCCCTAACGGTACAGCTTTCGTCATCGGCGAGAGTGGCCTCACAGAGGCCATCCACCATGAGGGCTACGTGATCACCGACATCGATCCGGACTACGTGGTTCTGGGGGAGACCCATACATACAACATCGCGCAAATCACCAAAGGTATCCGCCTGGTGATGGCGGGCGCGCGCTTCATCGCCACCAATCCTGACACATCAGGCCCCTCGGAGCAAGGCATTGTCCCCGCATGTGGCGCTATGGCGGCCCTGATCGAGAAGGCCAGTGAGAAGGCGCCCTTCTTCGTCGGCAAGCCCAACCCGTTGATGATGCGCACGGCGCTCAACTACCTGGGGGTGCACTCGGAGGACACGATTATGGTCGGCGATCGGATGGACACCGACATCGTCGCCGGGGTCGAGAGCGGTATGGAGACCATTCTAGTTCTCACCGGCGTGACAACACGCGAGGGCGTGGAGCAGTTCCCCTATCGTCCCACCCACATCGTGGAGTCCGTGGCGGCTATCGAGGTCTAGCGAGAGACGCTTTCCGGGGCGTCGGTCACCTAGGCAGGGGCCACCATGAACGGGCCTTGATCCGCAGGCGCCGCCACAACGTCAAGGCGTCGCTTTCGTCCAGACCCGTGTTCCCGGTAAAACGCTGCCAGAAGGCGGACCACCACCCGTGGGGCGCCTCCTTGTCCCCCTCGTATTCGGTAGGACGATCGGTCGGCCCATCCACGACAAGGCTCCCCACGTAATCGGCATCGTCATAGACACGCCGGATCTGCGTATGGATCTCAGCCATATCGGCCTCTGAGACGACACCGTTGCTCGTCGCCTTGTAGAACTGCACCGTTACACGGATCGGATAGTCGGGATCACGCTCGATATCGAGGCCATCGATCTCTGTGAACGGCCCCTCGACCTCGCCATGGCCGATGACAGCCGCCTCCACATCGGAACGAGCGCCATCCTCCGCTGCACTCATCGGCGCCATCTCGAGGACCTCGCCCCCATAGGAGGGCAATGGGTGCTTCTGCTTGAGAGGGACCTGGATCAGGAGAACCATATTCAGCCCGCCCGCACCGGCGGCTTCCACCGTACCGTCGGGCGTATCCGAGGTGTGCTCATCCTGTGCCATGAAGTCACTCAGTCGCTGTCCTGTGAAGCCGGCCCGCTCGCCGTTCTGGTTAAAGAAGAGCCGCTGGCCCCACGAGAAACCGCTCGGAAAGGCGTCACGCACGTTGTCGATAATCGTGGCGCTGGTGCCCTCGCGGGTCGCCACGATCACCAGGACGGCGGGGTCTCCCCGGTAAGACTGATAGTTGAAGATCACAGGGTTGAACTCAGCCTTGCCCTGCTGCGGCACCGGGAGGAACGCAGCCTGCGCGCTCACCAGGACGTGCGTGTCACGCGGCGCCAACAACGAGGACCGGTCTCCGGCCCACGAACTCGGATCGCTGAGGTAGCGGCGGATGTGGGTGAGGTACTCGGTCAGACTCACGGATGCGAGTTCGCCACCCGCCTCGTTGCCCACCATTAGGTAGAACTTGTCGGGTGAGATATCGGCGCTGAGGTCGGTGAAATTGGGGTAGCGGATGACCGGCATCAGCGTGAGGTCATAATCACCACGCTCGGGGTTGACGTGCTGCACCTGAATCGTCACGTCGGAGATGTTCGGGCCGACCGATGAGCCGTAATAGCGCCCCGTATCTTCCCACATCACGTTGACGACATCCAAGCCATACCGGGAGGCCAGTCGTTGGGCATCCTGATCCCACGTCATCGCCGCCGTCCTCTCGATCGCGGCAAGATACTCGGGGTCCGGTTCGCCCCCGCGCCCCTGCCGGTCAGGCGACGCTGCCCCCGGGCTCGCCCACAGCGTCACCACCATCACCACGGCGGCACCTACCTGCAACACTCTGCGGATCATCGCCCCTCCTCTGGATCGAATGCGGATTGCCTTGTCGCGTGTCTATCAGACGACGCCAGGGCGGGAAACGTTCCGAAGCGCAGCAGTCACGGCTCCCCGGAACGAGAAAGAGGGCGTGCCTGAGTTTTCACTCGTTCACGCCCTCTCGCTGCCTGTGCCGAGACCGAGAATTGAACTCGGGACACATGGATTTTCAGTCCACTGCTCTACCGAACTGAGCTATCTCGGCTAGGTGGTCCCCATTGTAATAAAAGAGGCGGATTTGTCAAGCTCTCTGTCAGGTCCGTCCCGACCTACCACTCGGCTCCACGCAGATAATCATCGATGCTGATGGCGGCACGCTGCCCGGCACCCATCGCACTGACAACGGTCGCCGCGCCGGTGACCACGTCACCCCCAGCCCAGATCGGGCGGACGTTCGTCTTGCCCGTCACCTCGTCGGCTACGACCGTGCCCCACTTGGAGCGCTCCAATCCCGCCGCGTGGTTGAAGGGAACGGGGTTGGGGCTGGTGCCGAGCGCGACGATCACCGTATCCACATCCATGTCAAACTCGGAATCGGGAATCGGCATGGGCCGGCGGCGTCCGCTGGCATCCGGCTCGCCCAACGCCATACGCTGGACCTGCATCCCACTCACCGCACGCTGCTCATCGCCGTGGATACGCACGGGGTTCACGAGAAAATCAAAGATGATCCCCTCTTCACGAGCGTGCTCAAACTCCTCACGACGCGCGGGCACCTCCGCTTCAGAGCGGCGGTAGACGATGTGAACCTCAGGCAGAGCCCCGCCTACCGCCTGCGCCCTCAACGTACCGAGCCGCAGCGCACTGCGCGCCGCATCCATGGCTACGTTGCCCGCTCCGATGACGGCGATCTTGTGCCCCACCTTGACCGGTGTGTCGTACTCGGGGAAGGCGTAGCCCTTCATCAAGTTAACGCGAGTTAAAAACTCATTAGCCGACATCACGCCATTGAGGTTCATCCCCGGGATACGCAACAGAATGGGCAGACCGGCCCCTGATCCCAGGAAGACCGCATCATAACCCTCTTCCTGGAGAAGCTCCTCAATCGTGTAAGTGCGACCAATGATGGTATTGAGTCGCATATCAATGCCGAGGCAATCCACGGCCCGTTCGATCTCTGCCTGCACGACGAACTTGGGAAGGCGGAACTCGGGAATACCATAGACCAACACGCCGCCGGGATCGTGCAACGCCTCAAACACGGTCACATCGTGCCCTCGGATCGCCAAATCCGATGCGCAGGTCAACCCGGCGGGTCCTGCGCCAATGATGGCGACCCGCTTTCCGGTTGCGGCACTTCGAATCGTCGGCGGGCACGCCCGGTGGTGCACCTCATAGTCACCCACATAGCGCTCCAGCCGCCCGATGGCGACCGGCTTGCCCTGCTTGCCCAGGACGCATAGCGCCTCGCACTGCGTCTCCTGAGGGCAGACCCGCCCGCAGATCGCAGGCATCGGGTTACGCTCCTTCATCTCCTCCACAGCCCGCGTGATGTCGTCCTCACGTAGAGCTTTGATGAACTCCGGGATCTTGACCCGTACGGGGCACCCCTTCACGCACGCGGGGTCCTTGCATTGGATGCAGCGCTCGGCCTCCAGGATCATCGCCTCGTGGGTATATCCTAGCGCCACCTCGTCGAACGTAGCACGCCGCACCTCGGGATCCAGGGTCGGCATCTTCTGGCGCGAGCTCTGTAGACGCTCCTTTATGGTCAACTCGGGCACGTCAGACCTCCCCCAGTGCCGCAGACAGCCGACACGCTTCTTCCCAATGCGCTACCGACTGCTGTTCCTCATCACGATAATAGTCCTGCCGCGCGATCAGCATGTCCCAATCCACGAGATGTCCGTCGAAGGAGGGGCCGTCGACGCAGACGAAGCGCACCTCATCACCGACCTCGACACGGCACCCACCGCACATGCCGGTTCCATCGATCATGATCGTATTCAGGCTGACGATCGTGGGGACCCCATAGGGCAATGTGGTCAGGGAGCAGAACTTCATCATGGGGGCCGGGCCGACGGCATAGACCCGCGCTATCTCCGCAGCACGCGACGCCATCAGGTCCTTGAGCGGCTCGGTCACCAGCGCCTTGTCCCCATACGAACCGTCGTCGGTCACCACGGTCAGCTCGTCGCTAACAGCCTCCATTCGATCGATCCAGAAGAGCAGTTCGCGGTTACGCGCACCGATGATGGAGATGACCTCACAACCGGCCTGCTTGAGGGCGCGCGCGATCGGATAGATCGCGGCGATCGCCACACCACCCGCAACACAGACCACCGTGCCGTAGTTGTCAATGACAGAAGGGTGCCCTAGAGGTCCTGCGACATCCCGAAAGCCACCACCCACCTCGAGCGTCCCCATGAGCTTAGTTGACTTGCCCAGCTCCTGGAAGACCAGTGTCACCGTCCCAGCATCCCGATCGAAATCAGCGATGGTCAGGGGAATGCGTTCACCCCGCTCGTCAACACGCACAATCAAGAACTGCCCCGGACTGGCTTTGCGCGCCACTTCCGGGGCCTTAACGATCATCAGCTTACTCGTCGGGCTGAGGATCTGCTTATGAACAATCGGATACATGATCGAGTCTCGCTCCTTCGGTATACCTGACGACCCCGAACCGCGGGGCCTCGACCCACCACGCCCGCATGATAGTCAGGGGATGCTGCCCGTCAAGTACAGATTGACCCGATCGTTATGACATTCATCGTAACACAGCCAGCATCTCCTCGTTGGAGGTATACCGGAAGCCCGGATCGTTACGATCTGCTGCCTCCTGGGCCTCGATCTGGGCCAGGCGTAGGGCATCCTCGACCGTTACGAAAGGCTTGCCCATCTGTCCAAGATGCGTCAACAGGGCATCACGCGCCGTCTCCATTGGCACAACCGGCGTATGATCAGCGAGGTAGCTCATGACAGCCTCAGCACATCCCCGTGCGTCCTTCCGCGCCAGTGCGACCTGCCCATAGCTGGACTGACGCGCCCAGCCCACAACGAAGATGCCTTCCACCGCGGCGCCCACATAGGGATCATAGGCCTCATAGGAGACACCCTCGACGGGATAGCGCGGAGCAGGATGCTTGACGAACGATGACCACTGCACCGGCAGGCCAAAGCGCTCGCTCACACAATCGCCGATACAGAAGATCACCGTGTCGACATCCAACGTCTGTGTGGTACCGAGAGATCTGGCCTTCGTCTGATCCGTTGAGTCCAGCACGAGCTCCGTATCCTCGACCTCAAGGGCGACCACGTGGCCTGTCCCATCGTCGACACCGCCCTCGAGCATGCGTCGGGGTGAGGACAGGAACCGAAAACGTAATCGGGTGGAAGATGAGGCCGGAACGGCACGCGACAAAGCGCTCAGCAAGAACTCTCGTGCGGCATGCGGATCCTGCCCTACCGCTTCCATCCGCGCGCTCACACGGGCTATCTCATCCTCAAGCGAGGCGACGTCGAGGTTGGCCGCGACGTACTCGAGCTCCTGGCGTGTGAACTTGACCTCAGCCGGACCACGTCGCGCCACCGCGATCACGTCATCCACCTGTAGATCGCGGACCAACCAATGCGCGATATCGGCCATCACATTGCCGACGCCGATCAACGCGACACGTCGTCCGATGTCGAACTGCAGCTGGCTGTAAGGAGGTAGACCGTTATAGTAGTAGATCAGGTCCTTCGCGTGATAGACCCCGTGCAGCGACTCACCCGGCAGCCCCAACCATTTGGTGCCTTGGGCCCCTACGGCCACCACGATCGCACCAAAACCCATCTCGCGCAGCTGGGCTAGTGTGAGATCCCCATCCTCGCCGACGTGAACGTTACCATAGTAACTGACCTGATCCATCTGCAGGATCTTCTGAAACTGTGTGCGCAGCGTGGCCTTGATCCGGTGCTTACTGTGGTAGATACCGTACTCAGCCAGCCCCCCCGGCCTGAGATCACGGTTCAGCAAGATCACCGAAACGCCACGTGAAGCTAAATACTGAGCGGTAAAATCACCCGCCGGTCCGGCACCGATAACAAGAACCCCTGCGTCGCCCAATCGCCCCTCGTCCATGGTTCTCCTCCCCTTGTTGCGTCATCCCCATGACGCGCACTATCCATGTCAACACGCAAGGCCCAGGATCGATATGCGCGAAGACAGACTTCAGGGAGGCATGGGCTTAATCCGATGATCAGAAGGACCAGCGTCGAGGGCCGCGCTCGCCCGGCCCCTCACCCGCTCGGTGCCGCAGATAAGGAGGTTCTATCGGGGAATCCAGATCCGGTCCGAAAACATACTCGACATGGACCAACGCCGCACTGTCGTAGCGCGTGTAATTACACGAGTCGCACCGCCAGGCAGGGAAATCCGGCATCGTCACCATATGATCGCCCCAGCGGCGCAGATAGGTGATCTTCGCAGGCTTCAGGGTTCCAAAGCCGCAATTAGGGCAAGCGTACGTCATGCAGGCGCTTCCTCCACGATAGCAACACCGCGGCTCGCACCTATGCGCGTAGCGCCGGCCTCGATCATCGCCAAGGCCTGCGCATAGCTGTGAATCCCGCCGGCAGCCTTGACGCCCATCTGTGGGCCTACCGTCTTGCGCATCAGCGCGACATCCTCAACGGTCGCTCCCCCTCCGGCAAAGCCGGTGGATGTCTTCACGAAATCGGCACCTGACGCTACACACAACTCACACGCCAGCACCTTCTCAGCATCCACCAGCAACACAGTTTCGAGGATAACCTTGAGCAACGCGCCCTGAGCGTGGCAGGCGGCAGCTACGGCTGTGATGTCCTCCCTGACCTGATCGACCCTGCCGGCTTTGAGCAGCCCCACAGGAATGACCATATCAAGCTCGATCGCCCCCTTGGCGATTGCCGATTCAGCCTCGCACACCTTAATCGCCGTGGTCGTGGCGCCCAACGGAAAACCCACAACAGTACAGACGGCCACGTCGCTCCCCGACAGCTCTGCCGCGGCCAGAGGGACGAAGACCGGGTTAACACAGACCGCTGCGAAATGGTGCGCGAGCGCCTCATGGCAGAGAAGCTCCACCTCGCCCGGCGTTGCCTCGGGCTTGAGGAGCGTGTGATCGATCATACGTGCCAAGTCAAGACGTTTCATGGATTTCCCTCCAGTTCCGGGAAGGGATAATGGGGGATAATGCCCCATTTCTCGGGAGGCCAGTAACGGAAGACCGCCTTGCCGAGGATGTTCTCCTCCGGCAACGCGCCCCAGACGTGCGAGTCACTGGAGTTGTTGCGGTTGTCGCCGAGGACCAGATACTGATCCTCCGCAAGCACCACGTCCTCTTGGTACAGCGCGGGGCCGCTCACGTAGGGTTCATTGAGCGCGACGCCATTGATCCACACCCGTCCATCCCGCACCTGAACGTGTTCACCCGGCAAGCCGATGACGCGCTTGATGTAGGGGATCGTACTGCGTTGATCCGGCGGATCCAGCACCACGACATCGCCCCGTTGAGGAGGACGGATCCAGTAAGAGAGCTTGCTCACGATCAGGTATTGCCCCTCGTGCAGCGTGGGCTCCATACTGATCGACTGCACCTCGTACCGTCCGGTCAGCGTGTTGACCAAGACAAAGATGACGGCAGCCAACAGCAGGGTCTCCAACACATCCCGCACCCATGCCCAAAGCTGGCTGGAGGTTTTTGCCGAGGACCCAACCTCAGTGGCGGTCACCCTCGCTTGGCCCAAAGTGCTTTGCGAAGGATCACCCCCGAGCTCCAGCCGACCATAGGCGCCCGGCTGTACCTCAGCGTCCACTGCGTCGGAGACATGCGCCTGAGAGACCTCTCCACGTTGCACCGCGACAGTCTGCTGCCCCATCGTCTCAGATCCCATCCGATATCATAACGTTAACCCCACGAGGGCGCTTGCGTGCAACGCCGGCCGTGACAACCACAGCTACTGAACTTCCTGCAACTCCGGGAAGGTATAGTGGGGGATCTTGCCCCAGTGTTCCGGCGGCCAATAGGAGAAGAATGCCTTGCCGAGGATGCTGTCCGCCGACAACATACCCCATGAATGGGAATCGCTCGAGTTGTTGCGATTATCTCCCAAGACAAAGTACTGATCCTCGCCGACAACCCAGTTACCGGGATAGTTTGGCGGCTCATTGATATAAGGTTCATTGAGCGCGATGCCGTTGACCCAGACACGTTGCTCACGGACCTCCACCAGGTCGCCCGGCAACCCGATCACGCGCTTGATGTAAGGCACATCGCCACTTCGGTTGGGCGGTTCCAGCACAATCACGTCGCCGCGTTCCGGCGGATGAAGCCAGTAAGTGACTTTGCTCGCGATAAGGTACTGCCCATCGCGTAGGCTGGGTTCCATACTCTGCCCGTGGACCTGATAACGCCCGGTCAACGTGTTGATCACCAAGAACAGGATCGCCGCCAGAAGCAGCGTCTCGAGTATGTCCTGCAACCAGGAACGAATACCGAAGGATCGGCTGAGTGAAGGTTCCCCGTCATCAAGGGCTACGGCCATCGACGCCGGGGCTTCACTCGGGTTCTCATTGACCAAGTGGCCGCCTCCAATCTATACTGGGTCGCATTATAGTAGATGTCGCGTCACGGACAACCCTTCCAGAGGGGAAAAGCAGAACACCCCCTCATAGAGGGGGGGGTGTGATCCGCTGATTGGGAAGACCGCAAGAGAGTCAAGGCGACCGGAGGGCGTGATGGACCATCACGCCCAGCGCCGAAGCTATGCTCCGTCTGACGACGGCGCCTCGTCGTCACTTCCCTCGTCGGGCTTCGGGGCCCTGCGCCTAAATAGCCCTC
>CAZYYC010000073.1:0-17351 GCA_964650935.1 uncultured Anaerolineales bacterium
CGACGGCGAAGGCCGCATCTCCGTCACGGTTGGTGCCGGTGGCCTGCAGAATGAGCACGTGCGGTTGGGTCACTCTCTTTTTCCTCGTTCTTGGGTTCGGGGGCTAGACAATCTCGGCCCCTTGCCAGGCTGCCAGCAAGTCGGCAATCTCCAGGTCGATGACCGACCGGCCGTGCAGCCCCTCAATACATAACCGGGGCAGCTCCGCGACGGTGCCGACACGGGCGCAGGGGTGCCCTACCATCTCCGCCTCGAAGGTCAGGGCGTCGCCGGGGGCGACCTCGAGCAGGAAGCGAGCGCTGCTCTCGGCGAAGAGAGCCGTGGTGTCATCAGCGACGTCCGTGGAGCGCGGGAGGGCGTGGAGGTCGAGCGTCATCCCACGGCGTCCGGCCATGCACATCTCCGCGGCGGCGACCGCGAGTCCGCCCTCGGAGAGATCGTGGATCGAGCGGACGAGCCCGGCTGTGATGGTGCGATGGAGCGCGCGGAGGGTGGTGACGGCCTCGGGGACCGGTGCCGGCGGCGTGCCGGCAAGGCCCGCGTGCAATCTGTGGAGGAGCGAGCCGCCCAGCTCCGCCCGCGTCTCTCCAACGGCATAGATCAGGTTTCCACGCTCTTTGAGGTCCATCGTGGCGGTGTGACCGACGTCGGGCACGATGCCGATCGCCGAGATGAGGAGGGTGGGTGGAATCGTCCGCTTGTCGCCGGTGGCATCGACGAACTCATTGTTCAGGCTGTCCTTGCCGGAGATGAAGGGGGTGCCGTAGGCGATCGCGGCATCATGACAGCCCTGCGTCGCGCGGACGAGCGCGCCCAGGCGATCGGGCAGCGCGGGGTTGCCCCAGCAGAAGTTGTCGAGCAGCGCCACCCGGTCGGGATCGGCCCCGACACAGACGACGTTGCGCAATGCCTCGTCGACGGCCGCCCACGCCACCGCGTAAGGGTCGACCTCGCCGTAGTGGGGATTGAGACCGCAGCCCAGCGCCAGACCGCGGACGCCTGCGGTCATCAGCGGCTTGAGCACCGCGGCATCGGAGGGCCCGTCGTCCGCCACCCCGACCAGGGGTTTGACGACCGTGGCCCCCTGGACCTCGTGATCGTAGCGTCGGATGACCTGTTCCTTGGAGGCTACATCAGGGTGGCGCAATGCGCGCAGCAGCAGCGTCGCCGGGTCGCCATCACCCACGCCCCGGGGCGCCGGGAGGGTGGGCGCGGACCAGGTCGCCTGCAGCGTGAGCTTGGGCCATCCGTCGTGCACGAAGGCCATCGGCAGGTCGGCGACCACCTGCTCGCCGTAGCGGACGCGGAGCCGACGATCGTCGGTGAAGCGACCGATGACGGTCCACTCCACGTCGAAGACCGCGCAGATCTCGCCAAGGCGCTCGAGATGAGGCTCCGGAACGGCGAGCACCATGCGCTCCTGGGCCTCGGAAAGCCAGATCTCCCAGGGCCGCAGGCCGGGATACTTGAGCGGCACGTGCTGGAGGTCGACATCAACGCCGGTGTCGCTGCCGATCTCCCCGACGGCGGAGGAGAAGCCGCCGGCACCACAATCGGTGATGGCGGTGTAGAGCCCCTCGTCGCGGGCTTGGAGGAGGGCGTCGAGGACGGCTTTCTCCGTGATCGGGTCGCCGATCTGGACCACGCTGCCCACCGTGGCGCCGGTCTCGTGGGTGAGCTCGGAGGAGGAGAAGGTGGCGCCGTGCAGGCCGTCGCGTCCGGTCCGCCCCCCCAAGGCGACAATGCAGTCGCCCGGCTGTGGAGCGGTCCTGTGGGTGCCCTTGGGGGCTATGCCGACACAGCCGCAGAAGACCAGGGGATTGGCGACGTACCCCTCATCGTAGAGGATCGCTCCATTGACGGTGGGGATGCCCATCTTGTTACCGTAATCCTCAATCCCGGCGACGACGCCCTGGGCGATGCGTCGGGGATGGAGGGTGGTCTGGGGCACCGCGTCATCGGCCATCGTCAGCGGAGCGAAACAGAGCACGTCGGTGTTGGCGATCGGGCGGGCCGAGACGCCCATCACGTCCCGGATCACGCCGCCGACGCCGGTGTTGGCACCGCCGAAGGGTTCAAGCGCCGAGGGGTGATTGTGGGTCTCGACCTTGAAGGAGAGCTCGTAGTCGTCGTCGAAGTCGATGATGCCGGCGTTGTCGACGAAGGCCGAGCGCACCCACGGTCTGGCGACCCGGTCGGTCGCCGCGCGAAGGTAGGTCTTGAGCAGGCCCGGGATGCGCGCCGAGGCGCGCCCCTCGCCCACGTAGTCGATCTCCGCCTTGAAGGTCTTGTGCAGGCAGTGTTCGGACCACGTCTGGGCCAGGATCTCCAGTTCGACATCGGTCGGATCGCGGCCTGCCTCGCGGAAGTGCGTCTGAATGGCGCGCATCTCAGCCGGCGAGAGGAAAAGGACGCGTGAGACGCTGAGCTGAGCCAAGGCGTCATCCTCCAGGTCGCGCAGGGCGATGGTCTCGACGGCGTCGCTCGGCGCGGCCTCGGGCACGAAGGCCGGTGCCATCGCACCCAGCGTGTAGGACTGGATGACTTCGTTGCAGAGGACTTCGCGCGCGATGCGGTGCAGCATCGTTGCGTCGACGGCGCCCTCGAACCGGTAGCGGGTGCCTGTGGTCACCGCCTGCAAGCCCTGCACGCCCACGGCTCGGGCACGGTGGAGCAGGTGCGTGGCGACGGGATCGGTGACCCCCGGATGAAAGCCGACTTCGATGACCCCTGCATCCTCCCCGGTCTCGTCGTCCGTTGTTGCGTCCGTTAGGGCAGGGAGCTGCGCGACGCGATAGCGCTCGACGATGGGATCGGCGAGGAGTTGCTCGGCGATACGGCTTACTTCGTCGTAATCCAGATTCCCCCGTAGGAAGTAGAGGTTGCTCACGTGAGCATTGATGATGTGCTTGATACCGAGGTGTGACACTTGATCCAGAAGCTGTACGGCGCGACCGTCGGTCCCGGCGCACCAGAAGACCTCAACGCGGAATGCGCTTACCACGACACCTCCAGGTAGGCAGATACGGGGAATCCGGGCCCCTCAACCCCTACGACTAGCGGTCGGTTCCTTGGCTGAAACCGAAATCAGACAGAAGGATCATACACCGGCTCTACGCACTGTCAAGGTCGACCGCGGGGTTCGTCAGATGGGATCCGACAACCTCGGTGGCATGCGGACGCAGGTCGGGGTCATCCGCCTGATACCAGCGGATCGCCGGGTCGTTGAGTCGGAACCACGTGTACTGGCGCCGGATGAAGTCGTGGGTGTCGAACTTGATCCGCTCGACAACCTCGTCCAGTGAGGCCTGCCCCGCGAAGAAGGGCCTGAACTGGGCGTAACCGAGCCCTGATAGGGCCGGGAGCTCCCAGCCATAGCCGCACGCCAGGAGGTCCTTTACCTCATCGAGCAGGCCCGTAGCGACCATCGCGTCCACGCGGGCATCGGCCCGGACGTAGAGGGCCTCGCGATCCATCGTGAGGCCGATGCGGAGGATGTTGTAGGGCGGGGGTGTGCGACGCCGCAGGGCCGAGAAGGGCTGTCCCGTCATCAGCGAGACCTCCAGGGCCCGCACGACGCGCCGCACGTTGCGCGGATCGATGAAGTCGACGACGGCAGGATCGAGCGCCAGCAGGCGTTGCCAGACGGCGTCGGGATCCTTCTCAGCCTCGCGCCCCAGCCGGGCCCGCAGTTCGGGATCGGGGGGGACCTCCGGTACTTGCCACCCCTCAAGGAGCGCGCGGACATACTGTCCGGTCCCGCCCACGACGAGGGGCAGCCGCCCCCGAGCGGTGATCTCCTGGAGGGTCTGCCGCGCCAGCCTCAGGAACTGCGCTAGACCGACCGTCTCGTCAGGATCGGCGATATCGATCAGATGGTGAGGGGCCTGAGCCAGCTCCTCCCGGGTGGGCTTGGCGGTGCCGATATTCATCCGGCGGTAGAACTGGCGCGAGTCGGCGGAGATGATCTCGCCGTCGAAGGCCCGCGCGAGGTGGATGCCCAGGGCGGTCTTGCCGATGGCGGTCGGTCCTACCACGGCGATGAGCGGAGGGAGCGAGTGCTGTTGGCGGATGTGTTGATTGGGCACACGGGCGATTCTACCGGACCCGACCTCGAAGGCAAGGTAGCGGTCGCATACGATCTTCCGGGAAGCTAGCGGGTCGGTTGGGCGGCGCGGGCGCAGGTGTCCGACGCGCCGGCTGGGTTGTGTGGGGGGCTCGGTGAGCTTCCCGGAAGATGGTTGCAGGCAACTTGCGCGCTGGGGGCACTGGGCTATGATGTTAGTGATGGGTTGGAAGGTCTCATAGGTCAACGCAGATGGTGTGATGGAGGGTACCGGCATGTCCTACGCGATGTATTCGCAGCTTGATGATCGTTGGCAGCGCATTATGCTCGGCGAGAGCAGCACGACGATTGGCGCGAACGGCTGCCTGATCTGTGCGGTGGCCTCGGGACTGACGGACGTGGGCGTCTTGGTCGATGGCCTGCCCCCCGATCCGCCCCGCCTCAACCGCTGGCTGGCACGGGGCAAAGGCTATGTCGCGCCCCGCAGCGCGACGAAGGAGCGCAACCTCTTCGTCTTCGACTCGTTGGGTCCGCTCGGCGTCAAGCTAGTGGAGTACATCGATGCACGCTCGAAGGCGGCGCCGGTGGAGAAAGTCGAGAAGGCGCTGAGCGCGGAGGATCAGTTTGTGGCGCTTCACGTGGACTTCACGCCCGGCGGTGCCAACCAGCAGCATTGGGTGCGCGCTGTCGCGTGGCATGACACGGACGTTGAAATCATGGATCCGTGGATCAAGGGTGACGTTCAGACATCGTATCTGATGACGCGCTATGCCCTGCCGTCGTGGGACGGACCCGAGCGGGCGATCTTCCGCATCGCGATCTATCGCAACGTGGGGGCCAAGGCGGCCTACCCGACGCCCTCACTGACGGGAAGCACGATCGTCCAGGACGAGCTCTACGACTATCCTTACTGAGCTGCCCGACAACTATGCGAGCTCACACGGTTCGTCGTCGAGGCTGGGGTAGAAGGTGATGCGCTGCAGTCTACCGGCTGCATCGATAGCGAGCGCGACAAAGCTCAGGTGCCAGTTGAGCTGCTTTCCGTCAGCGTGCGAGCCGAGGTAGGCGCGCGCAACCAGCTCCATCCGTGCGCGTTTCCGCGCGGTCAGCGTCTCTTCGGGTATGGGGTAGGGCCGACCCCGGCGCGTGCGCACCTCAACGAAGTAGAGGTGCGCCTCTCGCTCGAAGACGAGATCCACCTCTCCGTGGGCACAGCGCCAGTTCCTGTCGATGAGCGCGTATCCGTGGCGCTGAAGTGCCTCCGCTGCAAGCTGTTCGCCCCGCCGTCCTAGTCCCGTTCGGCTGTCTGCCATCGTGGGTTTGAGTCTAGCCGTAAGGGCCGGGTCGTCAATGCCAGGCCTGCGTCCGATCTTGGGGTGGATGGTGGGCCCGGATGACGTGGCGCTCGTACGGGAAGCTTGAAGGCCCGCTGTGGCGTGCGGATGCAGGCGTCCGACGTTGCCGGTGCGTTCAGCGGGGCTCGTTGAGCTTCCCGGAAGGTGAGGTTCTCGCTGGGCTGTGTGGGGGCTCGCTGAGCTTCCCGGAAGGGGGGACTGCGTTGAGTTTCCGGGTCGGTGTGGTATCATGGATCCCCGAGTAAGGCAACACAATCTGCGTGACGTGGAAGGTGCTCAGATGCAGCGGTGGCTCAAGGGTAGTAAGTGGTTGATGATCGCCGGACTGGCTATGCTCATCGTGGTCGGTGTGGTGGCGTGGATGGCAGATCCCGGAGCGACGACGCATGTCGTGACGCCGACGTTGCCGGCGACGTCACCACCAACTGAGCCCTCTGAAACGCCGACACCGACGGCAACGCCTACGGAGATCCCACCCACGTGGACGCCGACACCCAGCGCAACGCCGACGCTCAAGCCCTCGCCGACCGCCACACTGACGCCTTCGCCGACCGCGACGCCTACGCTGGCTGCTATTCCCCTGCCGAGTGGCGGCACGCTGCCGGAGATCGCCGGCACGCCGGTTATCTCCTCGCCGTTGCCGCAGCCTTCGCCGATGCCTTATGTTGAACAGCCTGCCGGCACGGTGAACATCCTGCTGCTGGGTATGGACCGCGAGTGGGGGGAGAGTGCGGCGCGCACCGACGTGATGGTCATCGCCTCCATCTTTCCGGATGTGCCGGCGGTGAGCCTGCTCTCGATCCCGCTACTACGCGTGGATCCCGGCATGGGGGTTGGACAAGATCAACACCGCCTATCTGCGCGCTGAGCGCGCCGGCTATCCCGGCGGTGGTCCGGCCCTCGTCAAGGACACGGTGGAGTACAACTTCGGGGTGCCGATCCACTATTATGCGATGGTGGACTTCCGCAGCTATCGCACCCTGGTCGATGCGGTGGGAGGGGTCGACATCATCGTTGAGTGTCCCTTCCACGACACCTACCCGGACCCTGAAGTGCCCGAGGGACAGAGCGACATCGATCTGATGCCGGGCCTGCATCACTTGGGCGGGAAGCACGCGCTGTGGTATGTGCGCTCGCGGTGGAATACGTCGGACTTCGACCGCCACCGGCGGCAACAGCAGGTGCTGCTGGCGATCCTGCGGCAGGCGCGGAGCGCCAACATGCTGGTCCGCATCCCCGAGCTGTGGGGGATGTACCAGCAAGACGTCGAGACGGACCTGGGGCTCAAGGAGTTGATCACGCTCGGCTCTGTCGCACTGAGACTGGACGAGCGGGATATCCACAACTACTTCATCCGCGGCAGCCACATGCTGACGGGATGGACGGCGCCCAACGGCGGGGCCGTTTTGGTGCCCAACCTTGAAGTCGTGCACACCTACGTCCAGGACACGATGCGGCCCCTGTCGACGAGTCGGGCGACGCAGCGCGCCTACCGCGTGAACGTCGCCAACGGGAGTTGGGGAACGGCGTTGGGTGATGTGGCGGCGTACCGGCTGGGTCTCGAGGGATTCGAGGTCGTGGGCGTGGAACGTGTTGATCCTGTCGTCCGCACCCAGGTGATCGATTACACGACGACGTCCAAGGGCTCGCCCCTGTGGAAGCTGGTCGGCATGTACCGGCTGCAAGACTATGATGTCATCGCGCAGCCGACAGAGGACAGCCCTGTCGATTTCGAGATCATCCTCGGATCGAACTACAACCCCTGTACGGCGACCTCGACCGCCTATTGGCAGCCGACGCCCACGCCGACGGCTACGCCCGATCCGGCTGAGGTGCCGGGTGAAGCGCCGGAGGGCGAGGCGCCTGCACCGTAAAGCGTCTGTAGGGCTTCGGGCGCACGAAAGCGCCCGAAGCCCGGATCCCTTCCGCTACGGCGTGGTGTAGACGCCGCCGCAGCGGTTGAAGTTGGCGAGGTGCTCCTCCTCCGTCACCGAGAAGAAGTGGCTCCCATCCTCTTGGGTGCAGTCCACCATAAAGAAGTAGAAGCCGGTCTCTGCAGGCTGCGCGGCGGCCTGGATGGCCGCGAACCCCGGGTTGGCGATGGGCGCCGGGGGCAGGCCGAGGTTGCGGTAGGTGTTGTAGGGCGACGCGACCTCCAGGTCGTCGAAGGTGATGAAGCGCTTCCACCAACTGCTTTCGTCCGATCGGTACCCGAGCGCATACTGCACCGTGGGACACGACGCCAGGAACCAGCCGTCGCGCAGGCGGTTGTGGAAGACGCCGGCGATCACGGGGCGCTCAGCGTCGATGACGGCTTCGCGCTCGACGATCGATGCCAGCGTGATGCCTTCGTAGAGCGTCAGCCCGTGGGCGGTGAAGCTCTCGCGCAGCTCCGGCGTGACCCGACGGTCAAAGTCCTCCAGCATGCGATCGATCAGATCGTAGGCGGTGGCGTTGAGCGCCAGGCGATAGGTGTCCGGGAAGAGGAAGCCCTCCAGCGTATAGGTCGGGGGGATCTCCGCGAGGAAGGGGTAGTCCTGGAGTAGGTCTGTCTCCCGCCAGCCGGTCTGGGCCATCGAGAGAAAATCCTCACGGGTGATGCCGGTCTGTTGGGCCACCAGCTCAGCGACCTCCTCAAGGCGCTTTCCCTCCGGGATCGTGACCTGCTGGTCCGGCGCTTGAGCGGACTGCAGGGCTCGCGCGATCTCCGGGATCGTCATCGTCTGACGCAGGGTGTAGGTGCCGGCTTGAATGCCGGCATCGAGGCGCCTGTATTGTACATAGCGGCGGAAGAGCTCCGTGTCCGAGATAAGGCGTCGGGCCTTGAGATCGCCCGCAATCTCCGCTACGCTCTGCCCGGACTCGATGGTGAAGGTGATGGGCGTATCGTCGGCACCTGCCGGGGTGTCGAGCGCGTCGCGCCGGCTCTCAATATAGGCCTCCAGGTAGAGGGACTCGAGCGCGCAACTCATCAGGAAGAGCGCCATCGTGGCAAGCAGGAGGTATTTGATTCCTCGTTTCATCGCTATGGGATTCCTTTCTTGGCCCTGAGGGGGCGCCTCAGGCGTGTGCATCGAGATAGCTCTGCAGGATCACGGCGGCGGCTAGGGCGTCGAGGTGGCCCTTTTCGGGCGTCTTGCCCTGTGCCCTCAGGATCTCCTTCGCGCGGTCGGTAGAGAGCCGCTCGTCCCAGAAGACCACGGGCACGGGGATCTTGGAGGACAGCTCCTCGGTGTAATCGCGGACCCAGGCCGCCTGATCCCCTTCGTGACCGTCCATGTTGAGAGGGAGTCCCACGACCAGGTGCTCGATCTTGTGGTCCTCGATGAGCGCCAGGATGTGGTCGGCGTCGTTCTGACGCGAGGTGCGCTCGAAGATCTCGAGCGGTCGTGCTATGATGCCCCATGCATCGCTGAGGGCGACGCCGATCCTCCGATCCCCAAGATCAAGCGCGAGATAGCGCATCGTCACAGCTCAGGGGGTGATAGGCCCCGAGGCGATCTCGATTTGAGTTCGGATAGGAAGGAAGGGGATGCGCGGGAACCACGACGGCGAGACGGTGATCTCGGCGGGTTTGGACAGCGGCAGCGAGGACTGCAGGGTTGCCTGGGCTTCCTCGATCGGCTGCCCCTGGATCTCCTCCTGGACGGCCTGGGCGTCGATCCTTGAGGAGGCCGTGGCGTAGGCGGTCAGATAGAAGGTGAAGCGTCCCGGGCCGACATCCTCCTCGGCAGCCTCGCCGATGGAGAAGCGCGTATCGATGAGGGTGTAGCCCTCGGGCAACTGGGTAGCGAGCTGATGGTAGGCGACGGCCTGAGCGTCGCGCATCCGGACGGCGTGTCCGGTCACCAGCAGACGCAGGGAGAGCCCCAGCACGTCGGTTCGCTCTCCCACCAAGTGTGTGTAGGCGACCTTGGGCGAGGCCTGGATGGTCAGCGATTGGCGCGGGAAGAACTGGCCCTGGGCCTGCGAGGCGATATCCTGCAGGCCGTTGTAGGCCTGTGCCATCACCTGCTGAGCTGCCAGATCCCAAGCTCGCTCGCGGTCCTCCTGGGAGACCGTGCGCACCGTCTCGGTTTGCGCACCGGTGATGGGCTCCGGATTGGTCGTGCGGATGGCGAAGCCCGTCACGCCCTCAACCAGGTTGATCTGGTAGGCGTCGACGTTGCCGCGCGGACCCTCGATGAGGGCCTGCACAGGAGCTTCGGCCTGACCGAAGGCCGGGACGGTGACGCCCTGGGTGGTCTCGAAGCGCACCGGATAGGAGCCGGCGGAGGTGCGCACGATGGTCCCTGCGGGCACCTGATAGTCTTGCCCGAGGAGATTGGTGAAGAGAACGCGCCCGGTGGCGCGTCCGGAGACGGCGTAGCCACGCCCGCTGGTGACGACTTCGGCATAGCTCTCAAACTCGTCGCCGACGCGCGTCGCCGGAATCGCGCTGCGCTGAAGATCGACGGTTTCCAGCTGAGGGTCAACCGAGACGGCGACGATGCGCGAGTAGGTGAGGGTCTGTGGCGTCAGCACAATGGTGGCCGACGGAATCGCCAGGAGCAGGGCGGCTGCGACGATACCGATCACGATCACGAGAAGAGCCCCCTCGAGGGCGAGGAGCCAGGTCGGGGGGCGACGAACGGCGGGTTGCTTGGGGCGCTGCGGTTCGGGGGCCCACCAGGGCGCCTTGGGTTTGTCCGGTTGGGTGCCGTTCCTGAGCGCCGGGAAATGGCCCTCTCGTGCGAGCTGCGCATGCGCCGCCGGCTCTGACCCGTAGACCGGGAACCCGGCCTTGCGCGCGAGGGGGCGCCGTGCCGGATCCTCGACGACCCAGGCGATCTCCCACCGTCTGTCGCGTGCCACCCGTGCTTGGACTTCAAAGTCCAGCGGGTGTGACCAACCGCGCTCGACGTCCCAGGGCAGGGTGATCAGAACGCGATCGTCGTCGACACGACGAAGGGTTTCACGGAGGGTATAGCGATCGTCCGACGCTGTGATGGTTATCGTCTTCACGGCGGGCAGTATGCCACAACTCGGCGATTTGCCAAGGTTCGTGCCCTCAGGATCAGATGAGGCCCTCGCGCGTGAGCGGCCTCACGCGTGAGCGGCCTCACGTGTGAGCGGTCTCACATGGCGGACGGTGGAACCTTCAGGGGCAGCACCACGTGAAATGCACTGCCCGGCAGGAGCGTCTCGTCATGACCCGTGCTCTCCGCCCAGATGCGCCCGCCATGCGCTTCGACGATGCCGCGGGCCACCGTCAGCCCGAGCCCCGGCCCACCGCCCTTGAACTTCGTCCTGCCCGAGGAGTGAAGCGTGACTTCGCCCGTGCGGTAGAACTTGGTGAAGATCATCTCCAGGGCCTGCGGGTCGATGCCGATACCTGAGTCACGGACGACGACCTCGATGTAGCGATCACCGTCCTCCTGCCCCTCGCTCATATCGTGCGCTTCCACGGAGACACCCCCGCCATCGGGCGTGTACTTGATGGCATTCGTGAGCAGCTCATTGAAGACTTTGGTCAGTGCATCGGGATCGGCTTCGATCTCGGGGAGATCCGCGAGCCCCTGCATCGTCAACGTGATCCGGCGCTCGTCCAAGGCCGGGGCGAGCCGTGAACGAAGTACCTCCAACACATAACCTACGGAGAGGGTCCTGCAGTTGAGATGAAGGGTACGATGGTCGATTTTGACGACGTCGAGCATGCTGTTCACGATGGTGTGGAGGCGGTGTGCACCGTTGACAATGCCCTCAACCTCTTTGTTTCGCAGCTCATCCTCGGCGATGACGGGATCGCTGCGCAGCATCTGGCTGAAGCCGTGGATCAACGTCAACGGCGTGCGGAGCTCGTGGGAGACGACGGTGATGAAGTCGGATTTGTTGCGATCGAGCAGCTCGAGATGACGGTAGGCCGACTCGAGCTCCTCTGTCCGCGCGATCACCTCGCTCTCCAGACCCTCGTTGAGGCGGCGCACCTCGGCATAGAGCCGCGCATTGCGGATCGCAATCGCGATCTGGTCGGCCAGAATCGTCAGCACCGTCACGTCCGCATCTGAGAAGGCCTCCGGACTCTCGCTCTGGATGTCCAGCGCGCCGAGACGTGTGGTGCCGACGCGCAGGGGCAGCGTCAGTTCGGCACGAATGGTGGGCAGGCGATCGGTCGGCAGGAAGATGGCGTCCTGCTGAGCGTCATTCGAGAGGTAGGGTGTGCCCGTGCGGCAGACGTGGGCGATGATACTGCGTGGGGCCTCGAGGCGTATCGCGGCGTTCGGCTCGGGCATCGGCGTCGGGGTCCCGTACTGACCGGCACGCAGCACAACCGCAGCCTTTTCCTCGCTACCCTGATCCTGAATCATCCATATGCCGGCAAAGGTGTATCCGAATCGCTCGCGGATCAGGCTGAGGATCCTCACGAGCAGGGCGTCGACGTCGAGAATCGATGTGATCTGGTGCATCACCTCGGCGCTGGTCTCCAACCGCATCGTCTGCTGTGACAGCGCGTCGTTGACTGCGGCGAGCTCCTGTACCACGGTCTCGAGCTCGCGCCGCTGATGGTAGAGGTCCAGGAAGACCCTGACCTTGCTCAGCAGTACGCGGGGCGAGACCGGCTTATTGAGGTAGTCGACGGCCCCGCTGTCGTAGGCCCTGTAGGGCTGATAGGCGTCCGGCTCGTGGGCGCTGATGAAGATGATGGGCAGGGAGGCCGCTGTGGGCACCTGCCGGATCGACTCCGCCAGCGTGTAGCCGTCCATGCCGGGCATGCGCACATCAAGCAGCGCCACGAAGAGCCGGGGCTCACGCCTGACGATGGCCAGCGCCTCCTCGCCGGACCCGGCCTCAAGGGGCTCGACCTCCAGCGTGCTAAGGGTGCGGGCCAGCATCCGCCGGTTGGACGGCAAATCGTCAACAATCAGGACACCGGGTCGTTGGTCTCTCATCGTCCTAGGTCGGGGGCTGATCCTTCCGTGCGATCACGTCGTCAATCATCTGCTGCCAGTACTTCGCGAGGAAGGGGGGATGTTTCATGCTGTCGAGCACGTAGGAGCGGGAGGCTCGGGAGAGATCCAGGACGGCGGTGATCATCTCCTCCTGGTAGTAGCCCGCCTCCGCCAGAGGGATCCCACTGGGCTCGCGGATGAAGGACGAGCCGCTGGAGGTCTGCTTGCCGTCCGGCGACTCGCCGATGGTGTTGGCGACGCAGTGGAAGATCTTTGAATTGGGCCCAACGGGCTGCTGCGCCCGACCCGAGGTGCGCTTCCACGTGACGGCCTCGATCTCGTCCGAGCTGCACGAGGGCTGGAAGAGGATCTGCGCCCCTGCCATCGCCGGAATCCGGTAGAGCTCGGGATGCCTGCCGTCGCGACAGATGACGAGGGTGCAAAGGATGCCCTCAATCTCGAAGAGCGAGAGCTTGTCACCGCCGCGACAGTAGGTCTTCTCATCGCGACCAGCCATGTTCACCTTGGCGTATTCGTGGACGATCTCGCCGCGGCGATTGATGACGTGGGCCAGGTTCAGGAAGCGATCCTCCGTCTTGCGGATGGTGCCCACCAGGGTCCAGATATCGTGTTCGCGCGCGGCGGCACACACCTGGTCCAGGGCCTGGCGGACCCCGTGCTGCTCCAGCTCAATGACGTAGGGGAAGTAGTAGCTCGTCAGGTTGGCTTCGGGAAAGAGCACCACTCGACTCCCCGAGGCCGACGCGCGCTCGATATAGTGAAGCGTGCGCTGGAGGTTGAACTCAAGGGACTTGGCCCAGTGCATCTGGACACATGAGACCTGGAGGGTGTCAGTCATGGATGCTTTCCTTTCAGGTTGAGCGGCTCCCCCGGCTGCCTCAAGCAGATGCCAGCCTCTCGCCACCGTCGACGACGATGACCTCGCCGGTGATGTAATCCGCCTCGACGAGGAAGCGCACGGCGCTCGCCACATCGTCGGGTGTTCCCCAGCGTCCCTTCAGGGTGCGTCCGGCGATGGCGTCGGCCTGGTCCCGGCTGTAGTCGGGCGGCGGCAGGACCGGCCCCGGCGCCACGGCGTTGACGCTGACGTGCGGCGCGAGCTCAACTGCGAGTTGGCGGGTCAGGGCAAGGAGCCCGGCCTTGCCGACACTGTGGGCGATGAAGCCGCGGAAGGGTTTCCAGGCCGAGAGGTCGACGATGTTGACGATGGCGCCCGCGCCACGTTCGATCATCATCGGTGCCACCGCATCGGAGAGGGCCATCGGGCCATCGAGAAGCACGCTCAACACGCGCCGCCAATCGGAGAAGTCGCCCATCGGCAGCGGTGTCTTGCGCCAGATGGAGGCGCTGTTGACCAGGATATCGACGCTACCGAAGCGTTCGGCGGCGGCGGACACCAGCGACCGCGCCTCATCGATGTCGCCGACATCGGCCTGAACGGCCAACGCATCGACGCCCAGCGCCCGCGCCTCGGCTGCGGTCTCGCGGGCTGCAACGTCCGAGCTGTAGTAGTTGATGACGACGTTGGCGCCGGCTTCGGCAAGGGCGATCGTGATGGCTTTCCCGACACGATGCGCACCACCGGTGATCAGGGCTGTCTTGCCTGCGATGTCCATGGTTGCCTCCTGTGGGTGGCCGTCCTATCAAGTCGACGTACCGTCTGTTCGCTACTATAGACCCGCACCCAGGGGTGTCAATGTCAGAGGGTCGTAACCGGCTTGCTGCACGTCGTCGTGGTCCTCGGCGAAGGCTTGCCGCGGCGTGCGACGCCCCGAGACGGGGCTACAAGCCGGCTGGCGAGGGGGTAGCGAGATCTCAGGTGCGCGACGATCATTTGCCCTGGGTTATCGATGTTGACAGGGGCAGGGCTTTGAGTAGACTCACATTTCATAGACAATGATCGATCTATCTCGTCTCGGTGCATCGTCGTGCACCAGGATAACTCTGTGCGGGAAGGAGATGTGGAAGATGGTTGACCAACCGATTCGAACTCAGACTCTGGGGTACCCGCGTATGGGTAGAGACCGCGAACTGAAGCGGGCTCTGGAGCGCACCTGGCGGGGGGAGGTGGACGCCGAAGAGCTGATGGCGGTCTTCTGGGCTGTTACCGAGGACGCCTGGATCACCCAACGCGAGGCAGGGGTGGACCATATCGGCGTGGGGGGCGAGACGCTCTACGACCACGTGCTCGACTGGGCTGTGCGCTTCGGGCTGGTGGCGGAGCGCTTTCGGCAGCTGACGGGCCTCGAGCGGACCTTTGCAATGGCCCGTGGCCTGCCGGGCATCGCCGCTCTGGAGATGACAAAGTGGTTTGACACCAATTACCATTATCTGGTGCCGGAGATCGAGGCGGATGTGACACCCACTGCGGCCTTCGATGACTTTCTGGCGCTGGTCGCGCGGGCGCGCGAGGTGGTAGGCGATCATACGGTCCCGATGCTCCTCGGACCGGTGACGTTGTTGCGGCTCTCGCGGCTATCCCTAGGTTTTGGTGAGGCGCTTGACGCGCTGCTTCCGCTTTACCGTGAGCTGCTGCAGGCCCTGGCTGCGATGGGCGTCGCCGAGGTCCAGCTGCATGAACCGGCCCTGGTGCTCAGCGGCGCCGGCGAGATGCGCGACGCCGTCGAGGCGACGGTGGCGGCGCTTGCCGATCTGGGCGTGCGGCTGAACCTGGTGACCTACTTTGATGATCTGGGGGAGGCCTACCCCTGGGTGACGGCGCTGCCGGTGGACGTCCTGACGCTCGATTTCACGCGCGGCGACAACGCTGCCTTGATCCGCGACCACGGTTGGGTCGAGGGCAGGACGCTCGCGGCGGGTGTCGTCGATGCGCGCAGCGTGTGGCGGGTTAGGCCCGGTGAGGTCGCGGACCTGCTCGGCGAGCTGCGCTCGGCGGTTGCTGCCGCCGAGGGTGCCGAACTGCGGATCAGCGCATCGGCCTCTCTGCAGTTCGTGCCCCACACGACGGCGCGCGAGACGGGGCTGGACGAGGCCCTGCGCGGCGTGCTCGCCTTTGCCGACGAGAAGCTCGGGGAGCTGCGGGCGCTCGCCGGAGATGATCTGCGCAGCGCCGATGCGGCGTGGGCGGCTTTCCACGACTACGCGCCTGCCGATGTGTCCGTCACCGCGCGCGTCGCGGCGCTCGACGAAGGCGACTTCCGGCGTTCGTTGACCTATGCCGAGCGGCGCCCCCATCAGGTGTCGTTGCCGAGCTTGCCGATGACGACCATCGGGTCGTTCCCACAGACGCGCGAGGTGCGTCGCCTGCGTGCCCGCTACAGCCGCGGGGAGATCACCGAAGCCGCCTATCAAGCCGGCATCGATGCGTTCATCGCCTACACGGTGGGTGTTCAGGATGGGCTGGGGCTGGACATGCTGGTGCATGGCGAGTTCGAGCGCACGGATATGGTGGAGTACTTCGCCCAGAAGCTCAAGGGATTTGCCTTCACCCAGCACGGTTGGGTACAGAGCTTCGGCAGCCGCTGTGTGCGCCCCCCGATTATCTACGCCGACATCTCGCGGCCCGAGGCGATGACGGTACGCGAGTTCGCCGTCGCCCAGTCGCTGACCGAGAAGCCCGTGAAGGGGATGCTGACCGGGCCCGTGACGATCATCAACTGGTCCTATCCGCGTGCGGACATTGCCAGGGAGCAGATTGCCTACCAGCTCGGGCTGGCGCTGCGCGATGAGATCGCCGATCTCGAGGTGGCGGGCGCACGGGCTATCCAGGTGGACGAGCCCGCGCTGCGCGAGGGGCTGCCCCTGAAGCGCGAGCGCTGGGAGGACTACCTCGGTTGGGCCCTCAGCAGCTTCCGGCTGGCGACGGGTAAGGCCCGACCTGAGACGCAGATTCACACGCATATGTGCTATTCGGAGTTCGGGGAGATTCTCGAGGCCATCGATGATCTCGACGCCGACGTCATCTCCATCGAGAACGCCCGGAGCGACGATGCGACGCTCGAGTCGTTGGCAGCCTACGGCTATCCCCGCGAGGTAGGGCCCGGGGTCTACGACATCCACAGCCCGGTGGTGCCGACCGCGGCGTTCATCCGGGAGAAGGTAGCCTCCTTCCTGCGGCACCTACCGCCCGAGCGCATCTGGGTCAATCCCGACTGCGGACTCAAGACGCGGACCTGGGCCGAGGTGTTGCCCTCCTTGCAGCATATGGTCGACGCCGTGCGTGCTCTGCGCGCGATGCCGGCGGACGCCGAACAGGGATAGGTCCGGAGGTCGAGGTGGCCGACGCGGAGGCGTTCTTGCAGCGGATCGATGGGGCCCGTGTGCCGTTGTTGGCGGATGGGGCGATGGGCACGATGCTCCACGCCCGTGGCGTGGCCTTCAGTACCTGTTTCGATGCCCTGAACCTGCACCAGCCCGCCGTCGTGGCCGAGGTGCACCGGGCCTATATCGACGCCGGTTCCGACATCATCCTGACCAACACCTTCGGGGCCAATCGCTACAAGCTGGCCGAGCACGGGCTCGCCGAGCAGGTGGTGGAGATCAACGCGGCAGGGGTCGCTTTGGCCCGACGCGTGGTGTTGGCCTCCTTCCGTAATGTCACCATCGCGGGCGATGTGGGGCCGCTGGGGGTGCGTCTGGCACCCTACGGTCGGGTCCAACGCTCACAGGCGCGTGAGGCGTTCGTGATGCAGATCCGCGCCCTCGTCGATGCCGGGGCCGACCTCATCGTGATCGAGACGATGAACGATCTCCAGGAGACGCTGGTGGCGGTCGAGGCGGCGCGGGAGGTCGCAGACCTGCCCGTGGTGGCCTCGATGACCTTCACACGGGATGACCGCACGGTGTTGGGCGACGCGCCCGCGACGGTGGCCCAACGTCTTCACAAGGCGGGGGCCGACATCATCGGCGTCAACTGCTCCGGTGGCCCGGTGCAGTTGTTGCGCATCCTGGAGCAACTGCGCGCCGCCGTGCCGGACGGGCGCTTCTGGGTGAAGCCGAACGCCGGCTGGCCCGAGCAGG
>CAZYYC010000074.1:0-17293 GCA_964650935.1 uncultured Anaerolineales bacterium
TTCAGCGCGATCCGCAACACCGTCGCGTGGTCGCACGGCGGCTCAGCAGGCAACTGTACCGCCAATCCACCCTCATCCTGCGACCACGAAAGCTCGCCGGAGCTACCGATCATGGTCACCGACGCAATCTGATCCGCGGAGACCGGCCCTTCCGAACCCAGTGACGTCAGCGTCGCCGCTGCCCCGGGCCAGCCCAACAGCACCGCGTAGAGCGTGCCGTCCTTCTGTGTGTAGCGGATGTCCTCAGGCGTGTAGGCTTGCTGCTCCTCCTCGCGGAAGGCCTTCGGGTTGCCCGTCGGGCCTTCACCGAAGGTCACCCAGGCGCGCGTGTCGTAGATGGCCTCGCCGTTGAGCTTCAGCCAGGCCCCCAGCCCGCGCAGCAGATCCTGGACCTCCTGCGGGATCGTGCCGTCGGCCTTCGGACCGATGTTCAGCAGCAGGTTGCCGTTCTTGCTCACGATATCGACCAGGTCGTGCACCACCGAGTCGACGGACCTGAACGCATCGTCCTCGATGTAGCTCCAGGAGCGGTAGCTGACCGAGGTGTCGGTCTGCCAGTAGTGCTCGCGGATGTCGTCCAGCTTCCCACGTTCGATGTCGAGCACCGCGACGTTGTCGGGGAACTTGGCCTTGTACTGCAGCACGGGTTCGTAACCGTGCTCCACGGCGTGGTTGTAGTAGTAGGCTGCCACGCGGGGCCGCCACGGCTCAAACTCATCGCGGTGCCAGCCGAAGTCGAACCACAGGACGTCGGGTGAGAACTTGTCGACCAGCTCGCGCGTCCGCGCATACCAGTCGAGGACGAACTCGTAGCTCACGGGCTCCTCAGCCTTGCGGGGCTTGCCGTAGAGCTTGTGGTAGTCGGGGTTGTTGGTGTCGTAGTCGTCCTTGAAGGTGTAGTAGCGCGCGTTGTGAGCCCGGTGGGATGAGACACCGAACTTCAGGCCCGCTCGGCGCGTGGCCTCGCCCAGCTCTGCCACGATGTCGCGGCAGGGCCCCATCTTCGCGGCGTTGAAGTTGGTGAAGGAGCAATCGTACATCGGGAAGCCGTCGTGATGCTCGGCGACCGGCACGACATACTTGGCGCCCGCCTCTTCGAACAGCGAGACCCAGGCCTCCGGATCCCACTTCTCGGCCTTGAACATGGGGATGAAGTCCTTGTATCCGAAGACCGACGGATGTCCCCAGGTCTCGCAGTGATGCTGGAAGAAGTTGGCACCCTTCCGATCGACGTACTCATCCAGGTACATGAAGCGCGGGTACCATTCGTTCTTGAAGGCAGGGACCGCGTAGACGCCCCAGTGGATGAAGATGCCCAGCTTGGCATCCTTGAACCACTCAGGGACGGTATACGCTGACAGAGACTCCCAACTCGGTTCGTACTTGCTCATATCCTCTCTCTCCTGATTGTCTGTAGGCCGGGGACGATGTGGAACGTCGTACAGTGGGGTTGCCTCAGCCCCCAACTGCCGTCGTGATTCCGACACCGCTCGATCTGCGCACGATCAGCTCGGTCGGAAGAATCACCTCGATAGGTGCCTCAGCTCCATCACCCCTGATGCGTGTCAGGAGCAGGTCCGTAGCACGAGCCCCCATCTCATAGGCCGGCTGAGCCGCTACGGTCAGGAAAGGCTCCACCACCAGGGCCAAGGGAAGGTCATCAAAGCCGACGAGAGCCATATCCTCCGGGATGCGCAGATCGGCGTCGCGCAACGCCCGAAGGGCCCCGATGGCGATGAAGTTGTTGACGGCAAAGAGCGCCGTGGGCCGATCCGGCAGCGCGAGGATCGACTCCGTCATCGCATAGCCACTTGCCTGAGTATAATCGCGGTGACGTATCAGATCTGCATCGATGGGCACCCCGGCCTCTGCCAGGGCACGTCGGTACCCGGCGATGCGATCCTGCGCAGTGGAGACCGCGGGGGATCCACCTAACAGCGCGATCCGCCGGTGTCCGAGCCCCAGAAGGTGGGTCACGAGATCATAGGCGCCACCCTCCGAGTCACACCGCACGGTGTCGACGGGTGAGGAGACGTGCCTGTCCAGCACCACAACGGGGACATCGCGCTCCTCAACCAGGGCCAGCGCACTGACGTCATCGGTTGCCGGCACCAACAGGAAGCCGTCGACCTGTTTCTCAAGCAACAGGTTAACATACTGCTGCTGCTTGGCCTCCGACTCGTCGGTGTTGCACAGGATCACGCTGAAGCCGTGCTCACTCGCCGCGTCCTCGACACCGCGAGCTACGGTGGTCCAGAAGGGGTTGGTGATATCGGTCACGACGAGACCCAGCGTCTGCGTCTGCTTGGAGCGGAGCCCGCGCGCCAGGCGATTGGGCGTGTAGCCGAGCTCGGCAATGGCCTCCCGAACCCGATCCCGCGTGTCATCGCTCACGTACCCGGACTCGTTGATGACGCGCGAGACCGTGACCGGAGCGACGCCTGCTCGTCTGGCAACATCGTAGATGGTGGGCATAGGCACCTGTTCTCTGAAATCGATTCCATATGGAATCGATTTCATTCTACACGCATACGCAGTCGATGTCAATAGCTTTCCCTACCGAGGTTGACGTACCGCCGGATCACCCCATAATCACCCCGAGGCGCGACAGACCGAGGAGGCGGCACGATGAGTGATCATGGCACCGACCGGCGGAGTATCCGTAACGGTCATGAGATCCCCACCGAGACCTACAGCGATCAGCCCTACATCGTCAGGACCGACGATGGGGCTTGGCTCTGCGCCGTCACCACGGGTGCCGGGCACGAGGGTGAGGGAGGGCAACACGTCGTCACGCTGCGCAGCACCGACCGGGGGAGAACGTGGTCGGCGCCGGTCGATGTCGAGCCCGCCTCGGGACCCGAAGCCTCCTACGCCGTCCTGCTCAAGGCCCCCCAAGGGTACCCGAACGCCGGACGTATCTACATCTTCTATAACCACAACACCGACAACGTTCGCGCGGTCATCGCCGACCGCGACGCTTATCCCGACGGCTTCTGCCGCCGCGTCGACTCGCTGGGCCACTACGTCTTCAAGGTCTCCGACGACGGCGGACGGACCTGGTCGCGCGCGCGTTACGACATCCCCATGCGCACGATGGCGATCGATCGCGCCAATCCCTATGGCGGGAAGCTCAAGTTCTTCTGGAATGTGGGCAAGCCCTTCGTTCACGAGGGAGCCGCCTACTGCTCGCTGCACAAGGTCGGCGGCTTCGGCACGGGCTTCTTCACCAGCTCCGAGGGCGTGCTGCTCAAGAGCACGAACCTGTTCACCGAGCGCGATCCTGCCAGGGTCACCTGGGAGACGCTGCCCGACAGCGACTTAGGGCTGCGCACGCCACCCGGCGGCGGTCCGATCGCGGAGGAGCATAGTTATGTCGTCCTGAGCGACGGCAGCTTCTACGCCACCTATCGCACCATCGACGGGCACCCGGGCGAGGTCTATAGCCGTGACGGCGGTCACACCTGGAGCGCGCCGCGCTACCGAGCCTACGCCGACGGTCGACCGATGAAGCATCCCCGCGCCGCGACCTTCGTCTGGCGACTGAAGAACGGTCGGTATCTCACCTGGTTCCACAACCACGGGGGCCGCTTCATCGCGGAGCATCCCCAGCGCCGCAGCCTCGCCTACGAGGAGCGCAACCCTGTGTGGCTCTGCGCCGGCACCGAGGTCGACGGCCCCGAGGGCAAGGAGCTGCGCTGGTCACAGCCGGAGATCGTGCTCTACGATGACGACCCCTTCATCCGCATCAGCTACCCCGACCTCGTCGAGGAAGACGGTCGCGTCTTCCTGACCGAGACGCAGAAGGACAAGGCGCGCGTTCACGAGCTCGATCCCGTCCTGCTGACAGCCCTGTGGCGCCAGGAGGATCGCGCCGAGGTCGTGCGCGATGGCCTCATCCTCGAGCTGCCCACGCACGAAGCAGCTTCCCCACCCCGCGAGATACGGATGCCGGCCCTTCCCCCCTTTCTCGAGCGCGACACCGACCGCGCCGACTACGGCACGCGTGACCTGCGTCGGGGCTTCACCCTTGACCTAGGGCTGCGCCTCCCGACCCCTGCCGCAGGACAGATGCTCCTCGACAATAGAACTCCAAGCGGCAAGGGCTTTGGCCTTCGCCTAAACGAGGACGGGGCTCTCGAGATCGTCCTCAATGACGGTCGTACCGAGAGCCGTTGGGCCTGCGACCCGGATGTCCTCAAATCGGGTGCAGAGCACCACGTCACCGTGATGGTCGACGGCGGGCCCAAGATCATCACCTTCGTCGTCGATGGTCGGCTCCACGACGGGCGAGAGGCGCGCCAATTCGGCTGGGGTCGCTTCAGCCCGCATCTGCGCGACGTCAACGGCGGCCCGGTGCTTCGCATCGACCCACCGGTTGCAGCGCTGCGTGTCTATGACCGCGCCCTCCTCACGTCGGAGGCCATCGCTATCTACCGGGGCGCCTCGACGAGCTGCACCTAGAGCCAAGGTGACTCCGGCTTCATGGCCGGCTCGTCAGTCTGATCCTGCATGTGCGCTCGCAGACGCGCCGGTAGCATCGGGCGTCGAGACGCGGACCAGCAACGCCAGGGCCGCCATCAGCGCTCCTAGGCCGGCAAGCGCCACCCCTACCCCGAACGCGTCCGCCAGCGCGCCCATCAGGGGCGCGATGATCGCCGCCAGCAACGTCACGATCTGAGATTCCACCGAGAGCCCGGAGGCCATCACGTCTGTCTCGATCTGATCGCTGATGTTGGCTACGTTCAGGGGCTTGCGCACATTGTGCAGCACGTGCAGCCCGAGGAAGATCAGGATGGAGACCAGGGGCAGGTTTGCCCACGAGGAGAGCCCTGAAGCCATCAACAGCCCGGCTCCGATGAAAAAGGTGACATTGATCGCTCGGCTGACATCACCGAAGCGCGCGCCGATCGCCCCGGCCTCCCGTGAGGCATAGCTGTTCAGCAGATAGATGCAGCAGTAGACCACGCCGATCACGAGGGCCGAACGCTGATCCGGCTCCAGAGCCACCAACAGCGGTAGACCCAGCGCCAGGGCCTCCAGAACCGGCTGGAGGTAGTCCTTCGTGGCCTTGAAGAAGGCGTCGAAGCCCGAGCTGTTCATGATCGCGCGCACCGCCTGCGGTTGCCGAAAGATTCGAAAGAAGCCGATGGTGGTCGCCTTCAACTGCTGTGGGATCTCACGCCAATCCAATGTGGCCAACTCGCCGTCAAGCCGCCGTGGGTAGGTGGCCAAGTTGATGAGATCCAGAACGTAGGGCACAATCGAGGCGAGAAAGACGTAACGATAGTTGCCCGTCTGGAAGACCAGCGCCGCTGCGAGGAGCGAGTTCAGCGCGGCACCCAGCTGGGATGCGGAACGAGTGCGTCCATAGTAAGGCACTTTGAGATGGGTCTTCCCGGTCAAGCGCAGGTGCTCCAGGATCAGCGCCTTGTGGGTTCCCGTTCTGAAGGCCTCGCCGATCCCAAAGGCGACCATCGCCAGCACATACGTGGGGAAACCCGGCATCGCATAGAAGATCAGAAAGGAGACGATATAGCCCGAGAACGATAGCACCATGGAACGACGGCGCCCGAACACGTCGGCGATGAGGCCCGATGGTGTCTCCAGGACATTGGTCGCGACATCGCGTATCGCATACAACACGCCAATCTGGAAGAAGCTCAACCCGGCATCGCGGAAGAAGAGAATCAGAAAGGGCTCGAAGAACCGCAGGTTCTTCAGAAAGCCGTAGAGCGAGAAGCGGAAGAGCATGGTGTCTCTTTCGGACCTGCTGCTGTTCGACATAGACAACTCCTTTGATGGGCCAGATGGTGAGCCGGAGAGTTACGCCTTGCCCTGTACCTCGTCCACAACTCGCAAACTTCCGGGACTGATCTCCCGAAGCAGTTCCAGAGCTCTCTTGCGGCCCTCCTCGAGGGCGGTGCGACCGTCTTCGGTCAGTGTGTAGTACTTGCGGACCTTGCCTTTCACGACCCGCCGCTCGCGCTTCAGCATCCCTTCGTCCTCAAGGCTGTGGAGCATCGGATAGAGCGTTCCCGGACTCAGAGCATAGCCATGTCGGGCCAGCTCTTCCATGAGCCAGGCGCCGTAGACCGGCTCCTCACCTGCGTGATAGAGGATGTGCATGCGAACAAAGCCCAGAAACAGATCACGTGACAGCGGCATCGCCGGCCCTCCAATCGACTGGCGTTATCGACTATCGATATCATACATCGACAGGCCCTATGCGTCAAGATGAGATACCGCGCTCGGACCCGGCTTGACCGTCCGTCAGACCTACACTATAACGACACAGACTCGGAGGTGCTGACCGACGCTTACGGAACGCCGACGCCATCTGCTCTTTGCACTCACACCGATCGAAGGAGACGCCATGACACATCCGCACTTCACAGACGAGGATTGGGCCCGCGTTGAGCGCGATACTCGTGCCTGGTGGGCCGGAGACTTGAGCCGCGCTCTGGTGTACCTCAGCGCGACGGATCCGATCCCCACCCCGCCACCCTACACCTACCTCTCGAATTACCCCGCCGAGATGAGCGCCGAGGCAATTGTGGACCTGCACCAGCCCCACATCGAGGCGACGCACTACTACGGCGACGCCTTCCCGGCGTGGTGGATGAACTTCGGGCCGGGCATCATGGCCGGCTTCGTCGGCAGCGAGGTCCACAGCGTCTCCGACCCCTCAGAGACGGTCTGGTTCACGCCCGCGGGGCCGACCTCTCTCCGGGACCTGACGCTGAGCTTCGACCCCGAAAACGCCTGGTGGCAGCGTGTTCGGGCACTGACGGCAGCCGCAGTCGAGCGCTGGGGCGGTGATGTCGCCATCGGGCACACCGACCTCGGCGGCAACCTCGACATCCTCGCCTCACTTCGCGACACTCAAGCGCTCGCGATGGATCTGATCGACTGCCCCGAGGAGGTCGACCGCCTGGTCGACGAGATCACCCGGCTCTGGATACGCTACTACAACGAGCTGGACGCCCTGATCCGCCCGGCGTGCCGCGGCACCACCTGCTGGACGCCGCTCTGGTCGCCGGGCAAGACCTACATGCTGCAATCCGACTTCTCGTATATGATCTCGCCGGCGATGTTCGAGCGCTTCGTGATGCCCGATCTGGTCGGCTGCTGCGAGATGCTCGACCACGGCTTCTACCACCTCGACGGCAAGGGCGAGATCCCGCACCTTGATATGCTGCTCTCGATCAAGCGCCTGCGCGGCATCCAGTGGATCCCCGGCGACGGACAGCCCGAGCCTCACGAATGGCTGCCCCTTCTCAAGCGCATCCGCGATGGGGGCAAGCTTTGCCAGGTCTTCGTCTCGCCGGAGGGCGCCCGCACCATCGTCGACAACCTCGGCGGCAAGGGATTCCTTCTCGTGATCAACCACGACGGTCAGGAGTTCCGCGATCCCGAGCGGGCCGAAGCGTTCATACGCGGGCTGCGGTGAGGCATAGCCTCCGGTCTTCGATCGGCAGTCAACCGACACGGAGGCTCACACGCGACTGGAGGCCTACAAGATGAAAGCTGTCCGGTATCACGATTACGGCGGGCCCGAGGTGCTCCGATACGAGGATGCCCCGGTCCCGGACCCGGGACCGCACGAGGTCCTCGTTCGCGTGCACGCCGCGGGTGTGAATCCCGCCGACCGGCAGATACGCGCGGGGCTGCGATTCCGGCTGGAGAAGCCCTTCGCGTTCACCCCCGGCTGCGAAGTCTCGGGCACCGTTGAGAAGCGTGGGGCCGAGGTGTCAGAACTCGCCGTGGGCGATACAGTCTACGGCATGCTCGGTCTGTTAGGAGGGGGGTATGCGGAATATGCGGTTGCGCACACGGACAACCTCGGCCGCAAGCCGACATCCCTCGACCACGTGGGTGCTGCCGCCCTGCCGGTTGCTGCCCTAACCGCCTGGGACGCCCTGTTCGAGGTCGGGGGCCTGGTCGCCGGGCAAAAGGTGCTGATCCACGCGGCTGCCGGCGGTGTCGGTCACATGGCCGTTCAGCTGGCAAAGTGGCGGGGCGCGCAGGTGCTCGGCACGGCATCGGCCAGGAACGAACACTTCCTCCGAGAGCTCGGGGTCGATGCGTTCATCGACTACCGGACCACTGCGTTCGAGTCCGTCGCGCGGGAGGTGGATGTGGTGATCGACGCGATCCCCAGGGAGGCCGATGATGCCACGGATGACCTCGCCCGGGAGACGATGGCCCGTTCCTGGACGGTTCTGAGGGACGGCGGGATTCAGGTCTCGATCTGCGCCAAGCCGGTACCCGGTCCCGACGCGGCCAAGCGGGGACTGCGCGGCGCACACGGAGACGCTCGGCCCGGTCATGACGTGTTGAACCGGATTGCCGGGTTGGTCGACGAAGGAAAGCTCAGACCCCATGTAGGCACGATCCTGCCCCTGCACGAAGCCCGGCAGGCCCACGAGCTGATCCAGACAGGCCATACGCGAGGCAAGATTGTGCTTCGAGTAACGTGATCGCGTGGCGATTGTTTGCTATGGCGCACGAACCTAAGATGCTCCTATGTGCCGATGTTTCCCTTGTCCACCCGAAAGGAGTGACCGATGCAGAAGCTGAACTTCGATGCTGACTGGCGTTTCCATCTCGGCGATCCTCAAGGCGCCATGTGGCGGGCCCCCGACGAGTCGACGTGGCGCCTGCTCGACCTGCCGCACGATTGGTCGATCGAACTCGACCGCTCGCCCGAGGCGCCGAGCAGCGCATCCGGCGGCTACTTCCAGACGGGCCGCGGATGGTACCGCAAGGCCTTCGAAGCACCCGAGGCGTGGGCCGGCAAACAGGTGATGCTCGAGTTCGAGGGCATCTACATGAATGCCGAGATCCGCCTCAACGGCAACGTCCTGACACGCCACCCCTACGGCTACACGAGCTTTCACCTCGATCTGACATCCCACCTCAGGCTGGGCGAGCGCAACGTCCTGCAGGTGGTCGTCGACAATGACACCCAGATGAACAGTCGCTGGTACTCAGGCTCCGGCATCTATCGCCACGTATGGCTGAGGGTCGCCGAGCCCCTACACGTCGCGCCATGGGGCGTCTACGTGACCACGCCCGAGATCGCCGCAGATCGTGCGACGATCAACGTCGAGACGACGCTGTCCAACCACAGCACGGACGCAGCCTATGCCACCGTGCGCTCCCATGTCGCCACGCCCGGGGGGGCCATCATAGCAAGCGCCGAGAGCGCAGCGGTGGTCGCGGCAGGCCTCTTTGAGATGGTCTCCCAGCAGATCGTCGTCGAGGACCCGGCCCTCTGGAGTCCTGAGAGCCCCACCCTCTATGAGCTACGGACGGAGCTCATCGTCGAGGATGAGATCATCGACACGGCCCTGACGCCCTTCGGCATCCGGTCCCTCCACTTCGACGCATCGAAGGGCTTTTTGCTCAACGGTGAACCGACGCTGCTCTATGGCGGCTGCGTCCACCACGATAACGGCGTGATGGGCGCGGCATCGTATGACCGATCCGAGGAGCGCAAGGTCGAGCTCCTGAAGGCGAACGGCTACAACGCCATCCGCTGCGCCCACAACCCGCCCGCGCCCGCCTTCCTCGACGCCTGCGATCGCCTTGGGATGCTGGTCATCGACGAGGCCTTCGATTGCTGGCGCGAGGGCAAGATGCCCTACGATTACCACATCGCCTTCGCCGACTGGTGGCAGCGTGACCTGGACAGCATGGTGCTGCGCGACCGCAACCATCCGAGCGTCATCATGTGGTCCATCGGCAACGAGATCGGTGAGCGCAATGGCAGCTCCGACGGCGTTGCCTGGGCCCATCGCCTCGCCGACCGCGTCCGCGAGCTCGATCCTACGCGACCGATCACCTCAGGGGTCAACGGCCTCGGGATGGGCGCCGACCCCCATTGGCCCGACACCGATGCCATCTTTGGCGCACTCGACGTTGGCGGCTACAACTATCAGGAACGTCGCTATCGCCCGGATCACGAACTTCACCCCGAGCGCGTCATCTACGGCTCGGAGTCGACCGCAGGCGAGGCCTTCGACCACTGGATGAGCGTCTTGGAGCTGCCGCACGTGATCGGTGACTTCGTCTGGACCTCGCTCGACTACCTCGGGGAGTCCGGGATCGGGCGTGTGCACTTCGACGAGACGCTCAAGGGGTTCCTCGGCGACTACCCGTGGCACCAGGCGAACTGCGGGGATCTCGACCTCTGCGGTTTCAAGCGCCCACAGTCCTACTACCGCGACATCCTCTGGGAGCGAGGCAATCCCCTCTACATCGCTGTCCACGATCCGGTGCCCGAGGACAAGGAGCCCAAACCCACCTACTGGGGATGGCCCGAGGTTTGGCACAACTGGACCTGGCCCGGTCACGAAGGGAAGACCTTCAAAGTCGACGTCTATGCCGCCTGCGACGAGGTGGAGTTGCGCCTGAACGGCGAGCCGATCGACCGGCAGCCCGCGGGATGCGGCTCGCGCTTCATCGCGAGCTTTGAGGTGCCCTACACCCCGGGCAAGCTCACAGCCGTGGGCATCACCGACGGCAGAGAGGTCGCCTCACAAGCGCTGGAAACGGTCGGGGCGCCCGTCGGGCTCAGGCTGACGCCCGATCGCGCCACAATCGCGACCCACCCCGGCGACCTCAGCTTCGTCACGGTCGAGGTGATCGACGATCAGGGACGCGTGCACCCCACCGCCGATCCCACGGTCTACTTCACCGTGGTGGGCGCGGGCACGCTCGCCGCAGTGGGCAACGGCAACCCCGTGAGCGAGGAGCGCTACCGCGGCAACGTACGACGCGCCTACCGTGGCAGCTGCCTTGCCGTGGTGCAGACCAACGGTGCCCCCGGCACCATCACGCTCCGTGCCCAGGCTGATGGCTTGGCGACTACCGAGGTCACGGTACAGGTGGTGGCCTAGCGGAGCCCGTATCTCGAGCGCGACCGCGGTCGCTCACAACTGAAAGCCGCCGCGGTCGCCAGGTACAGTCAGGAGGTACTCATGCGTAGAAAAGACGTTGCGCTGCTGGCCCTGGTGGCAGCCGTCGCTCTGCTGGTGATCAACCCGGCGAGACTGTCGGCTGCGACCGGCGACCTGCCCCCTCGCCCCACCGCCGTGCCCACGGCAACGCCGGAGTCGACCCCGCCCGCACCGATGGGTGGGTCGATCCGACTGACCACCGACGGACCCACCGCCGGCTTGTGGACGGCGGCGCAGTGGCAGGACGGGACCGGCGATTGGCACACCGTCGCCGGTTGGCAGGGCCCCTTCGGCCCCTACGGCTTCGTCGGCTGGTGGTTCTCGCCGCGCGACGTGGGGACAGGCCCCTTTCGATGGCTGATCCTCGCGGGCCCAGGGGGTGACGTGCTGGCGGTCAGTGACCCGTTCGACATCCCCGGGCACCGTGAGGCGACCCTGCAGGTGCACGTCACCATGGGATCACGAGACCTCGAGGAGGAAACGGGTATAATGACCAGGTAGATCGCCAAGCAGAAAGGCCCTGAACGAACTATCGTGCGAACCCTACGTACCGTGGCGTTGATCCTGCTAGCCCTGTCCGTCCTGGGCTTGCTTGCGGTCGCTCTCGTCGTAAGCCACAGCTACCGCGAACGCATCTTTCCCGGCGTGAGCATCGTCGATCCCACCGGATCAGGTGTTCGGATCCAGGTCGGCGACCTGGCCCGTGCACCGGCCCGCGCACGGGTGCGGTCCGCACTAGGTCCACCTGAGGCACGGACGTTGGCCGTGGACCTGGCTGAGGACCAGGTGTGGGCCCTCACGTGGGCCGATGCGGGCCAGTCCTTCGCCGTCGATGCGGCGGTGGAGCGGGCCTATGCCGCGCATCGCGACCTGCCCTGGGTGCTGGGCTTCCTGCGGGTGCTGGATCCCGCGCCCGTGTCGATCCCGCTAGAGATCGTGTCCGCCGACGCGGCACTGGTGCGCGCGATCGCCGAGGACATCGCTTCCGCCATCCATACCCAGTCACACAACGCGGAGCTCACTATCGTCGATGGGCGCGTCACCGCGACAGCGGCGCAGCCGGGTCGTCAGGTGGAGCCGGGTACCGTCGCCACACAGCTCCTCGAGGCGCTGGCACGCGGCGCCGATCGCGTCAGGCTTGAACCCACCTCGGTCCCGCCCACCATCACCGACACCGATCCTGCTCAGTCACAGGCCGAAGTCTTGCTCGCTGAGCCCTTTGTCCTCGTCATCTACGATCCGCTGACCGGCGACCCGGAGGCCGGGGGGTACCGGGACGAGATCCCGATAGCCGCGACCCAGCTTGGCGCGTGGATGCGCGTGACGCCACGCAACGGACGACTGCACCTCGATTTCGACGTCCTCGCGGTACGCGCCTGGGTCGAGGGACTCGCCCCCATCATCGGCGCGGAGGAGCGCACCCTCGCCGTCGACGAGACCACCGTCGCCGTCCTGGAGGCACTGCGTGCAGCGGACCATCGCGCCATCGCGCGGATCCATCACCCACCCCGTACCTACGTGGTGCGGGCCGGCGACACCTTCTACGACATCGCCTTCCTGCACGGCTTTCCGCAGTGGCGGCTGGAACAGGTCAACCCCGACATCGACCCGGGCCTGATCGACGTGGGCCAGGTCCTTAACATCCCCTCCATCGACGTCCTCTTCCCCCATCCGCTGGTCGATGGGAAACGGATCGAGATCGATCTACCCACCCAGACGCTGACGGCCTTCGAGGACGACCTGCAGGCCTTCGAGTTCACCATCTCCAGCGGCATCTCGACAACGCCGACGCTCGCCGGACAGTTCCAGGTCCTCTTCAAGGAGGAGTTGGCCTTTGCCCAACGCTGGCACCTCGATATGCCCTACTTCATGGGCTTCTACGCGGAGGGGGAGGATTTCTACAACGGACTGCACGAGCTGCCCATCACCTCCTACGGCACGCGGCTCTCACGCCACGTGCTGGGGTGGCCCGCCTCCTACGGCTGCATCATCCTCGACCAGGGCGATGCCGAGGCGCTCTACCATTGGGCGCCGGTCGGCACCTTGGTGCGCGTGCATGGGGTCGCGCCGGGTACACCCTTCGGGCAGGAGACCCTGCTCGACATCGCCCCACTGGTCACCGAACCCGAACCGTAGGCCCTCAGGGGTAAAGGACGGCCCCGTCGTACGGGATGATCAGTGCTTCGGGCCCCTTCTCCGGCAGCAACGCTGCGAACGCCTGCGGGTCGTAGGTCCGCTTGACAAAGCACGCATAGTGCGCCGGGACCACCGCCTTCAGCCCCAACTTCACCGCCAGCTTGACGGCGCCCGCGAAGAAGGGGAACTCGCCCTCGGTCGGGTGCATCGTGATCAGGCCGATATCGGGCACGAGCGCTGCGACCGGCGCGACCAACTCGTCGTGGTCGGCGAAGGTGTTGATGAGGTCGCCGGTCACGTAGACGCGCACCTGGCCCATCTCGATCACGTAGCCCAGATGCTGAACGTCTGGGGGGTCAATCCCGTCGTCAGGAACACCCTCCGGCGGCTTCGACCAGACCACGTGAACCGTCATCGTGCCCAAGGACAGGGCTTCGTCGGCGTGCGCCGTGATCAGAGACGCGTCGGCGAACCCGTGCGCTGCCAGCCGCGCCACGCTCTCAACAGGCCCGACGATGCGCACGTCGGGGCTGCCCTCGCGCACGCGCAGCAATGACTCGATGCACGTGTGATCTCCGTGGTCGTGGGTCAGCAGCACGAAGTCCGTGTGCAGCTCCGCCTCGTCCAGGGGTGGGTCGGGCCGGATGAACCGCTCGGGAGGTCGATCATGCGGGAAGTAGGGGTCTGTGAGCACGACCGTCCCGGCAGGGTCCTTCAAGGCAAACGAATTCTGCCCGAACCAGTGGATGCCGATGTGCCCTTCGGGCACCGTCAACGTCTCGAATGTGTGCATAGCCTCTCCTTACGTCAGGCAGCAGAACCTTCCGGGTTGCGGCCCGAGCCCGAGTCCGCTCGGGCCGCAACCCGGAAGGCGGTCCGAGAACAGGTTACGCCAACCGCATCTCCAGGGCGACGACGGACGCCGCCGGCAGCGGGATCGTCAGCGTCTTGCCCTCGAGCTTCAGATCGAAGGACGCCGGTGCGAGCGCCTCGGGCGCATCGAAGGTGTTGTGCGCATGAATCTCGCCGGTCAGGACCCGCGACGTCCCGCCCGTCGCTGCAGCCCCGCTCAGAAGCTCGACGGTCAGGTCGATCCCGTCGGTCGCGTGGCTGTTGGTCAGCGTGACGAAGAGCGTCTTGTCCTTGATCGAGGCGCTGCCCGCCACGAGCGGTAGGTCATCCTCACCGTCGCGCGCCTTGAAGGTCACCCCCTCGGTCTCGATCGTCGTGCGTACCGCGGTCCCGCCCTGGTGAGGAGCGTACATCTCGTAGACGTGCCCCGTGGGCGTGGTCAACACGCGCGCCCCATCGGTGAGCACCATCGCCTGCAGCACGTTGATCGTCTGCGCGATGTTGGCCATCACCACCTTGTCCGCATGGCGGTTGAAGATGTCGAGCGACGTCGCCGCGACCACGGCATCGCGCAGCGTGTTCTGCTGGTAGAGGAAGCGCGGGTTGTGGCCCGGGGCCGGCGGGTGCCAGGTGCCCCACTCGTCGACGATCAGACCGATCTTGCGCTCAGGGTCGTAGGCGTCCATGGCAGCCCGCTGCTGAACCACGAGCTCCTCCATCCGCAGGCCCTTCCAGATGAGCTCGTACCACTGGTCGACCGTGTACTCGGTGGCTGTGCCCGCCGTACCGCAGTAATAGTGGGCCGCAAAGCCGTGGATGTTGCGGAAGTCCCAGTAGTCCTTCTTGAGCTTGCGAAAGAAGCGCACGGTCCACTCGATATCGTTGCCCGAAGGGCCACAGGCGATCACATAGAGCTGCTTGCCGAAGCCGCGTACATAGGTCGCGTAACGGCGAAACTCCGTGCCGTAGTCCTCCGGCGAGAAGCTCCCGCCGCAGCCCCAGTTCTCGTTGCCCACACCCCAGTAGGTCACATCGAGCGGCTCGGGGCTGCCGTCTGCTGCCCGCATCCGCGCCAGAGTACTGTCGCCGTCGTAGTTGCAGTACTCCACCCACTCACGCAGCTCCCGCACCGTGCCTGAGCCGACATTGCCGACGATGTAGGGCTCAGCGCCGACCATACGGCAGAAGCGCACGAACTCCTGGGTACCGAAGGCGTTGGGCTCAGGCACCTCGCCCCAGTGAATGTTGACGCCCTGGGGTCGCTCCTCCCGCGGCCCGACGCCATCCTCCCAATGGTAGTCGTCGGCAAAGCAGCCGCCGGGCCAGCGGATCACGGACGGCTTGAGCTTGCGCAGCGCGGCGACGACATCGTTGCGAAGGCCGGCGGTGTTCGGTATCTCGGAGTCCTCTCCCACCCAAATACCCTCATAGATGCAGCGTCCGAGGTGCTCGGCGAAGTGCCCGTAGATGTTCGGGTGGATGACGCCGATCGCGTCGTTCGGGTTAATCGTCAGCTTAGCCATACAGCTCCTTTCAGCATAGACCGTCTCGAAGTTCTCAGTGCCCTCAGTGACTCAGTGATTCAAGCCCCCACATCGTCGGAACGCTGCCCCATGCGACGTTCACCTCCTCATAGTGCGCCAGCCCATCGCGCTCGAGGTAAGCCTCACCGGGCAGGAACTCATCACCCATCTGATCGAGCCGCCGGCGTAGCTCGGCCTCGAGCTCGGCCTGAATCCCCGCGTAAGCCACATGACCACACAGGTTGTGCGTCTGGTAGGGATCGACCTCGTTGTCATACAGCAGCCACGGCCCGCGGGTGTTCCGTACATAGGTATAGCGCAGCGTCCGCAAGCCACGATAGGGAAGCATCCCCTGCATCCTCAGCATCCAGTAGCTGACAGGGACCGCGAGCAGGGCCGCATCCTGTGGATCGCAGGGCGCTTGTCCCAGCAGCCTGCGCGACACGTCGCGTCCCTCGACGGTGGCGGGCACCGGCAGATCACACAGTCCGAGCAACGTGGGCATGATGTCGGGCGCATCCAGCAACAGCGATACCTCGCGTCCCACATCGCCAACGGCACGCGGATAGCGCAGCAGGAAGGGCACGCGGATCGATTCATCCCAAGGTACGTGCTTCGTGCGCAGCCCCTGGCTCAGGTGCATGTCACCGTGGTCGGAGGTGAAGACGAAGATCGTGTCCTCGGCAAGACCCGTCTCATCCAGCGTCGCCAGGAGCTTTGCCACACAGTCATCGAGCGCCGCGATGTGCGCATAGTAGCCGCGCAGCGTCTCGATGGCCTCGTCACGGTCGCCCTCCGCGACGTTGGGCCGCAGCTCGATTTCCTTGTCGCGGAAACGCGCCTTGTAGGCCTCGGGCACCCGATCATAGGGATCGTGGGGTGGTCCCCAGGAGAGCACCAGGAAGAAAGGTGTCTCCGACCGCGCCCCGTCGCGCAGATACGCACACGCCGCATCGGTTTGGGCGATGGCATCATAGCCTTCCCAGAGCTTCGGTTCCGGGTCATCGCCTTCATAGTAGGGCGAGGCCATGTAGTCGTGGTTGCACTCGAAAGCCTTCCACGTGTCAAAGCCCATACCGTGTTCACGCGGAATGTACGTGCCCCGCCGCTCATTCCTGCCTCCGGGGCTTCCGTAGAGATGCCACTTGCCGATGTACGCCGTGTCGTAGCCGGCGGCTGCAAAGCACTCGGCGATCGTAGGTCCGTTAGGCGCCAGCGGCACATCGTTGATGTAGACCCCGTGCGTGAGTGGATATTGGCCCGTCAGCAGGCTGGCGCGATAGGGACAACAGACCGGATGGCCCGACACCGCGTGCGTCACGTTGATGCTTATCGCAGCCAGACGGTCGAGCGCGGGTGTCTCCGCGTTCACATCGCCCGCGTAGCCCGTGGCCTGCGCCCGCATCTGATCGGCAAAGACGAAAACGACGTTAGGTCGTCGCACGATGGCTCCGTTCTCACCCCACCCCGATGAGGCAGAGGTGTGTTGCTCCTCATCCGCTTACTGTTTGGCGCGCCGGCTCACGCTCCTGGCCACGGCAGCGACACCGGCGAGCCGGTCTCACCCGAATGGTAGGCCGCCAGGAAGACCTCCAGATCCTTCCGGCCCTCGGTGCACGGGATGTCCGGCTCTCGTCCCTCGAGGACCGCATCGGCGAAGCGGTCGAAGTAGCTGACGTAAGCTTGATCCCCAAAGGGCTCCGAGAACGTAAGCTGCGTCCACGCGCCCGCCTCTAACCCCGCGATCTCTCGATCAGTGTAGACCAGCAGGCTGTCATCCTCGAAGGCAATCTGGCCCTCAGTACCGAAGATGCG
>CAZYYC010000075.1:0-16983 GCA_964650935.1 uncultured Anaerolineales bacterium
TGCACGCAAACCTGATTCTAACCCTCTAACCAAACGTGGTTGGAAGGGCCTATCTCGTGGCGGATTAGCTCACGCTGCGCTGGGAGCGAGGGACTGGGATGCAGGGTAAGGTCACCGGAAAGCGCGTCCGACTTCAGACGGGCGCACTGTGACGGACGTGATGATGGAGCTATAAGGGAGACTATGCGCGGTGGTAGAGGCGCTGCAGGAGTAGGATGCCGATCAGAAAGGCCCCCGCGCAGATAGCGTAGACCCACGCCAGGGGCATGACGAGGACGAGCGCATAGGCGAGGAAGGGCCCCGCTGCGGAGCCGATGTCTCCGGCGGTGGCGTAGGCGCCCATCACGGTGCCTCGCCGCCGGGTGGGGGCCAGGTCTCCCATCGCTGCCGTGAGAGATGCCATGCCCGCGCCGGCGCTCGCGGCGCTGAGGATGATGGCGAGCACGATGAGGGGGAGCGACCGGGCCATCCCCAACAGAGCAAAGCCTACGGCCCCGGACATCAGGCTGCCCATCAGGACGAACCCCCGCTCGTTACGGCGATCCGACAGGTGGCCTGCGAGCGGGCCCGTGCTGCCGGCGATGACCGAGCGGAGCGCCGAGAGGACGCCGGTTGCCGAGGCGACCCCCAGTGCGAGGGCCCCGACCGTGACCTGGGGACCAAATCGCTCGGTCAGGAGCAGGTTGAGTGTGGATAGGGCAATGCCCTCGCCCACGAACTGAAAGATGAGCGTCAGGAGTAGGACTGCGAGTAAGCGCGGGTTACGCCGAAGCGTTCCCTGGATCCGCTGGAGGGCACCCGGGGCCCACACTGGGCGCTCCTCAAGGGGGGCATCTGCTCGCTCCGGCTGAGTCTCAGGCAGAGCCAGTACCGCGATGAGAAGGCCTGCCGCAGCCGTGACTGCATAGAGCTGCATCGTCGTGCGAAAACCGACGGTATCGACGAGAAAGCCGCCGAGGAGGGGGCCCGCCGCGAACCCTACCAGCATCCAAGCATGATAGATGCCGATCAGGCGCCCGCGATTGGCGCGGGTGCTGATGTCCTGCACCATGGTCATGCCGCCGACGTTGATCAGCGTCCAGGCTATGCCCCACAGGAGGCGCGTCAGCAGGAAGGGAAGGAAACCGGTCACGAGTCCGTAGCCCAACGTTGAGCACGTCCCCAGCGCCATACCCAGTAGGAAGAGCCGCCGCCGCCCGACGCGATCGAAGCGCGCGCCGATCAGAGGGTTACCGGGCAGCCGGATCAGGCGGTTGATGCCGAGCATCACGCCCACGGATGCCAGGCTGAGCCCGACCACCTCCCGCTGACTCGGCAGGACGGCGTAGAGGGTCAGGTCACCGAAGAGCGAGAGGCAGACAGCCAAGCCTAGCGGCAACAGCACGCGGCGCGGGTTGTCATGACCGGTCAACGACAGGGCTCTTGGGGGCATCTGGGCTCACTTGGCGTGGTCTGTCGAAGGGTTGGACAGGGCACCTGGATCAGGTGCCCTGTTGTTGACCCTACTGAGGTATGCGGTAGCCGCCCCCAACGTAGAGGAGTTGGCCTGTGAGCCAGCGCGCCTGCTCCGACGCGAGGAAGACCACGACGTCGGCAACGTCCTCGGGTTCTCCGACACGCCGCAGTGGTGTGTCGGCGGCGATCTCTTCCTCTTGATCGGGAGTCAGATAGCCGGTCTGGATCGGCCCCGGTGCCACCACGTTGACCGTGATGCTGTGGCGCCCCATCTCGGCGGCGGCCGAGCGGCTGTAGGACTCGATCGCGTGCTTGCTGGCGGCGTAGCTGATGTTGGCGACGTGGGCGTGAGCGGCGTCAGTGCTGATCGTGATGATACGGCCCTGGCTGCCGCCCCGGGCCAGATAGCGCTGAAGGTACTCAGCCATCAGCAACGCCGTTGCGCGTGCATTGATGGCGAAGTGTGCATCGATACCGGCAGCACTCGTGAGCTGAATGGGGAAACCGTCGTCGGTGACCAGCGCCGGGTCAAAGGTCTCCGCAACGCAGTGGGTGTGATTGCTGACCAGGATGTCGACGGGGCCAAGGCGCACTTCACAGTCATCGAAGAGAGTGGGAATCGCCGCCGGGTCGGCGAGGTCTATCTCGCGCGCCACAGCCTGACCGCCGCCATCACGGATGGAGCGGGCGAGCGACTGACCATCCTGCTGCTGTTGCGCCTCATAGAGGGCCGGCCCGCCCGCCCCGTGCGCCCTGGCCTGGGCCAGGGCTGCGGGCGAGTGGGATGGTGCGTTACGCCAGAAGGTAAGATAGACGCGGGCGCCCTGCGCGGCGAAAGCCAGGGCGGTCGCAGCGCCGATGCCATGGTTGGCGCCAGTAATGAGCACGACGCGGCCTGCTAGGTGAGTGTCGATCATCGGTTGTCTCCCAGACCCTTGAGTGTGCAGCTGGACATCGTTTCGTCCTCGCCCCTAAGCAGGCGGGGTCGCTCGACCGTCTGATCCGGCTTCAGAATAAGTCGGATGCGCGTGCAGCGGCGCGGGGCGTCATCCCAGCCGAGGGCCTTGAGCACCTCATCCGGGCGGCCTGTTGCGCCGGGCCGTGCCGCGAGACGCATCCGCAGCTCCGCCCATGCAGCTGCAGGGGCCGGGCTCACCTCGAGGGTCTGGATCAGAGGACGGAGGTCGTAAGTTTTGCCTCGGTGGCGACGCCCGCGGCGTGGCAACGGCAGGCTGTCCTTTGCGAGCAGTTGGTCCACTGCTTCGGAGAGTGCCGTTCGATCCTCAGCCTGCAGCCGGACCCTGTACTCGGCAGCGATTAGCTGCTCCGACAGCGCCGGGTCATCGTCCGCGACGGCGGCCACGGCGATGACGGCTAGATGAGGTGGCGTTACACCCTGCAGGGCACGGATGACGGCCTCCGGCGTCCACGCGACGCTGAGCGACACATCGAGGAGGTCGGCCTCGCTCCCGCAGCCCACCGGCAGCGGCGCGGCGAAGTGCATGCGCGGGCGGGGATTGAAGCCTTGGCTGTATTTGACAGGTATCCGAGCGCGTCGCAACGTCCGCTCCCATACGGCGCCCAACTCCAGCACCGAGACATAGGCCAGGGCACGGGACGTGGCGAAGGTGATACAGTGGCGCGTGGCCTCGCGCGATGGTGCGCCGGCTAGGTCAGGACAGGACATTGCCAGGCCTCCGTGCGCTCATCAGGGTAGTGCTGCAGGATGCCACAGGCGTGGCAACCCTCGCGGCAGTCGGCGAGCAGTTCGCCCGCCTGACTGCGACGGTAATCGCGCAGGAAAAAGCGCTTCTCAACACCACTCTGTAGATGATCCCACGGAAGGATCTCGTCCTCCCGTCGGCGTCGATAGAGCATCGCTTGGAGCAACGATGGGCCATCGGTGAAGTGCTCTTGGAGGGTCGCTGAGGGTCGCTCGGCGATGGCTTGTTCCCAAGCTGCCGGCGATCGCCACTCATCCCACGCGTCGAAACGTGCCCCTAGACGCCACGCCCGCTCTACGACCGCGTTGAGACGACGGTCACCGCGAGCCAGCAGCGCCTCAAGCTGCGACGTTGCATATTGGTTCCAGGACAGCGACAGTCCGCGCCCTCGCAGCCCCTGACGCAACAGCGCCTGACGGCGTTCGATCGTTGACTCGTCGGTGAACGGCTCCCACTGGAAGGTCGTGTGGGGCTTGGGGACGAAGGTGCTCACGCTGACGTGGACCTCGATCCGGCGCCCGCCGACGCGTCGGCCGATCTGATGGACCTGACGCACCAAGTCAATGATGGCCTGAACGTCTTCGTCGGTCTCAGTGGGCAGGCCGATCATAAAGTAGAGCTTGATCGTGCGCCAGCCGCGGGCAAAAACCTCCTCCGCCACTGAGAAGAGCTCAGCATCGGTGACGTCCTTGTTGATGCGATGGCGCAGTGTGTCGCTGCCTGCTTCGGGGGCGAAGGTGAAGCCGGAGCGCCGGCCCCCGCTGAGGCGGTCAGCAAGGTCAACGGAGAAGGCATCGAGCCGCAGGCTGGGCAGTGAGATGGAGATCGGCTGCTCGGCAAAGCGTGCTTGCAGCTGCTCGATGAGCGCCCCGATCTGGGTGTAATCGGCCGACGAGAGCGAGAGCAGCGCCAGTTCCTCGTAGCCGGTGGCTTCAATGACGGCTGCTGCGCTAGCGACGATGTCCTCAACCGGGCGCTCGCGCACAGGTCGCGTGATCGTTCCGGCCTGGCAGAAGCGGCAGCCGCGGGTGCAACCGCGGTGAATCTCGACGACGGCGCGATTGTGGACGGTCTCAATATTCGGCACAAGCTGCCGGATCGGGGTGGGAGGCAGCGTCGGGAGCATCCGCTTGAGGATCCGCTCGGGGACGCACGTGTCGGTGGGTGTGAGGGCTTCCAGCTCACCGGTGACGGCATAGGTAGGGTGGTAGAAACCGGGTACGTAGAGTCCCGGGATCTCCACGAGCGAACGGAGCAGGTCGTCACGCGTACGACCGCGTGCTGCACGCACGGCCTCGACCAGTTCCAGGATCACGGCCTCACCTTCACCGATCACGAAGACATCGAAGAAATCCGTGATAGGCTCGGGATTGAAGGTGCCGTGGCCACCCCCCACGATCAGAGGGTGCCGTTCATCGCGGTCGGCCCGGCGAATCGGTAGGCCTGCCAGGTCCAGGAGTTCGAGCACGTTGGTGTAGAGCTGCTCGTAAGCGGTGCTGATGGCCAGGACATCATAGGCTGCGACCGGCCTGTAGTCCTCAAGCGCATAGAGCGGGAGGTTCTCCGCGCGCAGCTGGGCGATCATGTCGGGCGCGGGCAGGTACGTGCGGTGGGCCAGCACGCCCGGCTGCGCGTTGAGGATGTCGTAGAGTATAGCGAGGGCGAAGTTGGACATGCCCAGATCGTAGACGTCGGGAAAGGCCAAACAGACACGCAGATCCGTCGCCTCCCAAGGCGTCTCGGTCGCGTTGAGCTCGCCGCCGACATAGCGTCCGGGCTTCTGGACACGGTGCAGCAGGGCCTCGATGCGAGCCCAGGGGATCGGCGCCACCGCGGACGGTGGACGTGGGCTGGGATTCAGCACGTGTCCGCGTCGGTAACGATCTTGATCCAGAAGTCGCGGTGGCGCGGGCCGTCAAACTCGGCCAGGAATATGCCCTGCCATTGGCCCATCTGGAGCTCTCCCCCCTGGATGAAGACAAAATGGTCGCTGCCGACGAGGAGCGACTTGATGTGAGCTGGACTGTTGCCCTCGCTGTGGCGATAGGGCAGGCCCTCGGGTATCATGCGGTCCAGGATCATCGCCGTATCGGACTCGACCGTGGGGTCCCAGTTCTCATTGAGGATGATGCCCGCCGTGGTGTGAGGGCAGTAGAGAAAACAGATGCCTTCCCCAACACCGGCATTAGCTATCGCCTCTCTCACCTGATCGGTGACCTCGACCAGATCAACTTTGCTGCGTGTTTGTACATTGAGCTTGAAGTACATACTATCCTTTCGATGGGCGAGTCCTGAGCGGGCCCTACGTCAGGAAATCGCGCAGCTTGCGGCTGCGGCCCGGATGGCGCAGCTTGCGCAGCGCCTTTGATTCAATCTGACGGATCCGCTCCCGCGTCACGCTAAAGGCCTGCCCGACCTCCTCGAGCGTATGGGGGCGCCCGTTCTTGAGCCCGAAGCGCATCTCCAGCACCTCGCGCTCGCGTACGCCAAGTTCGTCGAGGATGCTCTGCAGCTGCTCGCGCAGCATGTGCATCGAGGTGGCGTCCATAGGGCCAGGGAGGTTCTCATCCTCGATGAAGTCCGAGAGCTCGCTGTTCTCCTCGTTGCCGACGGGGCTTTCAAGCGACATCGGTTCCTGTGAGATACTGATGATGCGACGCACTTTGGCCGTCGCGCGGCGCATGCGCCGCTCAAGTGGAGGTGCCAGCGGCTCGTTCCTCTCCCGGGCCTCTTTGACGGCTTGGATATCCTTGGCGTCAAGCACGTCCATTTCCAGTGCGAGCTCATCCAGCGTGGGGTCGCGGCCCAAATCCTGCATCATCCGTCGCTGGATGCGCATCAGGCGGTTGATGGTCTCGACCATGTGGACCGGAATGCGGATAGTGCGCGCCTGATCGGCGATGGCACGGCTGATCGCCTGCCGGATCCACCACGTCGCGTAGGTTGAGAACTTGTAACCTCGCGTGTAGTCGAACTTTTCCACCGCGCGGAGCAGGCCGATATTGCCTTCCTGAATCAGGTCGAGGAAGGAGACGCCGCGTCCAATGTAACGTTTGGCAATATTGACGACGAGGCGTAGGTTGGCGCGCACCAGCATCTGCTGCGCCTCTGCCGAGATGACCTCGACGTGCTTCCACCAATCGAAAGCTGCGTCAGGGTCGGGTAGCTGATCCTGCATCTGTGTAACTGTAGGCCAGCGCGCCCCGTGGGCGGCCTTCTCCTGAACGTACACGAGCATCTCCGGACGCAGCAGGTAGAACGACGTCGCCACGGTCAGCAGTTCGGTGATGATCGGGCGCCACTGAGGATCATCGCCCCACTGGTTGGGGCCCATCAGTCGATAGAGCGTCGAGGGTTCGGGGGAGATCAGGATCTGCTGTTGACGCAGGATCTCATCGAGAAGCTCCGCAGCTGTGGGAAGGTCGACGTCAGCCTGTCGTGCCAGGCGGTTGGCATGGGTCCACGCCGTGCGGGCCTGCGTGTAGAGCTTGATGAGTTGCTCTTCCACTGTCTCGGGTTCGGAGGCCGCCACCACGATCTCACAAACACGCTCCAATTGATCTGCCGCCTCGCGGATGATGCAGATCCAGACCTCCTGATAGGGCTCCAGGAGATCGACGCGCCCGATCTCGCGGAGATACATACGCACCGGATCATCGACGAGATCCTGCGCGGCGTGCGACCCGGTCAGCTGCTCCTCGATCTCATTCAGCTCATCGGGTGAGGGCTCATCGTCCCAGTCGATATCGGGGAGGAGATCCCCGTTGTCCGCCTCGTCTGCGTCGTCGACGTCGTCCTCCTCGACCTCGCTGTCCGCGATGTCGTCAGCTAATCCGTCGCTCTCCTCGTCCCACAGATCATCGTCAAGGGTTTGCGATCGGTGTGCTGCTCTCTGTGGTCTCGCCATACTCCTCCTTAGGCCTGAGCGGGGCGCTGGGCCAGAGCCCACTGTATTTCCCTCAATCGGTCCGAGATCTGCGCGATCCTGTGCTTGATTCTCGCTATGGCATCAAGATCGTTCTCAGCCTTGGCAAAGCCGAGCGTGCCGTTCGTCTCCTGCAGCTCCTGACGGAGCACTTTCTCGCGGATGCGCAGCATCGTGCGCGCAAGGTCTCGTTCCCACTGGGTCGGCATCATGTCCGGCAGCGGTTGGCTAAGCCATGCCTCAACGAGACCTAGCATATCCGAAGGGAGAAAATCGGCAAGTTCGAGCTCGGGATGCTCGGCGAGCTGGGTCCACGAAGCCCAGATCAAGCGGTAGTCGGTTGAGAAGTCCCGTTCGTTGATCGTTTCCTGGTTCAGCTGGCCGAGGCGTTCGTTGACGCGAGGCCACAGAGCGGGTTGGCGCATCAGTACCGAGATCACATGCGCCTCAAGGTCCGATGGCGGCCTCACCTGCTGGTTGCTGCGCACGGCGACCTGAGACCTCACGGCCTCGGCCCGCTCCATCGCGCGGAGGCGGTCGAGAAGCACACGGGCATCGATCGCCAGCGCTGCCGCGATCTCCTGGGCATAGGCCTCGCGCTCGATGCTGTCACCGATGTCGTTGAGCAGGGGCAGCATCGCGTCGACGATGCGTGACTTCATCTTGGGTTCATTGGGGTCCACTTGCGACAACAGGTGCTGGAAGGTGAAGCGGACGATGGGCTGCGAGGACGCGATCAGCGACTCCCAGCGTTGGGGATCGTCGAGGATGAGCTCGTCCGGATCCAGCCCGTCGGGCATGCTCGCCACCCGGATATCTGCCTTGAGCCGTCCTTCATAGCCCACGAGGCCGCGCGCGTCGAAGACGGCCTCCCAATCGCGCTCAAGCGTCTGACGTGCCGTCTCCAGCCCCTGTAGTGTGCCGTGGATCCCCGCTCGGTCAGGGTCCAGGGCGAGAACATAACGATGCGTGAGGCGTTGGAGCTGCTTCAGGTGGGCCTCGCTGAGGGCCGTGCCCATCGGCGCCACGACATTCCGGTAGCCGGCCTGATGGGGAATCATCACATCCATATACCCCTCGACGATGACCGCTGCATCCTGCTCGCGGATGGCTCGGCTGGCAAGGTGGTAACCAAAGAGGACCTGGCTCTTGTCGAAGAGGGGGGTCTGGGGGGAGTTCATGTACTTGGGTTGTTGGTCGGGTTGGAGGACGCGCCCACCAAATGCGATGGGTCTGCCCCGTCGATCATAGATCGGGATCATCACGCGATCGCGAAATCGATCGTAGGTGCCCCCATCGTCGCGCTCAATCAGCATGCCGGCCTTGACCTGCTCCTCGACGGTGAAGCCCTTCCCGAGTAGGTGGGTTCGGAGGGCATCCCAGGCATCGAGGCTATAGCCCAGAGCGAAGGTCTCAACCGTCTCACGGGTGAAACCGCGATCTCTCAGGTAGGCTCGAGCGTGACCGGCCTGCGGCGCCGTCATCAGCAATGTGTGATAGTACTCGATCGCAGCGACCAGAAGAGCCCGCAACCGCTCGGCTTCACTCTCGGCTTTGATCTCCTGAGGCGACTGCTCACGCAACGGGACGTTAGCCTGTCGGGCGAGCTCCTCAAGCGCGGCTCGGAAATCGTAGCCCTGAAACTCCATCATGAAGTTGAAAACATCGCCGCCGCGATCGCAGCCGAAGCAGTGCCATCGTTGCGTATCGGGGAAGACGTAGAACGAAGGTGTCTTCTCCGTGTGGAAGGGGCAGAGTCCCTTCAGGTAACGTCCCGATCTCTGCAGGTTGACGTGTTTTCCGACCAGATCGGCGAGATCGAGACGGTCTTTGACTTCGTCTATGACACTCATTGGGGTTCTAGCGAAGCTCAGTGGTCCAGTCGACCACCTCTACCTGGCGATAGCTATCCTCAATCCAGTGGATGGCGCGCTCAAGGATGACGTAGACGTGACCGGCTTCATTGGCCACGGTGACAATGGCAATTTCGGCCGACTGCCACAGATCCTGGTGGTCGACCTCGGCTGCGGCTACCTCGAACCGGCGTCGTAGTTGATTCATCAGCGGACGGATAACGCTGCGCTTGTCTTTCAGCGAGTGCGCACCAGGCAGATAGAGTTGGATCGTACACGCTCCCACGATCATGGATGGGGTCTGTACCTTCTATGGCCCAGGGCCTTGGGCATGGAGGGTGCCGGCGCCGCGACCTATCCAAGGGATAGGCTCAGGTTCCGGCACCCTGCGTTGGGGGGCGACTTCCGACCTACTCGCTCGAGCTCTCCGACTCCTTGGCAGGGCGCTCGTCGTCATCTTCCTTGTTCTCATCGGTACCGATGCCTTCCTTGAAGCCACGGATGCCTTTGCCTAGCTCGGAACCGATCTTGCCGATTCGACCGGGGCCGAAGATCAGGATGGCAATCACCAGGATAAGGATCAGCTCGGGTACACCAAGATTTCGAAACAGCATAGTCTCCTCCTATGAACCATAGTGCCTGCGAGTGACAGCATCATACTGGGATATGGTGGAAAGGCAAGTAAGGTAGGACAAATTGGGTGGCGGTGGTACAATCTCACCGCTTGACGCTGCATCGATGTTGACCATCGTACCCTATCAGCACGCGGTATGGGAGGTGTTGGCTGTGTTGGAGATCAGCAAAATGCTCACCGACGAGTATCAGGAGCTGCTCGCGAAGTGCGTCCATTGCGGGCTTTGTCTGGAAGCCTGCCCGACCTATGCGGTCTTCGGTACAGAGATGGACGCGCCGCGCGGGCGCATCGCGATGATGCGTGCCGCTGTCGACGGCAAGCTGACAGAGGAGGACTTTCTCACCACCTTTGCCGAGCACATCACGCTCTGTCTGGAGTGCCGCGCTTGCGAGTCGGCCTGCCCATCGGGCGTTCAGTATGGGAAGCTGATCGAGGGGGCACGCATCGCCTTGGAGGAGTTGCGTGAGCCCGGGATCGGGGAGCGGTTTGTCCGTTGGCTGGGTATGGCGCAGTTGATGCCCCATGTGGGCCAGATGAAGGTCCTGGCCCGCCTTATGTGGCTGTACGAGGCGATGGGCCTGCAGTGGTTGGTCCGCTCGCTCAACATCCTGCCGCAGCCGCTGCACGCTATGGAGGGTATCCTCCCGCCGATCGATGCACGCTATCCTGACTACAGCCGCCCGGCGCCGGCGATGGGCGCGAAACGGGGCACGGTGGCCTTCTTCTACGGCTGTATTCAGGAAGCGTTTCTCGCCGGCATCAACGCCTCCACCATCCGCGTCCTTCAGCGCAACGGCTACGAGGTCCACTTCCCGCAGTCACAGACCTGCTGTGGGGCGGCACAATGGCACACAGGCGGTGAGGCGTTGGCTCAGGACCTGGCACGCCGCAACATCGAGGCGTTTGAGCCGTACGATGTCGTCGTCAATAACGCCGGTGGCTGCGGTCTGACGCTCAAGGAGTATCCCGACCTCCTGCGTGATGACCCTGAGTATGCTGAGCGCGCCGTCGCCTTTGCTGCCAAGGTGATGGATTTCAGCGAGTTCGTCCGTGCTCGTCTGCATCACCCCCCTGATGGAGAGTTGCGCGTGCGGGTGACCTATTCCGACTCCTGCCATCTGCGCCACGGTCAGGGCGTGATCGACCAACCCCGGGAGTTGCTGGCGGCGATCCCCGGACTGGAGTTGGTGGAGCTCAGGCATCCGGACCGCTGCTGTGGGAGTGCCGGTATCTACAACATTGTTCAGAGTGCCACAGCCAGTGCGGTGTTGGATGCGAAGATGGAGGACATCGCGGCAACCGGAGCCTCGATCGTGGTCACGAGCAACACCGGCTGCCATATGCAATTGGTCGCGGGCGTGCGGCGCGCGCGGCTCAACGCCAAGGTGATGCACGTCGCCGAGATGCTGGATCTCTCCTATGCGGTGGCGGAGCGCGCGAATGGGGATCTCCATTTGCGCATCGAGGCGCCGGTCAAGCATCCTAAGCCGCTCTTCGGCTACCCCAAGCTGCCGGAACGCTGGTTGGCATGGCAGGCCCGGCGGCTCAATCGGCAAGCGGAGACGCCGCTCTCATCCTTGAAGGCGCAGTTGGAGCCGGGGCAGGTGGTCGATGACCCCGTCGAGCTCCTGACCTATGTCGTGGACGGTGGCCTGGATCATGGAGCGCCTGTGGGTGTCGTCTTCCCCTACGGTACGGACGACGTCCAAGCCGTGGTCCGCTGGGGACACGACCATGGCGTGCCGATCGTCGCACGCGGCGCGGGGACGGGACTCGCGGGCGGTGCGGTCGCGTTGGGTGGGGGCCTGATTCTGCAGTTTGCGCACATGAAGTCCTTGCTGGACTTGGATGTGGTGGGGCGTAGTGCGCTGGTGGAGCCCGGTATGGTCAACCTGACCCTCGATGAGATGGTACGAGGCGAGGGCCTCTATTTCCCACCGGATCCCGCCAGTGGGCGCGCAGCAACGATCGGTGGCAACATTGGGGCCAATGCCGGCGGCCCACACTGCTTCAAGTATGGTGTGACCTCGAACTATGTGACCGGACTTGAGGTGGTGCTGGCAGATGGGCGCTGCGTCAACCTCGCCGGGCGCGCGCTGGACATGCCGGGACTCGATCTCGTAGGGCTCTTCACGGGCTCGGAAGGCACGTTGGGCGTCGTCACCAAGGCGGCTGTCCGCCTTGTCCGCAATCCGCCCGCGGTTAAGACGCTGTTGGCGGCCTTTGACTCAGTCGCGCAAGCCGGCGAGGCGGTCTCCGCCATGATCGCGGCGGGACTCGTGCCCGCGACGATGGAGATGATGGGTCGGCGCATTATGCAGACGATCGAGGCCTACAACCATCCCGGACTGCCGGTTCACGCGGGCGCAGCGCTCATTATCGATCTGGACGGCTACCCCGAAAGCGTTGATCCGCAGATCGAGGAGGTGGTCAACGTCTTGCAGCAGCACGGTGCGTTGGAGACCCGTATCGCCCGCTCGGAGGCGGAGCGCACCCAGATCTGGCACGCGCGTAAGAGCGCGGCGGGTGCCCTGGCGCGGCTCGCGGTCGACCACTATACGGTCGACGGCACGGTGCCCCGCAGCAAGCTGGCAGAGGCGCTGCGTGAGGTGATTCTGATCTGCGACGAGCTGGATCTCGAGGTGCTCTTCCTGCTCCACGCCGGCGACGGCAACCTGCACCCGATGGTGCTGGTGCCGGACCCGGAGGACCGGGCATTTCTCACCAGGCTGCATGAGGGCGGGCGGCGTATGGCGGAGCTCTTTGTTGCCCTGGGTGGCAGCATCAGCGGCGAGCACGGCATCGGCATCGAGAAGCAAGAGTTCATGGCCCTGATGTACGGCGACGCCGAGCTGGCGGCGATGCATGAGATCAAGGAGCTCTTTGATCCGGACCAACGGCTCAATCCGGACAAGGTCTTTCCCCGGGGACGCGAATATGGGGCCTGCACGCTCATTGAGGCGTCCGATCCGTTGCGCCTTCAGATCGAGCAAGGCCATGCCCTGGTTCCGAAAGACGCCGAAGAGGTCTCGGCTCTGATCTGTGGCTTGGGGGCAGCAGGTCGTCACATCCACGTCCGGGGTGGGGGAACGAAGTCGGCCCACCTGCCGGTGACAGGCGTTGCGATCAGCACTGCTGGACTCTCCGGCATCCGCACGTATGCGCGGGATGATCTGTATGTCACCGTGGGTGCCGGGACCTCGCTGCGTGACGTTCAGCAGACCCTGAATGCCGATGGGATGTGGCTCCCGATGGTGTCGCCGTGGTCTGAGGCTACGATCGGTGGCATCATCGCCACCAACCTGAACGGTCCGCTGCGCACGCGATATGGTGCTATCCGTGATCTCGTGCAGGCGTTGACGGCGGTGTTGCCCGATGGACGGGTGATCTCCGTTGGGCGCCCGGTGATGAAGAATGTCGCCGGCTACGATCTCGTCAAGCTCTTCATCGGGGCGTACGGGTCGTTGGGTGTGGTGACCGAGGTGAGCCTGAAGCTGAGTCCCCTACCGCGCAAGCTGATGTCACTTAGGGTGCCCGTTGAGAAGCGAGGGGGCGGGCCGGATTGGGCGATGCGACTCTCGGGTGAGGCGCTTGTGGCCTCGGCGGTGATGCTGGTGGAGGAGGTTGAGGGGGACACGGGATTCACGAGGACCGACCTCATCTATACAGCGGAGGGGCTCCCGGAAGATGTGGACGCTGAGGTGCATCAGGTCCGCAAGATCCTTCAGGAGCTGGGTGCACCCGATCCCGAGCCGCTCGAGGCTTCAGGTTCTGCGTTGTGGTCCGCCTGGCTGGCGGAAGAGCTGATCAAGGACGAGCTGGTCGTCCGCTTAGGTGTGCCGCCGAAGGATCTGCCCGACCTCGTACGGCAGGTGTCGGGCTATACAGATGAGGCCTATAGGTTGATCGATGTGCCCAGCGGTCATCTCTATCTGCGGGGTGGCGTGGATCTCACCCGCGTGCGGCGTGAAGCGGTCGCGTTAGGGGGATATGCAGTGGTGGTCAATGCTCATAGCGAGCGACCGATGTCTGCTGAGGACGTCTGGGGAGTGCCTCCAGAGTCAGCCGATCTGATGCGCCGGATCAAGGAGCAATGGGACCCCGCGGGGGTCTTTGCCCGACTGGGCTTCTAGCCGGACGAGTTGCAGATGGGCGTGGACATAGTATGCAAGGAGCGAACATGATGGCAGAAGAGACAGCGAAGAAACGTGTTCCCGTGGATGTGTTGCACCGCTTCATGGTCGATGTGTTTGTCGCTCAGGGGGTATCAGCCGAGGATGCCGAGATCTGTGCCGATGTGCTGATCGCATCCGATCTGCGGGGGATCAAGTCGCACGGTATCGCGCGACTGAAGTACTACTTTGATCGCATCCAAGCCGGCATTCAGTTCACCGACGCCAAGATGGAGATCGTCAAAGAGACGGAGACGACGGCTCTGGTCGATGCTCACCACGGGATGGGCCACCCGACCGCCTATCGTTCGATGAAGTTGGCGATCGAGAAGGCGCGTGCCTACGGTATGGGCAGCGTAGCGGTGCGTAATGCTACGCACTTCGGGATCGCGGGCTACTATCCGTTGATGGCTGCCGCGGAGGGTATGGTGGGGTTTGCCTTCACCAATGCGCGACCCTCGATCTCGCCTACTTTCGGATCGGAGCCGATGTTGGGGACGAACCCCATCGCATTTGCCGCGCCTTCAGATCTCGGCTTCCCGTTTTGCTTCGACGGGGCCACCTCGATCGCGCAGCGTGGCAAGATCGAGGTCGCTGCGCGCGCCGAAACCCCTGTCCCTGAAGGCTGGGTGATCAACGCAGAGGGGCATCCGATGACGGACGCGAACGCCATCCTGGCTGCCCTGCCCACCTTCCAGGCGGCGATGCTGCCCCTGGGGGGTGCGGGTGAGACGCTGGCGGGCTACAAGGGCTACGGATTGGCGACGATGGTGGAGATCCTCTCAGCCGGCCTTTCCGGCGGCCCTTACATGAAGGACCTGTTGGGGTTCGATGAAGAGGGTGGACGTCGTCCTCACATGCTGGGTCACTTCTTCCTGGCTATCGATGTTGCCCATTTCGTGCCGCTGGATGAGTTCAAGCGGATCGTCGGCGGGATCGCTCGAGCGCTGCAGGTCTCACGCAAGGTCCCCGGCGAGTCGCGCGTCTACGTGGCAGGCGAGAAGGAAGTCGAGAGCGAGGCAGCAGTTCGGGAAGCGGGCGTGGAGATCAATGCCAACCTGAGCAAGGACCTGTGCTTCCTGAGAGATACCCTGGGCATTCAGGGCTATGATAGCACCTTCTAGCAGAGACGGATACAGAGAGCCACGACAGATAGAGGAGGTCGTAGATGGCGAATGCGGATCAGGTCTATCTGGCAGTTGACCTGGGTGCGGAGAGTGGGCGTGTTGTCGCAGGTCGCTTTGACGGCGTGCGGATGGTTCTGGAGGAGGTCCATCGCTTTCCCAATGGTCCGGTGAATGTGCGTGGAACCCTCCATTGGGATGTGCTGCGCCTTTGGTCCGACATCCAGGCGGGCCTGGCGAAGGCCGGCGATCGCTATGGTCAGCAGGTTACGGGGATCGGACTGGATACGTGGGGGGTCGACTTTGGCCTGCTGTCGGCTGACGGGGCCCTTCTGGGTAATCCCTACCACTATCGAGACAGCCGTACCGATGGTGTGATGGAGGCTGCTTTCGAGAGGGTCCCGCGCGAGGAGGTCTTCGCGCGCACCGGGATTCAGTTCATGCAGTTCAACAGCCTTTTTCAGCTCTTCGCGATGGTCGAGGCGGGTTCGCCCATGCTCGATGTCGCGCAGACCTTCCTCAATATGCCCGATTTGCTCAACTTCTGGCTGACCGGGCGCAAGGTGAGCGAGTTCACGATCGCGACGACGACCCAGTGCTACGATCCGCGGGCCGGCGACTGGGCGTATGCTCTGATTGAGGCGCTGGGCATCCCTACAGCGATCTTCGGCGAGATCGTGCCCCCCGGCACGGTCCTGGGGCCCTTGCTTTCATCGGTGGCGAGCGAGACAGGGCTGGGCGCCGTGCCGGTGATCGCGCCGGCGACGCACGACACGGGCTCGGCTGTGGCTGCGGTGCCGATGGATCCGGAGGATGCGATCTACCTGAGTTCGGGGACCTGGTCGCTGATGGGGGTTGAGTCGAAGACGCCGATCATCAACGACGATATGCTGAGATGGAACCTGACCAACGAAGGCGGGGTAGGTGGTACCTTCCGCATTCTCAAGAACATCATGGGGCTCTGGCTGGTCCAGGAGTGCCGCCGCGAGTGGCAGCGTGCGGGTGAGGACCACGGCTACGGCGAGATGGTTGACATGGCCGCGGCAGCCCCGGCTTTCGGACCCCTCATCTGGCCCGGTGATGATAGCTTCCTCGCGCCCGGCGATATGACGGTGCGCATGGCGGCGTTCTGTGAGCGCACCGGTCAGGCACCACCGACGACCAAGGGCGCGTTCCTGCGCTGCGCGCTGGAGAGCCTGGCCCTGGAGTATCGCTGGGTCGCGGGATGCCTCGACGAGCTGACGGGCAAGCACTTAGGGACGATCCACATCATCGGCGGGGGCGCCCAGAATCGGTTGCTCAACCAACTGGCAGCGGACGCGACGGGGCGGACGGTGGTCACCGGCCCCATCGAGGCCACAGCACTGGGTAATGTGCTGGTGCAGGCGATGGCCTTGGGACACATCGGATCTGTCGCTGAGGGACGTGAAGTGATCAAAGCATCATTTGATCTCGAGACCTATGAACCCCAGGACACCGCCGCGTGGGACGAGGCCTATGCTCGGTATGTGAAGCTGCGGGTCTAGGACCCGACGGCTGAGCCGGGACGAGCTGCGTCCGCGTGGAACAGGCTCCACACAATAAGCCCCCTGGATCTCTCCAGGGGGCTTGTCGTTAGTGTTGGGTGATTACTTCTCGAGCGGTAGGTGGCACAACCACCAATCGAGACAACCCTCCTTGCCGCGGCGCTCGGCAGCGACCTTCTCGGTGCTGGCGGGCGGCAGGATCACGTCGTCGCCGAAGAGCTCGTTGTTCGGCCAGTCGGCGGGCATCGCGACGTGCTTCTCGTCAGCGACCTGGAAGGCCTTGATCATGCGCACAAACTCGTCGAAGTTGCGCCCAAGCTCGGCGGGGTAATAGAGAATCGCCCGAACGGTGCCCTTGGGGTCAACTATGAAGACGGCGCGCACCGTGTTGGTGCCACTGCCGGGATGAATCAGCCCCAGGGCTCCGGAGACGGCACCGGTATCGGCGATGATCGGGAACTCGATCTTGACCTTGAGGTTCTCCTCAATCCACTCCGTCCACTTGAGGTGCGAGTGGACCTGATCCATGCTCAACCCGATCAACTCGGTGTTCATCTCGCGGAACTGCGG
>CAZYYC010000076.1:0-16740 GCA_964650935.1 uncultured Anaerolineales bacterium
GGTCGGCACAATCCGGCTCCATCAGACCCTTACTATAAGGGGAAAGGCGCAATTCGGCAAGGCCGTAATGTTGCTTTTCGAACCGGCCCAGGTACACTTGCCGGACTATGAAGGGTTGGATGATGAGCGGGGCACGTTGGGCACGGGTGCTCATGGTGCTCTTGGGCGTCTGGCTTGTTTTGGGACAGGGAGGGCTGCCTCCACAGGATCCGAGAGCTCAGTTGGACCTGCTCACCGCAGGTCGAACGTTCAATTTCGCCACTTGGGAGGCGTGGGCCCTGTTGCAGAAGGCGCTCTATGGTGCATTGGCCCCCCAGCGGACTATGGACGATGAGGCACAGAGCCGTTTCGTGCTGAGCTACCTGAGCAACGTCCAGCGGTCGCGTTCGCTGGCAGATGAGCTTAACCGCATCTATGCCGACCCCGAGATCGATGACCCTGCTGCGGCGAGCATCGCCGTTCGCGAGGAGCATGCCGCACTGCGCGGCGAGATGGCGCGACAGGCCCCCATCGCCGAGGCGATCCTCGAGTGGCAGGTCAGCCACGTTCTCGCTGAGGGTGGTTTCGGTCTGCAATCCACGATCCTCCCACCGGTACAGGGCACCTTCACGCCTCTGCCGCATATCCTGGTTGTCTCCCCACGTGAGAGGATCGAGAGCCTCCATCAACGGCAGTTAGTGGCAGGCCTGACGGCAGCGGAGCAGGACGAGATCGAGACCGCCGTGATGAAAACCCTGCCGGAGCTTTCCGCCTATGTGACCGCAATCGGCGGTCTGGCGGCCTACCCGGCGATGCTGCTGGAGAGCGGCTCGATCTACTGGGTCACCGACGTCATGGCCCACGAGTGGGCGCACCACTACCTCACCTTCTATCCTCTCGGATGGTATTACATGCGGGACGGCGAGACGCGCACGATCAATGAGACCACCGCCTCGTTGATCGGTGAGTGGGCCGGGCAGCAGGTGATGCTCCGTTACTACGAGCCGCTCTTCGTTCAGGACAAGGGGCTGCCGACGACGTTGGTGAAGGAGATGAACGAGACGGGCGGGGAGGCTCCTACCTTCGATTTCCGGGAGGAGATGCACCGCACGCGCGTCAACGTAGATCGCTTGTTGGCAGAGGGCCGGATAGAGGAGGCCGAGTCGTATATGGAAGAGCGGCGGCACATCTTTGTCGCCCAGGGCTATCGAATCCGGCGCCTGAACCAGGCCTATTTCGCTTTCCACGGCGCTTATGCCAGCGCGCCCGGCGCGGCGGGTGAGGATCCGATTGGCCCATTGGTGCGACGCCTGTGGGCGCTCAGTACCAGCCCGGCGGACTTTCTGAAGCGCATCGCGCGAATCACGTCCTTGGCGTCGCTGTCCTCGCTGGTCGAGGGCAGCGCGGCGTCTGCCGTTGATTGATATCCAAGGTCGATATGGTATAATTCCGACGTTCCTGACACTATGAGGTCGAGGTTTTGATTGTTTAATCCAATTGACTGGCTTCTGGGGCTATTCTCGCTTGATATAGGAATTGACCTAGGAACAGCGAATACATTGGTCTACGTGCGCGGGAAGGGCATCGTCAGTAATGAGCCCTCCTGGGTCGCTCGGGACCGACATAGCCGCAGAATCCTCGCGGTTGGATCTGAGGCCAAGGAGATGGTGGGCAAGACGCCCTCCAACATCGTGGCGATCCGACCGTTGCGCGATGGCGTGATCTCGGAGTTCGACGTCACTGAGGTGATGCTGCGCCACTTCATCAAGAAGGCGCACGAGCAGCTGCTGATCCCCTATCCCCGCCCACGGGTGGTCGTGGGCATTCCCAGCGGCGTGACCGAGGTCGAGAAGCGCGCGGTCCACGACGCGGCCCTCGAGGCCGGCGCGCGTGAGGCGTACCTGGTCGAGGAGCCGATGGCTGCCGCGCTGGGCGCCGGGTTGCCGGTCACCGAGCCGCAGGGCAGCATGATCGTGGACATCGGGGGTGGGACGACCGAGGTTGCGGTGTTCGCGCTGAAGGGCATCGTCGTCAGTCGCAGCCTGCGCATCGCCGGGGACGAGCTCGACGAGGATATCGTGCAGTACGCGCGGCAGAAGTACAACCTGGCGATCAGCGAGCGTATGGCGGAGCGCATCAAGATCAACATCGGATCGGCCTATCCCCTGCCCGAGGAGCGCACGATGGCGATGCGAGGGCGGAACCTGATCACGGGTCTGCCGGAGGAGATCGAGATCAGCAGTATCGAGATGCGTGAGGCGCTGGCTCGATCGACTAACATCATCGTGGACATCGTACGCGATACGCTTGATGAGACGCCCCCCGAACTGGTCTCCGACCTGATGGAGACGGGCATCTGTCTGGCAGGGGGGGGCGGGTTGCTCAAGGGCCTGGCCGAACGCATCAGCGAGGACACCCATATCCGAGCATGGGTCGCTCAGGACGCGTTGACCTGTGTGGCGCGTGGTGCAGGCATGGTTCTGGAGAACTTCGAGGCCCTGCGCGCGACGCTCTCCTCGGAGGACAACTGGCGCCCCGGAGGTTCGGCCTCCTGGTAGAGTCGATGGGTGAGGGCTGCCGAAGGGCCGGGGCAGGGTGCCGGCACGACCTCGCTCATGCTCACCTGTTCGCAGCGATGGATCTTGGACCCCTGGAGACATCCGGTGAGAGGGCCGGGAACACACGATGAAACGTGACAGTGGTCCCTGGTTAGCTTGGGTGCTGTTGATCCTTGCTCTCATCCTCATCGTCCTCAGTGAGTCGGGCTCCCTGGGCCCCCTCGAAAACATCCTCAGTTACGTCGTCGCACCCGTTGAGCGGGGCGTCTCCGGTGTGGTGGATCAACTGGGTGGGCTCACGCGCACCGCTCGTGATGCGCGTGACCTTCAGGAGCGGGTCGATACGCTGCAGAGGGCGAACGAATCGCTGGTCCAGGAGAACTTCCGCCTGCGGGAGTACCAGGCGGAGAACGAGGAGCTGCGCCGCCAACTCAATTACCGGCAGGCGAATCCGACGCTGGGTCTGCTGGGCGCGGATGTTGTCGAGCAGGGGTGCAGTGTCTTTCCGTGCGGCGATGTCGTCGGACAGGACGTGAATCCCTATCTGCGCTTCTTGATCATCAACATCGGCACTCGTGATGGTGTGGCGGTGGGCATGCCGGTGGTGACGGGCGGCTCGGCGATGGTGGGGAGGATCGCGCGTACGTCGCCGAATCTCTCGTATGTGCAGTTGATCAACGACCCTGCCAGCCGTGTCTCGGCTATGTTGCAGCAGTCGCGCATCACGGGCATTCTTGAGGGATCGGACGAGGGGGTGTTGACCTTGACGAACATCCTGCCCGACGAGCAGGTTGAGGAAGGTGAGACCGTTATCAGTTCATCGATCGGTGGGTTGCTGCCGCGGGGCCTTATCCTGGGCCAGGTCGAGAGCGTCAGCTATCTCGAATCAGACCTCTTTCAGCAGGCCTCCGTCCGCGCTGCCGTGGATTTTCGGCGGCTGGAGATGGTGCTGGTGATCACCGACTTTCCCCAGCCCGACTTCACGGAGCTCGACCTGCCGTGAGCCTCTATTTCGGTATCCCCATTTTGCTGCTGGCTGCCGTTCTGCAGAGCGTGTGGCTTGATGGTCTGCGAGTCATTGGGGGGCGCCCCGATCTGGCGCTCCTGGTGGTGGTCACCTGGTCGATCATCCGTGGGGCGAACGAGGGCGCTCTGTGGGGCTTCGTGGGCGGCATCCTCTGCGATCTGCTTTCCGGCAGCGGTCTGGGCCTCTGGACCTTCTCGATGACGGCTGTGGGCTTGCTGGTTGGGCAACCCTGGGTCCACGCTCTGGGCCCGACGTTGATCCGTCTGGCGATGATGTCGGCCTTCGGAACCGTGCTGGGTCACGCGCTGCTCCTGGTGATGATGGTGCTGCTAGGATATGCCGTGGAACTTGGTCAGAGCCTGTTGGCGGTGGCGCTCCCCGCGGCGATGCTGAACTTCCTGCTTTCGCCCTTTGCGTTTACCTTCCTGGTGTGGTTTCATCAACGCTCGCGGCGTAGCCTCGGGGGATTCGCCGCATGAGTCGCTGGTTGGGGTTCGGCTCTGCGGGCAGCCGTGTGCGCGACTGGGATCGCCGCCAGGTGGAGGACGGGGCATCGCGCCCTGTCTGGGTGCTCCGCTCACCGCGGGTGGCGCTCTTCGGATGGGCGATTCTGCTCGTTTTGTCGCTCTATCTCATCCGTTTGTGGCAGCTGCAGTTCCTCGAGGGGGGCGCCTGGCGGGCGCGTGCCGTTCAGCAGCAGAGCCGGACGGTGACGATCAGTCCCTCGCGGGGTGTGATCTACGACCGAAACCAAGAGATCCTCGTGCGGAACGTACCGGCCTACGATGTCACGGTCACCCCGGGCCTGCTGCCCGACGATTCGGAACGAGAGCGCGACGTGTTGATGCGGCTGTCCCAGCTCATCGATGTGCCCTACAGCACGAGCGAGGGACTTGATCTGCCCGCGTACCGCGGCGAGATCAGCGCCATCGGGCGCTCGGACTACCCGCCTTTCGGCGAGGCGCCGGCGCCGGGCCTTCGGGAGATGGTCGAGAACGTGCGTTACCTGGTGCCCTACGCTCCGATCGTGGTGAGCCAGAATGTGGATCGCGACCTGGCCCTGTTGATCGCCCAGGAGAGTGGGGTGACGATGCCGGGCGTGGATATCGCGACTGTCTCCCGACGCAGGTACACCCATGGCGAGCTCACGTCGCAGGTGCTGGGTTTCCTCGGGCCGATCCCGCCGGAAAGCGTCGAGACCTACGAGCAGAAAGGCTACAACGCAGCCGTCGACCGTATCGGCTATGCCGGTATCGAAGCGCAGCTTGAGGAGTTGCTGCGCGGCATCCCTGGGCGCCGGGTCGTCGAGCGCGACGTGTTGGGTCAGGAGCTGGGGGTATTGGCTGAGACTGAGCCCAGTCCCGGAGACAATGTCTATCTGACGCTGGATGTCGAACTGCAGGCTGTGGCGGAGGCTGCGCTGGCTGAGGGGCTGGCGGAAGCCGGGTCGCAGCGCGGTGTCGTGGTCCTGTTGGATCCCCGCGATGGTCAGGTGCTGGCGTTGGTCAGCCTGCCCACCTTTGATAACAACATGTTCAGCCGGCGGCTCGACCTAGACGAGTACAACCGCCTGCTGCGCGATCCCCATCGACCTTTCATCAACCATGCCATTGCCGACCAGGTGCCGCCGGGCTCGATCTTCAAGATCGTGCCCGCTGCGGCTGCGTTGCAGGAAGGCATTATCAACCGCTTCACGACGATCAGCTGCCCGGGTAGGATGTTTCTTCCGAACCGCTTTGCGCCCGACGATGCCTCGCTGGCTCAACCCTTCTATTGCTGGATCGACCTGCAATATGGCCATGGCCACGGCCCGCTCAACGTGGTCGAGGCTCTGGCTCAGTCGTGCGACATCTTCTTCTATCAGGTCGGTGGCGGCTTCGAACCTGCACAGTTCGTCGGCCTCGGTGTGGATCGGCTGGCGGCGTATGCCACGCAGTTCGGCCTGGGGAGTGCCACTGGCCTCGATCTCCCCGGAGAGGCTGCGGGGCTGGTCCCGACGCCGCAGTGGAAGCGTCAGGTCTACCAGGAGACGTGGACGACGGGTAACACCTATAACCTCTCGATCGGTCAGGGTGATCTCCTGGCGACGCCCCTGCAGATGGCCAACGCGCTGGCGGTGGTGGCCAACGGAGGCACGCTCTATCAGCCGCAGCTGATCCACCACATTGTGGACGCTACTGGTCACGTGATCCGCCCGTTCACACCGATTGTGCGAGATGTGCTCGATATCGATGCCGCGGTGTGGGCGATTGTGCGCGAGGGCCTGGATGTCGCCGCATCGGAGGGTGGGACGGGAAGTCGCGCGCTGCTGACGGACCTGGGGATCAACCTCGCCGGCAAGACCGGTACGGCGGAGTACTGCGATGACATCGCCTGGGAAGCCGGACGGTGCGACGTGGCTGCTGAGGAGACGCTGCCGACCCATGCGTGGTACATGGCGTATGGTCCTGTGGAAGCCCCCGAGATCGTCGCCCTTGCCTGGGTCTACGACGGTGGCGAGGGGTCGGTGGTTGCCGCCCCGATCCTGCGCGAAGTCCTGGACTTCTATTTCCGCCGCGAGCTCGGTCTGCTGGAGGTGGAGGAGGACGAGGGTGAGGGTGAGGAGGGCGAAGCGCCTGCCGAGGGGCTTCCCGATGCAGAGCTTCCCATACCGGTCGAGCCCGAGCCCGAGGAACCGGTGGCGCCGGAACCTGTCGAGTCCGAGCCCGCCGTCCCGGTCGAACCGGTACCCGAGGTGCCCGATGCGGAGCTGCCGGAGCCCGTTGAGCCTGAGGTGCCGGATGCCGAGGTCCCTCCACCTGAGGACTCCGTGCCGGGCGAGGACGACGTCGAGGGTCGAGCGGGGGGCCCGCCCATGGGGCCTTAGCGATCTGACGAACGATGCCTCCAGCGACTTTGCGTGATCTTCGCCTGCGTTCGAGGTCGTCGGCGTGGGGCCTGCTCCTCGTCGCGGGCGCCGTCTGGGGCTTCGGTTTGATGCGGGTCCTGGCCCTTGAGGTGCATTGCACGTTCTGCTATGGTGTCCCGGCTGCGGCGTTGGGGGCTGCCCTCGGAGCGGGGCTCGTCGTGGCGGTAGGCGCCCCGCTGCTGGTGCGGTTGTCCGCGCCGGGCAACCTGCTTCTCTGGATCGCGCCCCTGCTTCTGCCCCTGGTTGACGTGCTGAGTGGGACCACACACCCATGGCGTGGGCCGGTCCTGCTGCTGGGTAGCCTCGGTGTGCTTGGCCTGGGAAGCTTGCGGGCCTGGGCGCTCAGCCACCCCCGGCGGAAGCCGGGCGTGTGGCGCTGGGGCATGCGCCACGGTCCGTTCCTGCTCGCGGTGCTGCTGCCCCTGATCGTGTATCTGGTCGATGTCTCACCCTACGTGGGCCGTGCGGACACCTTCGAGTTCCAGGTCATCGGTCCGCAACTCGGCATTGCTCATCCGAGCGGTTACCCTCTCTATACCTTGATCGCCAAGCTCTTCTCCCTGGTGCCGGTCGGCACGATGGCGTGGCGGATCAACCTCTCCTCCGCGTGCTTTGCAGCGCTGGCGTCGGGGGTCCTCTATCTGAGTCTCAGCAAGAGCTCACCTCAGCCAACGAACTCTCCCTCGCGTCTGCTGGCGCTGGCGGCCTCTTGGCTGCTGGCCTTCACGCCGACCCTCTGGTCCCGAGCGATCGAGGCTGAGGTCTACACGCTCAATGCGCTGTTAGTGGCGTTGGGTCTCTGGCTGGCCGTCAGTTGGGCAACGGAGCGGATCAGCTCCGACGTGGCGTGGCCTGCCTTTGGGGCCCTGATCGGTGTGGCTCTGGCCTCGCACATCACACTGGGCGCCTTGAGCTTCCTGGCGCTGGCGATGCTCTGGGCGCGACGGCGTGAGTTTCCGGGCGGACGTGCGTGGGCGGGGGCTCTGCTGCTCGGCGTGATGGGGCTCGCCCTCTATGCCTATATACCGCTGCGCTGGCCCGCAGTGACCGGTGGCGAGAGCATGTCGCTGTCTGCTTTCCTGCGCTTCGTGACCAACGCCGATTCAGGGGGTGCGCTGCGCCCGCTGGCCTTCTATCACGATCCCGGACGTTGGTCGCTGGTAGGGCGCCTCTTGCGCGCACAGGTGGGATGGGTGGGTCTGGGCTTGGCGGGCGTGGGGTGGGCGGCGCTGACCTTGACCCATCCGGCGGTCGGCGCCGGCTCGCTGGCGGCCTTCGGCGCCTGGGCCTGGTTCAACCTGAGCTTCTATGTGGCCGAGCCGGACTATGCGGCGTTTCTGATCCCTGCCCACGTTGTGCTGCTTTTCTGGGTCGGTTGGGGCCTGCAGGCCGTTCGTCGTGGTCTGGTCGCGTTCGGGGGGGTGTTCGCCGGACAGCTGATCCACGCAGGCCTCCAGGCTGCCCTGACCGTCGTGCTGGTAGGGATGGGCCTGCGGCAGCTCTGGGTGACCGGACCCACCCTGGACACGGTGACCGAGGGGCGCACCGACGAGGCTTGGGCGCGTTATGTGCTCGATCTGCCGCTGGCCCAGGGTGGGGCGATTTTGGCCGACAGCGAGAAGTTTCCCCCGCTCTACTATCTCCAGCAGATTGAAGGACTGCGACCTGATCTGGAGATGGTGACGCTCTTCAGTGAGCCCCAGTACCGTGAGGCGGTGGCGGCCCGCTGGGCACAGGGGCAGCAGGTCTATCTGGCCCGCTATCTCCCGGGGATGGATGCCTATGGCGTGAGTTCGCTGGGGCCCTTGGTCGCAGTGGCTCCGCCCTCTATGTTCGCCGGAACGGCTCCGACGGTTGAGGCGAGTGCCGCCTTCGGGGAAGCTCTGCTCTTGGCCTCGCACGAGCTGGCGACCGATGGGTGGTCCGACGCACTCAGCCACCTCACGCTGACCTGGCGGGTCACCGCCCCGGTCGCTGAGGACCTGGAGGTGCGGTTACGGCTGGTCGATCCTGAAGATGCGCGCGTTGTCTGGGAGCGCAACGACGGACGCCCGGTGCGCGGCTACACGGCGACACCCGCCTGGCAGCCGGGCTGGGTCGTCGACGATTACCACGCCCTAGCTTGGCCCGCGTGGTTGCCTCCTGGGCGCTACCGGCTCGAGGTCGGGCTTTTCCCGCGCTTCGAGGCGCGAGGGCTGCCGGCGGCAGGGACGGAGACCGACTGGTATCCGCTGCGCGTGATCACGGTGCCGGCACAGACCGTGGCGTTGCCGGAGAACCGGTCGATGATCTTCGCCCCACCATCGACCCGTCTCCTGGCTGCTGACCTACCCGGCACGATCTCCTCAGGCGCCGTCGTGGATCTCGACCTGGTCTGGTTGTGCCGCGGCGCGACGGGCGACACGCTCTTTGACCTCCAGTGGATACCGCTGGAGGATCGTGGCGCCCTGGTGGTCACCCCGTTGATCGCCCGTGGCTATGCAGGGGCCACCGTGCGCTGTGGGGAGGTCGTCTCGGGCGGCGCCCTGCAACCCGTCCTACGAAAGGTAACGTTGACGGCACCGACGGAGCCCGGCCCCTATCGTCTGGAGCTCTCGCGCCAGACTGGGGACCAAGCGTTGCGTTGCACCTGGCTCGGCCCAGCGCGCGAGCGCTGTCCCCTGGAGACGATCGAGGTGGTTCCCTCTGTCGGGGGATGGGCCAACTACGACGGGCAGCTGTTGCTTCAGGAGGCGACCTTCGACGCCACCGGGGTGCCCGCCGGCGGGCCTCTGGACGTGATCCTCAGGTGGCGTGCGCTGCAGCGTCCCGAGCGTGATTACACGGTCTTTCTGCAGGTGATCGGTCCGGATGGGCGTCTCTACGGCCAGGTTGATACGTGGCCGGTTCAGGGCGCGCGACCCACGAGCGGATGGCAGCCCGCCGAGGAGGTGGTCGATCCCTACAGCTTCTATCTCGATACGAGCGGTCCCCCGGGCGAGTACACGATCATCGTCGGCTGGTATTTGCTGGCCGATATGTCTCGGCTGCCGGTGGTGGATACCACCGGGCACGCGGTCGGAGACTACACCACAATCGGCACGTTTGTCTTGCCTTAGGGGCCTTGCGACGCTGAAGGTGATTGACAGGCGATTGAAACCGTGTATTATTTAGTTAGCTAACTATTAGACGGCTAATTGGCTTGGAGGCGACTGTGAAATCATTGAGACGGATGTTGGCGTATGTAACGCCCTATGCGCGCGATGCTCTCCTCGCCCTGTTGCTGCTCCTCGGGGTGGTGGCTGCCGACTTGGGGGTGCCGCGACTGTCGCAGCACGTGATCGACCAGGGGATCGGCACAGGGAACGTGCGGGTGATTGTGGTGACCGCGCTCTTGATGATGGCTGCCGCGGTTGCCAGTGCCCTGTTCGCGATCGGCAACACCATCCTCTCTGTAAGGGTGAGCCAGGGGTTCGGTGCGGATGTACGGAGCGCAATCGTGCATAAGGTGCAGAGCTTCTCTTTCGGGAATCTGGACAGATTGCAGACGGGGGAGATGCTGGTGCGGGCGACGAGTGACGTGACCCAGGTTCAGACCATCGTGATGATGGGCCTGCGGATCCTGACCCGGGCGCCGCTCTGGCTGTTAGGCAGCGTGGTGATGCTGGCGTTGAATAGCCCGCACCTGGTGCCGCTGATGTTGATCCTGATGGCGTGTGTCTTGGTCCTGATCAGCTTTTTCCTCGTCCGCGCGCGCCCCTTCTTCCTCGTCGTGCAGGAAAAGCTGGACCGGCTCAACCAGGTGCTGCAGGAGAACCTCGCGGGGATGCGGGTCGTCAAGGCCTTCGTGCGGACCGACCATGAAAGCCGCCGCTTCTCGGCGGCGAACACCGATCTGATGGATCAGAGCATTCGCGTGACCCAGATGATGGCGTTTCTCTTCCCGACCATGAACCTGATCATCAATTTCGGCATCGCCGGTGTGATCTGGCTGGGTGGGGGGCGCGTCCTCGCCGGTCAGGGTACGGTGGGCGAGATGGTCGCGTCCTTCAATTACCTCACCTTCTCGCTCTTCCCGATGGTCATGCTTGCCGGGATGCTGGCGCCGCTTTCGGCGGCGGATGCTTCAGCCGGGCGCATCCTTGAGGTTCTGGATAGCGACCCGGAGGTCCGGAACCGGACCGGGGTCGCCCATAAGGTCCCTGATCATTTCCCCGGGCGGGTTGTCTTTGATGATGTCTGCTTCCAGTACAATGGCGAGGACTGTACCGAAGCCGTTCTGAATCACATCGATCTGACCGCCGAACCGGGGGAGCGCGTGGCGATCCTTGGCGCGACGGGATCGGGGAAGTCGACCCTGATCCACCTTATCCCGCGGTTCTACGATGTGAACAGTGGGCGCATCACGCTCGACGGCATCGACGTTCGTGACTTGCCCCTCGAGACGCTGCGCGCTCAGGTGGGGATCGCGATGCAGGAGGCGGTCCTCTTTGGGGGTACGATTCGCGACAATATCCGTTATGGAGCCCCCGAGGCCGGCGATGCGGAGGTCGTGGCGGCGGCTCAGGCGGCCCAGGCCCATGACTTCATCGCAGGCCTGCCCGACGGATATGATACGGTGGTGGGTCAGCGCGGTGTCAACCTGTCGGGGGGACAGAAACAGCGCCTGTCGATCGCGCGGGCCCTCTTGGTTCGTCCGCGGGTGCTGATTCTGGACGATAGCACCAGTGCGGTTGATTTCGAGACGGAGGCCAAGATCGAGGCGGCGCTTTCAGAGGTGCTGCAGGATGAGTTCGCGCGTGGCACGACGGTTTTCGTCGTGGCCCAGCGCATCAGCACGGTGATCAGCGCGGACAAGATCGTGGTCCTGGAGCGGGGGAAGATCGCCGCGATGGGCAACCACGAGACGTTGATGGCGACGAGCCCGATCTACCAGGAGATCTACGCATCGCAGCTGGGCCATCGTGTGGACCAGCCTGATAGGGGGATAGCCGATGACTGATCAGAGGATGACCGCACAGGCAGAGCGAGCAAAGGGTGGACGCAACGGCGGGTCCCAGAACGAGAAGCGCGAAGCGGGATCGGCTCCGATGCCGGGCCCAGGGGGCCGAGGACGCGGAGCACGCATCGAGAAAGCCAAGGACGTCAAGGGGACGGTCCGTCGATTGCTGGCCTATCTGAGGCCCTACCGCCTGGCGATCGTCGCAGTGTTGGGCCTGGTGTTGATCAGCACCCTTCTGGACCTGCTGAGCCCGGCCCTGATGGGTGAGGCGATCGATGTCCTTGTCAGTGGGCAGGGTTTGGAGGGCGTGGTGCGGATCCTGCTGCTGATGCTTGGCATCTACGCTTTCTCTTTCATATCGGGGGCTCTGCAGGGGATCATCGTGGCGCGCTTCTCGCAGAAGGCGTTGCGTGGGCTACGGCAGGAGCTCTTCGACCACGTCCAGACGCTCTCCTTGAGCTTCTTTGACCGCCATCCGCATGGCGAACTAATGAGCCGCCTCACCAACGATATCCAGGCGATCAGCGGCGTGCTCACGCAGAACGTCACCTCGCTTTTCTCGGGGCTGTTAACGCTCGTGGGTGTGGTGGTCATGATGGTCGTCATCAACCCGGTGCTGGCCCTCGCCTCGATGATCGTCCTGCCGGCGATGGTCTGGCTGGTAGGCTTCGTCGGCAAACGGACGCGCCAGGGCTTCCGAGATTATCAGATGCGCCTGGGATCGCTAAATGGTCAGCTGGAGGAGATGTTCAGCGGACAGCGGGTGATCCTAGCTTTTGGACAGGAGGGTACCGTCCTCGAGGCCTTCGAGGAGAAGAACCAGGTGGTGCGCGAGGTCGGAACCCGCGCGATGACCTATTCGCTGCTGGTGCCCCCGCTGATGGGGATCATGAGCAATGCGAACGTCGCGATTATCGCGGGTCTGGGTGGTTGGATGACGCTGCAAGGATGGGCGACCGTCGGGACCATCGCCTCGTTCTACACCTATTCACGGCGCTTCGCGGGCCCCCTGCGGCAATTGGCCGATCTCTACAACCAGCTGCAGTCAGCGATTGCCGGAGCGGAACGCATCTTCCAGATCCTGGATGAGCAGCCGGAGATCGCAGACGATGTCGATGCCGTGACCGTGGAGCAGCTGGCAGGCGACGTCGTCTTCGATCACGTGGACTTCGCCTATGAGCCCGGCGTGCCTGTGATCAAGGACATGAGTTTCCATGCAGCACCCGGCGAGACGATCGCGTTGGTGGGGCCGACAGGCGCCGGCAAGACGACGATGGTGAACCTGCTCTCGCGCTTCTATGACATCCGGCAGGGCAGCATTCTGGTGGACGGTGTGGACCTGCGTCACCTGAACACCGCGACCCTGCGGCAGAAGCTGGGCGTCGTGCTCCAGGACACCTTCCTCTTCTCGGATACAGTGATGGAGAACATCCGTTACGGGCGACTGGAGGCCACCGATGAGGAGGTCATCGCCGCGGCGACGCTGGCGAACGCGCACCAGTTCATCGCGCGCTTGCCGCGAGGATATCGCACGGAGCTGTCGGAACGGGGGAGCAACCTGAGCCAGGGACAGCGACAGCTGCTGGCGATCGCGCGGGCGATTCTCGCCGACCCCAGCATCCTGATCCTTGACGAGGCGACGAGCAGCGTCGATACCCGCACCGAGATGCTCATCCAGGCGGGCTTGCTCCAGCTGATGGAGGGGAGGACCAGCTTCGTGATCGCCCACCGCCTCAGCACGATTCAGGGGGCCGACAAGGTGCTGGTGATCAATGGTGGCGAGATCATCGAACGGGGCACCCACGAGACCCTGCTGGCGGAGCAGGGCTTCTACTATCAGCTCTACATGAGCCAGTTCAAGGGCAAGGTCGCCGAAGCCGAGGTCGTGCAGGCCGCCGACTGACGGGCGTCCAGTGGTCGTAAGCGCCTCCATCGCAGGGTCTTCACGCCCCGTGATAGGGGCGCTTGACGGTTCTACTCAGCCTCAGCCGGTAGGAAGCGGGTGGTGAAGGCCTCGGTGGTGTCGATGCCCTCGGCGACGGCTCCATACCTTAGGAGGGTGTCGAGAAGGGCATCCCACTGCTCCTCGGTCTGCCATCCGACGCCATGGCCCAGCGTGGCGGGGCCGTAGGCCTCGCGAAGTTCGGTCTCGAGCATATAGCGCATATGACCTGCGTCCGTCTCGGGGCCGGTATACCCGAGCACGATCTCCACGGCTTCCTCGGGATGGTCGGCGGCATAGGCGATCCCACGGAGCGACGCGCGCACGAAGCGGGCGAGTTTCTCCGGTGACGCTTCGATCGTCGCGTCGGTGGCGACATAGGTGAGTCCGAGGGTGGGGATGTCATAATCGCTCGGCTCCCAGATCTCCAGCTCGTAGCCCCAGCTCTGCAGCAGATAGGGCTCGTTCGAGGTAAAGACAGGGTAGATATCGACCAGGCCCTCGGTCAGCACGCGCGGATCGAAGCCGACGTTGATCAGGGCGACATCGTCCTCTGTGAGGCCCGCGGTGTCGAGCAACGCCAGCAGTTCGGGGGGTGGGGTGCCCTTGAAGCCGATCTGCCTGTCGCGCCAGTCGTCCAACGTGCGGATGCCGGACTCCCGCAGTGCGACGAAGGCCTGCTGCCCTCGTTGGCCGATCAGGCCGATCGAGACGAGAGGTAGGCCCGGGTCGATGCGCCGCTTGAGGAGCACGGCTGCATCCTGCGTGGTGATGTCGGCTTTGCCTGCTACCAGCAGCTGAAGGTGTTCGCCGCCGCCGGCTGAATGCCGTATCTCGACCTCCAGATGCTCGTCGGCGAAGAAGCCCTTCTCCTGGGCGACATAGACGCCGACGAAGGGCAGGTTGGCCTGGGGCTTGTAGCCGGCTATGAAGACGAGGTGCTCGAGGTTCGACGTCTCTTGGCCGTCGCATGCGATGATCAGGGCCGGGAGGCCGACGAGGGTCAGCATCAGGGCCAAGAGGCGCGAGCGTAGGTGAGGGTGTATTGGGCGCTTCATCGTGTCTTCGTCTACCTCCGTGTGTTGTGCGTTGACCTGACGACCTGCTCTGCTCCTAGCGCCAGAAGATGACGCGCCGTTCCGCCGCAATCACCAGACCGTAGAGCCCGATGCCCATCAGAGCCGAGCAGAAGACGGCGGCAAAGAGCGACGGCATGTCGAGATTGCTGTAGGCGAGCCACATGACACGGCCCAGTCCATTGGAGGCCCCGGCCCACTCAGCCACCACGGCGCCTACCAGCGAGAGGGGACCGGCTACCTTGAGCGCAGCGAAGAGGTAGGGCAGAGCTGAGGGCCATTGGGCATAGCGAAAGCGCTCCCACCGACCGGCGTTGAGCGAGTGAAAGAGATCCAGGAGCGCACTGTCGGTGCTGTTGAGCCCGGCGTGCACGTTCACCAGGATCGGGAAGAAGGTCATCAAGGCGATGACGGTGATTTTGGGGACCGGACCGAAGCCGAACCAGATGATGAGCAGCGGGACGATAGCGACGATCGGCGTCGCCTTGATCAGAATCGCCAGGGCGAGCACGCCGCGCTCCAGGCCACGCCAGAAGGTGATCACGATGGCGACCAGGGTCCCCACGGTGATGCCCAGCGTCAGCCCGAAGAGGGCCTCCAGGGAGGTCACCCCTGTTGCCGAAAGATAGCGGCCCGCGTTGCGCACCAGCGAGTTCGCCACGATCGAGGGAGCGGGCAAGAGGTAGACCGGGATCTCGCGCACCTTGACGATGGTCTCCCAGGCGAAGAGGGCGAGACCGACAATGGCCACGATCGAGAGGAGAGCGGTGAGTGAGGGTGCGCGTCGTTCGGTGCCGCCGGGGGACGGTTCTAGGGACAGCTCTGACCTCACGTGCGCAACAGCTCCCGCAACCGGCGGATCAGGTGAGCCATAGCCGGCGCGGTCTCGTCGCGAGGTCGAGGTAGATCGATCTCGACGACCCCACGGATGTTCCCGGGGCTGGACGTCATCACGACGACGCGGTCCGCCATCCGCGCGGCCTCGATGACGTTGTGAGTCACCCAGAGGACCGTGGGCTTGAACGTACGCCACAGCCCGAGCACCTCATCGGTCAGCCGCTCGCGCGTCAGCTCGTCCAGGGCGGCAAAGGGCTCATCCATCAGCCAGAGCGAGGCCCCGGTCGCCAGCGCACGAGCCAAGGCGACGCGCTGCTGCATGCCGCCTGAAAGGGTTGCCGGGTAGGCACCGGCAAAGTTCTCGAGTTCCACGGTCTCCAACAGCGTCTGAGGTGGCGGAGCCGGCTGTTGGTGGACGCGGTTGACGTGACGCGGAAGGGCGACGTTGGCCAGGACGGTCCTCCACGGCAGCAAGGCGGGGTTTTGAGCCATCCAAGCGATCTTCTTGTGGCTGCGAGCGTCGCTCGGTGGTCCGCCATCCAGCAGGAGCGTGCCGGTACTGGGGGGGATCTGGTCGGCAATCATCCGCAGAAGGGTCGACTTGCCGCAGCCGCTGGGCCCGATGAAGCTGACGAATTCGCCGGAGGTGATCTCCAGCGTCGTGGGGGCCAGGGCCGCGAGCGGTCTCGGCGTGTCGGTAAATGTCTTGGATATCGCCTGCAGGTCGATGTGCATCGGGTGTGTGCCTCTCAGTGGCGCTCAGTATACGGACGACGCCGTGGTCTGTCAATGATCTGTTTGCGGGCCGGGCAGAGTGTGCTAGAATGAATTCCCGTACGCATTTCAACCTAGGGTACGGAGGAGACATCCATGAGTGACCAGACCAAGGATTGGCATGCGCTTAGCGTGCAGGAGGCCATCCGGGCTCTGCAGACCGATGGAGAGGTCGGCCTGACCTCAGCGGAAGCTAAGCGCCGGTTGACGCAATATGGCGCCAACGAGCTTGAAGAGAAACCGCCCCCCACGTTTTGGGACCGCCTCTGGAATCAACTGACCGAGTTTGTCGTCATTATCCTGCTTGTGGCCGCGGTCGTCTCTGCATTGTTGGGCGACTGGATCGAGGCCGCGGCGATTATGGCGATCGTGGTGCTCAACTCGGCGGTCGGTGTGATCCAGGAGAGCAAGGCAGAGGAGGCGCTGGCGGCCCTCAAGAAGATGGCGGCCCCGGATGCGCAGGTGATCCGCGATAGCCGGCGGGTCATCGTCCCGGCACGGGAGCTGGTGCCCGGCGATATCGTGTTGCTGGAGGCGGGGAGTATCGTGCCGGCGGACCTGCGTTTTACGCAGACGATGAACCTCAAGGTCGAGGAGGCTTCGCTGACCGGGGAGTCGGTGCCGGTCAATAAGCATGCCGAGCACGTCGTCAGTGCAG
>CAZYYC010000077.1:0-16677 GCA_964650935.1 uncultured Anaerolineales bacterium
TCACGTGCCTACGCTAACTTGCCCCCGTCCTAAAACGCACCCGTTGAGCGGAGCGTTCTTGACAATCCCTTGCGAACCGGTACCATGGTGGGTGTCGGTCAGGGGCCGATGGTCGATGCGTACTGAGGCTTGGGTCCTGCGCGGCGGAGCCCTTCGAACCCCGCCAGGTCCGGGAGGAAGCAACGGTAAGGAGGACACTTCGGGTGCCGCAGGGGTGCCTAATCCTCAGTACGCTTGGGTCATCGTCCCCGGGACACGATCAGGTGTGGGACGTATAGGGCGATGCTCCGGGGGTCGCCCTTTTTGGTTCTGGGGAGGGACGTCTGAGGCTACTGCGTCGCGGTGAGCGAGATATGAGGGTGGCGGGATGGACACAGCGTCTGGTCGCCGTGATCCTCTCGCTATGCGCGTTGGTCGGGCTGGCTGCCGGCTATCGTGCGACGTGGACGCCGGTCACGCTCGTTGTCGACGGCAACGCTGTGGCCCTCAACAGCCATCAGCCGACCGTCGAGATGCTGCTCTCCGACCTGGGCATCAGCCTACGGGAGGAGGACCTCCTCTCCGTCGATCCATCGGCGCCTCTGGTGCCTGATCTGACGATCCGCATCGACCATGCGCGCCCCGTCGTCGTGGTGGTCGATGGACGCGAGCGCTTGATCTATGCCCACGATGAGGCGCCCGCCGATCTGCTGGCCCACGCCGGGGTCACCCTCGCGCCTCACGACCACGTCAGCGTGCGCTCGCCCCTGATCACGGATCCCGTCGGCACGCGCGTGCGCTTGGTGGTCCGGCGGGCCAAAGAGGTCATGATCGAGCAGGGCGGGGTGCGGACCAGCCTCTACTCTCACGCGGTTACGGTCGGCGAGGCGGTCCTGGATGCCGGGATCAAGCTCTATCGCGCGGACCGCATCACCCCCGATCCGGCAACCCCTCTGCAGAGCGGCATGCACATCAGTTTGGAGCGCTCGGTGCCGATCAACGTCCGCGTCGATGGGCACGTGCTCCGCACCCGGACGCACCGCACCCGGGTGGGCGAGGTGTTGGCCGACCTCGGCGTGACGGTCAACGGTCAGGATTACACACTTCCGGCGCTGGATGCGGCCCTGACCGAGGCCGAGTCGGGCGCAGCGATGGAGATCGAGGTCATACGGGTCAACGAGAGCGTGATCGTGGAGCAGAGCCCGGTGCCCTTTGATTCGGTCTGGCAGCCCGATCCCGACGCCGAGATCGACACGACCAGCCTGATGCAGGAGGGCGAGCCGGGCGTCCTTGAGCGGCGCATCCGGTTAAGGTATGAGAACGGTCAGGTGGTCGATCGACGGGTGGAGGGCGAGAGCCTCATTCTGGCGCCCAAGAACCGCGTGATGGGCTATGGCACGAAGATCGTCGTGCGCACGCTGGCTACGAACAGCGGTCCGGTCGATTACTGGCGCGTCGTGCGCATGCTGGCGACCTCCTACAGTGCGAGCACGGCGGGTGTCTCGACCAGCTCTCCCCACTACGGGCGCACGGCGACCGGCCTTCAGATGCGCGACGGCATCGTCGCCGTGGATCCCCGTGTGATCTCGCTGGGCAGCCAGGTCTATGTCCCGGGCTATGGGGTGGGGCTGGCTGCGGATACCGGCGGTGCGATTAAGGGCAAGCGGATCGATCTGGGTTATGCCGATGAGAACCTGCAGTTGTGGTACCGCTGGGTGGATGTCTATCTCCTGACCCCGGTGCCCGGTAACGTGAATTACCGAAGTCCATGAGCGACTCCTCCGTCGAGATCGCGGATCCTCGCACCCTGCTGCATCGCTACGGGTTGTGGCCCCGCAAATCGTTGGGACAGAACTTCCTCGTCGACCCGACCGCCCCCGACCGTATTGCCGAGAGCGCGGATCTGACGCGCGAGGACACGGTGCTGGAGGTCGGGGCGGGTGTCGGCACGCTCACGGCGGCGCTGGCGGCTCGTGCGGGTCGTGTCATCGCCGTGGAGACGGATGCGAAGCTCGCGGGCGTCCTGACGACGGAGATGGGGGAGCTACCCAACCTGGAGATCGTCCACGGTGACATCCTGGCGCTCGATCCTGTGGCCCTCTTGAGGGCCCCGGCGGGGGACGGTGATCCGGCGCAGCCGCTCTGGGGCCCGCGTCTGCCCCACTACGCCGTGGTCGCCAACCTGCCCTATTACATCACCAACGCCGTGATGCGGCACCTGCTGGAGGCGCGCCTACGGCCCTCGCGGATGGTGGTGACGGTCCAGCAGGAGGTCGCGGAGCGGATGGCTGCGGCGCCGGGTGACATGAGCCTGTTGGCGGTCAGCGTGCAATTCTACGGGGAGCCCCGGGTGCGTATGCGTCTGAAGCGAGGGGCCTTCTATCCTCCGCCGAAGGTGGGCTCCGCCGTGGTGCGGATCGATCTCTACGAGACGCCCCGCTTTCCGGTGGATAATGTCGCCCGCTTCTTCCGGATCGTCAAGGCGGGGTTTGCCCAGCGGCGCAAGCAGCTGCGGAACACGCTGGCCTCGGGTCTGTCGCTGGCCCCGACGGAGGTCGAGGAGGCGCTGCATAGCGTGGGCGTCGACCCTACGCGGCGGGCCGAGACGCTGGCGATGGACGAGTGGGGGCGCATGTACGCCGCGCTGTCCCCCGCGCTGGACGGCGGGTAAGCGCGGTCAGTTGAGGGGCGGCTTCACCAACGCGTAGCTGAGATAGGCGGTCTCGCCGCGGCGGAAGCGGTCGTAGATCGCCGACCCGGGTGACCCGCCGAACTCCTCCATCAGCCGCAGCAGCCAGCCCTCGGCGAAGCCCAAGCGGTCGACGGAGTCGTGAATCTGTGCCACCTTGCGCTCGTTGTCCCCGTCCAGCGCCGCCAGCACGTTGTCCGTGATATCGTGCCGGCTGATGACGCTGAGTCCGGTGCGGGTCAGCTCATCGTCCAGCGTCGGTAGGTCTGATCGCGGGCGAAAGTCGGCGAAGAGGAAGTGTCCCCCGGGGCGCAGGACGCGTGTGACCTCCCCGACGAAGCGCGCCATCGAAGCGTAACAGTGGGAGGACTCCACGTTGACCACGACGTCGAAGCTCTCGGGGTCGAGCGGCAGGTCCTCCGCATCGCCGTGGACAAAGGACAACCCTGCCTGCTTGTGCGTCCGGCGACAGAGCCTGACGGCTTGCTTGGAGAAGTCGACGCCCACCATGGCTGCCGGGCGGTAGTAATGCTGCAGAAAGCGAGATCCGCCTCCGCGCCCACTGCCGATCTCGAGCACGCGCCGGTCGCGCAGATCGACGCTGCCCACGACGTGGTGATAGAGCTGGATGCAGTAACGATTGGGTTCGTCGTCCGTCTCAAGGTGGGGGAGGGCGGCGTCGGTCCCGGCGTCCGCAGGCCGTGGGGCGTAGCCGTAGTTCATGAAGGTCCAGTCCCGGCGGCGCGCAAAGCGCGCCATCATCTGGTACATCAGGTGCCTGGAGGCCTTCCTGAGCCAGGGTGATCTGTGGGACAGCTGTGCATACCGGGAGAAGAAGCCGCCCTGATGTCCACTGCGCCGGACGTCAGGGGCGCCCCTGCTCCCCTCGTGGATCTCCGCCGGTTCGTCCATGATCATCCGAGGTACGCGGTCAACACGCGCTCGGCGACTTCCAGTCGTTTGAGGGTCCGTGCGCGACCGACCGCTTGCAGGCTGCCGAAGAGCGGCGGCGAGACCTTCTTACCGGTGACCGCGTTGCGCACGATGCCGAACAGGGGTCCGGCCTTCAGCCCGAGCTCCGTCGCCAGGGCGCGCATCCGGGGCTCCATCTCCTCGGCGGTGAACTGCACCAGCCCGCTCAGCAGGCGCTGGGTGGCCCGGATGGCTTCCAGACTCTGCTCTGCCGACATGTTCTTGGGCATCAGGGCCTCAAGGGTCGGGACGGGGACCTCCTGGAAGACGAAATCGGTGAGCTCGACCACGTCGCGCAGCGTCTTGAGCCGTTCCTGCACCAGGGGGACCAGTATCTCCAGGGTGCGCAGGATCTCAACCGGCACGGGGCTGGGGATCAGTCCCGCATCGGCCCAGTAGGGGATCAGGCGTTCGAGCAGTTCGGCGGTGCTCAGGTTGCGAATGTAGACCCCGTTCATCCAGTCGAGTTTGTCGTAGGAGAAGACGGCGGGGGAGAGGTTGATCCGCCGGATATCGAAACGGGCGATGAGCTCGTCGCGGGTGAAGATCTCCTGCTCGTCGCCCTCGCCCGGGGCCCAGCCCAGGAGCGCGAGGAAGTTGAGCAGCGCCTCGGGCAGGTAGCCCTGGCGGCGGAACTCATCGACGGAGGTCGCCCCGTGACGTTTACCCAGCTTTCTGCCGTCAGGCCCGAGGACCAGGGGCACGTGGACATAGATGGGGGGCTCCCAGCCGAGCGCTTCGTAGATCAGGATGCGCTTGGGCGTGCTGGGGATCCAGTCATCGCCACGCATCACGTGGCTGATCTCCATCAGGTGGTCATCCACCACGACGGCGAGGTGGTAGGTCGGGTAGCCGTCGCTCTTGAGCAGCACCTGATCATCGATCAGGGCGTTCTCGAAGGCGATGTCGCCGCGGAGGACGTCGTGGAAGGTGGTTGACCCCTCGCGGGGTACCTTGAGGCGGATCACGTGGGGTTCGTCCTGGGAGACCGCGCCTACGGGTTTGTCACGGCAGAGACCGTCGTACATGGGGGTCTTGCCCTCCGCCCGCATAGCTTCACGCACTGCATCGAGACGCTCCTTGGAGCAGTTGCAGCGATAGGCCTTGCCCTGCCTGACCAGGGTCTCGGCGGCGTCCTGGTAGAGCTGCAGCCGCCGGGACTGTACGTAGGGCCCGTGATCCCCGTCGACGCCGGGGCCCTCGTCGTAATCGATGCCCAGCCACGAGAGGCTATCGGTGATCACGTGGAGGGCGTCATCGACGTAACGTTCGCGATCGGTGTCCTCGATGCGCAGGACGAACGTGCCCTGCTGCTGTCTGGCGTACAGCCAGTTGAAGACCACGGTGCGGATATTGCCGATGTGCGGATAGCCGGTAGGGCTAGGGGCGAAACGAACCCGTACAGTCATTGAAACACACCTTTCCTAGAAATCGAGTCTGCGTTGGTGCATCACGACGCTCTGCACGAGGCCGAGACCCATAAAGGTCACGACCAGCGCGCTGCCGCCGCTGCTGATAAAGGGCATGGGCAGACCGGCGACGGGGATGACGTTGAGGTTCATGCCCAGATTGATGATGAGCTGGTAGAAGATGTAGGTCGTCACGCCGACGACGATCAGGCGTCCCGTGATGTCCTCAGCGTTGCCGGCGATGCGGAGGAGACGCCAGAGCAGCACGCCGAACACGGCCAGAATGAGGCCGGCGCCGACGAAGCCGAGCTCTTCGCAGATCACGGAGAAGATGAAGTCCGTATGGCGCACGCGCAGGAAGTGGAGCTGGCTCTGCGTGCCGGAGCCGAAGCCCTTGCCGAGCCAGCCGCCCGAACCGATACTGATCAGGGCCTGCTGGACGTTGTAGTAGGCGCCGGGATCGCGCGAGGGGTCGAGGAAGTTCTCGACGCGACTGCGCATATAGGGGTCCATGAAGTTCCAGACGACGGGCAGCGCGCCGAGTCCCAGGACGCCCACACCGGCGAGGTAGGTGATATTGAGCCCTGAGGTGTAGATCATGACGGCCCAGGTCGCGAAATAGAGGGTTGCCGTGCTCAGGTTGGGCTGACTGAAGACCAGGAAGGCGGCGACGCCGGTGAGCGCGATCGAGCCGAGGAACTCGCTGACACCGGGCGAAGAGGGGGCGTTGTGGGCGAGCAGGCTGGCCTGGCTGACGATCAACAGGATAAGAGCGGGGAAGGCGGGCTGGATCGAGCGCCCTCCGATGTAGATGAAGCGGCGTACGTCGCCGATCTCGCTGGTGCCGAAGAGGAGCGTGAAGACGAGGACGCTGAGCGTCGCAATGTAGAGGGGCCACTCCAGGCTCTCCAGCAACCGGTAATCGACCGAGGCGATCAAGAACATCAGCCCGACGCCGATCACGGCATAGATGGCCTGTTGACGCCAGGCGCCGGCGAGATCCTGTGAGCCCTGTGTGGCGCTGGAGATCATCGCCAGACCGATCACGGTCAGCGCGCCCGCAATGATGAGCAGGCCCCAGTCAAAGTACTGCCAAGCTGATCTGCGCATAGTGTGCCCGCCCCGCGGGGCTTCTTACGCCTCCAGGGTGCGCGATGACGCGGCACCGGTGCGTCGCGTGCGTCCGGAGTGGACGGGGATGTCGGCCATCAGCCGTGTCTCCCGGTTGTCCTCGGTGAAGCTGACGATGACCTTGTCGGTCTCGATGTCCAGGTGCTTGCTGATGACGGCAATGATCTCGTCCTTGAGCACCTCGAGCATACCGGGTGAGATATTCGCACGGTCGTGGGTCAGCACCAACCGCAAGCGCTCTGCGGCGATGTCCTGTCCGGAGGATGACTTGCGGCGGAATCGTTCGAATAGCTTCATGGTTGCTCCTTTCAGCGTGAGCCGAAGAGCCTCTGGAAAAAGGTCTGTTTCTGCAGGGCCTCGAAGGGGATCTCCTCGCCGGAAAGCCGGCGCGCGATGTCGCGAAACGCCCGGCCTGCAGGGGCGCGCTCATCGAGGGCCACGGGTTGCCCCTGATTGGCCGCGGAGAGGATCTTGTCGTCTTCCGGGACGATGCCGACGAGGTCAATGGCGAGCAGATCGACCACCGTGTCGGAGTCGAGCATCTCGTTGTGGCGCACCAGCTCAGGCCTGACGCGGTTGATGATGAGCCTCGCGGGCGCCCAGCCCTCGGCCTCGAGGAGGCCCACGACGCGATCGGCGTCACGGACGGCGCTCACCTCGGGGTTGGTGACGACCAGCACCGCATCGGCAGCCGAGACGGCACAGCGGAAGCCGTGCTCGATCCCCGCCGGTGAGTCGATGATCACGAAGTCGGCCAGATCGGCGGCCTCACGGGCCACACGGGCCATGTCCTCGATCCGGATCGCGTCCTTGTCGCGCGTCTGCGCGGCGGGCATCAGGTAGAGCTCGGGAAAGCGCTTGTCGCGCACGAGCGCCTGTCTGAGCCGGCAGCGACCCTCGATGTAGTTGATGATGTCGTAGACGATGCGGTTCTCCAGGCCCATCATGACATCCAGATTGCGGAGGCCGATGTCGGCATCGATGCAGATGACCTTGTGCCCGAGCATGGCCAAGCCGATGCCCAGGTTGGCGGTGGTCGTGGTCTTGCCGACGCCGCCCTTGCCCGATGAAACGGTGATAATCTGTCCTGGCATGGTTGTCCTTTTCAGTTCCAAGCTTCGGCGACGATGCGCCCGCCCTCAACGCTCGCGATCTCCGGCTCCGGCGTCTGGCGGGTCTGCTCCGGTGGTCGCCCAATGTAGCCGGCGATGCGAATCTGCGCGGGTTGGAGGTCGAGGGCGCAGATGACGCAGCTCTCATCGCCGAAGGCGCCCGCATGGGCCACACCGCGGATCCGACCCCACACGATGATGTTGCCGCCGGCGACGATCTCGGCCCCGGCGTTGATGTCGCCCAACAGGGTGACGTGGCCCGTGTAGCGGAGAGACTGTCCGGACCTCAGGGTCTGGCGGACGAAGATGGCCTGCTGTTCGGGCGCGACGTCGGCCGCACCGATGCCGCCGATCGGACGTCGGGGCTCGCCATCCTTGGGCACCCGGGTGAGGATGCCGTTTGAACGGGCCAGATGCACGGTCTTGTCGTTTTCGCTCAAGACGGCCCAGAGCTCGATATCGTACTTCGACAGCAGCGCCTGCGTCGACGTCAGCTGCGACGGCGTCAGCTCACGCGCTCCCAGTTCCAGAATCAGCCGGCTACCGCGAAAGAAGGCCTCTGCCTCCTGCAGGGCCTGCTCGACTGCGGTGAGCACCAGGGTCCAGTCGAAGGATTTGGGGCGGAGAAGGAGTCCGTCCGCTGTGCCCTTGAGCATGATCGCTGATTCGTCCATGATTTCTCCATTATAGCACGGCTGCTGCACGAGCATGTGCTATTCCATGATATAACAGTATCATTCTACCTGGATCGGTCGATAACTCAAGTATGCGGGGTGGCCACCTTCCGGGAAGCACGAAGCGTGGCACGCCACGCAGGGAGGGTGTCGGGCACCTGGGCCGGCACGACGCAGGGGGGCTGATAGCTTCCCGGAAGAGCAGAGACGCACCTTCCGGGAAGCACGAAGCGTGGCACGCCACGCAGGGAGGGTGTCGGGCACCTGGGCCGGCACGACGCGGGGGGGCTGATAGCTTCCCGGAAGAGCAGAGAGGTGGCTATGCGAGGTTTGCTGCGTTGGCTGTTGGTCTTGGCTGTGCCCGTCGTCCTGACGATGACGGTCGTGCGCCTGCTGACGATGGGCTGGTACCCGGCGTTTGAGTATGCCCGTCCGGGCTTTCCGGACGATCCCTTCGGGCTTCCCGCCGAGGCGCGGTTGGAGCTTGCCCAGGCGACGATCCGCTTCCTCAACCTGCCGGGCCGCTCCGACATCCTGGACGACCTGCGGCTGCCGGACGGCAGTGCCGCCTATAACGCGCGTGAGCTGGACCATATGGACGACGTCAAAGTCGTCTACGACGGGCTCACCCTCTTCGCCGCAGCCCTGCTCGTGGGCGCCGCGGCAGCGGCGGTGGCCCTGGTGCGACGGGGCGCGCGGTGCGTCGTGTGGACCGCCCTGGCGCAGGGTGGGGTGTTGACCCTGGGGATCCTGCTCAGCCTGGCGGTGTGGATGGTGGTGGGGTTTGACGCCTTCTTCACGGCCTTCCACGGGCTCTTCTTTCAGTCGGGCACGTGGGTCTTTGCCTACTCGGACACGTTGATTCGGCTCTTCCCGCTGCCCTTCTGGCAGGATGCGGGCCTGATCGTCGCCGGGACGGTGAGCCTGCCGGCGGTGGGGTTGGTGGTCGGCGGCTGGTGGGGTCATCGTCGTTGTCAACTGCGTGAGAAAGGAGACACCGTATGACGGCACATGCGTGGACGCCCGACTGGGTCAAGGATGCGGTTTTCTATCAGATCTTTCCCGACCGGTTCGCGCAGAGCGAGCAGGTGGAGAAGCCCGGCAACCTGGAGCCGTGGGATGATCCGCCTACCCGGACCGGGTTCAAGGGCGGTGACTTGTTGGGGGTGGTGGAGCACCTGGATTACCTGGTCGACCTCGGGATCAACGCGATCTACTTCAACCCGATCTTCCAATCGGCGGCGAACCACCGTTACCACACGCATGATTACACCCGGGTCGATCCGATCCTGGGGGGCGATGCGGCCTTCGACGCTTTGCTCGAGGCCGCTCACAAGCGGGACATCCGCATCGTGCTGGATGGGGTTTTTAACCACGCCGGCCGCGGCTTCTTCCAGTTCAACCACATCATGGAGAACGGCAAGCAGTCGCCCTACCTCGACTGGTTCATCATCAACGGCTTCCCGCTGCGGGCTTTCGAGACCAAGAAGCCGCCCAACTACGCCGCATGGTGGGACCTGCGGGAGCTGCCCAAGCTCAACACGGACAACCCACAGGTCCGCGATTTCCTGATGGGGGTGGCGGAGCATTGGCTGCGGCGGGGGATTGACGGCTGGCGGCTCGATGTGCCGCTGGAGATCAAGACGTCGGGTTTCTGGGAGGCGTTCAGGGAGCGGGTGAAGGCGATCAACCCGGAGGCCTACATCCTTGCGGAGATCTGGGACGACGCCACGGCGTGGCTGCAGGGGGAGCATTTCGATGCTGTGATGAACTACGGCTTCAACCGGGCGTGCTACGGCTTCTTCGGGGGTGCGGAGCTGGATGTCTCCCACCGACCGGGTGGCTTTGAGCCGGCTCCGCTGGACGGACCGGCCTTCGCCGAGGAGATCGACCGCCTCTTGGGGCTCTACAGCCCTGACGTGACCTTCGCCCAGTACAACCTGCTGAGCAGCCACGACGAGCCGCGCTTCCTGACGATGGTGGGCGGCGATCGACGGCGGCTGCGGCTGGCGACCCTCTTCCAGATGACCTTCCCCGGTCCCCCCTCGGTCTACTACGGCGACGAGATCGGCATGGAGGGCGGGCCGGACCCGGACTGCCGGCGCGGCTTCATCTGGGACGAGAGCCGTTGGGATCATGAGCTGCACGCCGATGTCCGGCGCTTCATCGCGCTGCGGCGGGAGCATGCTGTGCTGCGCCGCGGTGCATACGTCGCGCTCGACACGACGGAGACCACCCACGTCTTCGCCCGCCACAGCGACGATGAGACGGTGGTCGTGGCGCTGAACGTCGGCGAGGCGCCTGCGACCCTCGAGTTCGGGGTCGATGGCGTGCCGGCGGAGGGGGCGACCCTGAGCGACGCGTGGGGGGACGACGGGGTGACCGTGCAGGACGGACGGCTGCGCCTCGAGGTCCCGCCGCTGGACGCCCGGGTCCTGATCGGGGACTGACCTCCGATCTACGGGATTCATACGGTCCTCTTATGCGATTCCAATACTTACCCGTTATACTGGGACCGGAATGATCAAGGACGGAGGTAGAGCATGGCGAAAATCGTAGGCATTGACTTGGGAACGACGAACTCCGTCGTTTCTGTGATGGAGGGTGGGCAGGCGACCGTGATCCCCACCGCCGAGGGGCGACGTTTGCTCCCGTCGGTGGTGGCGTTCACCAAGGGCGGCGACCGGTTGGTAGGTGATCCGGCGAAGCGCCAGGCGGTCGTCAACGCCGAGAACACAGTGTACTCGGTCAAGCGGTTGATGGGGCGTCGTGCGGATGAGCCCGAGGTCGAGGTGACGCGCGAGATGGTCTCCTATGACATCATTGCGGGCCCGCAGAACGATGCCCGCGTGCGGGTGCCCATCCAGGATAAGAGCTATACGCCTCAGGAGATCTCGGCGATGATCCTTCAGAAGCTGAAGAAGGATGCCGAGGCCTATCTTGGGGAGACCGTGACGCAGGCGGTGATTACGGTACCCGCCTATTTTAACGACAGCCAGCGTCAGGCAACCAAGGACGCCGGGCAGATCGCGGGACTCGAGGTCATGCGCATTATCAATGAGCCGACCGCGGCGGCCCTGGCCTATGGGCTCGACAAGGCCAAGGATGAGACGATCCTGGTCTTCGACCTGGGCGGCGGCACGTTTGACGTGTCGATCCTGGAGGTCGGCGAGGGCCTGATCGAGGTGAAGTCGACGAATGGTGACACGCACCTCGGCGGCGATGACTGGGACGAGCGGATCGTCCGCTGGATGATCGATGAGTTCCGCAAGCAGCAGGGTGTTGACCTATCGGGCGATCGCCAGGCGATGCAGCGGCTCCGCGAGTCGGCGGAGAAGGCGAAGATCGAGTTGTCCACGATGATGGAGACGGAGATCAACCTGCCCTACATCACCGCGGATGCCACGGGCCCCAAGCATCTGCAGACGCGGCTGACCCGTTCCAAGTTCGAACAGCTGACGCACGATCTTGTGGATCGCTGCCGGCGGCCCTTCGAGCGGGCGCTATCGGATGCCAAGATCGGCGCGGGCTCGCTTGACCAGGTCGTGTTGGTGGGTGGTGCGACGCGCATGCCGATGATCCAGGAGCTGGTACGCTCGCTCACGGACGGCAAGGAGCCGCACAAGGGCGTCAACCCCGATGAGGTCGTCTCGGTGGGTGCCGCGATTCAGGCGGGCGTGTTGGCCGGTGACGTGACGGACATCCTCTTGCTGGATGTGACGCCGTTGTCGCTGGGTGTCGAGACGCTGGGTGGTCGGATGACCAACCTGATCCCGCGCAACACCACGGTGCCCGTCAAGAAGGGTGAGACCTTTACGACGGCTGAGGCCAATCAGACGGCGGTGGATATCAAGGTCTATCAGGGCGAGCGCCCGATGGCCTCGGACAACATGCTGCTCGGCCAGTTCCGGCTGGACGGCATCCCGCCCGCGCCGCGGGGCGTGCCGCAGATCGAGGTCACGTTCGACATCGATGCCAACGGCATTCTGAACGTCGCGGCGAAGGACAAGGCGACGGGGCGCGAGCAGCACATCACGATCACGGCGAGCACGAACCTGAGCAACGATGAGGTGGACCGGCTGGTGCACGAGGCCGAGTTGCATCAGGAGGAGGACAAGAAGCGGCAGGAGTTGGTGGACACCCGCAACGAGGCCGACGGTATGATCTACCAGATCGAGCGCAGCCTCGAGGAGCTGGGTGAGAAGGTGCCGGGCGATGTCCGCAGCGAGCTTGAGGGCTTGATGAACGACCTGCGGTCGCTGAAGGATTCGAGCGACGATGCCAAGGTCATCCGCCGCAAGATGGATGATCTGCGCAAGGCCGCGATGAAGATGGGCGAGCAGGCCTATGGCCAGGCCGGTCCTGAGGCCGGGCCCACCCCCGGGCCGCACGTCGGCCCCGGCTATGGTCCGGGTCCGGGAAGCGAGGGGCCGGACGAGGGTCCCGACGTCGTTGAGGGCGAGTACCGCGAGGTGAACTAGCGCCCGCAGGCTGCAGCCCGAGGCGCTGCAGAGACGTTGATGACAGACCCGTGACAAGGGGTGGCCGATGCCACCCCTTGTTTTTCTAGATTCGATTCTGCAGGCATAAAGGCGAGGATTTTGAGATATCATGATGAATCATAGAGATGGGATCAGGATCCCGGTGAGGCGTGTCGAGGGCGAGCGCAGCGCCAAGGCGGACGAACCGGAGGTCCGAGAGGCGCCGCAGCCAGAGGCCGATGCAGGGGCGCACGAGGCCGCACGCGAGCCGGTGCGCGTCGCTTCAGCGCGACGCAGGCCCGGGCGCGCTGTGGAGCGACCCGCGAGGGAAGAGTCCGACGTGGACTGGCGCGACACGGCGCTGCGGCTCAAGGCCGAGATGGAGAACTTCCGCAAGCGGCAGCAGCGCTGGGCGGACGATGAGGTGCTCAGGCAGAAGGAGCGCCTGCTGGGGCAGTTCCTGGGCATCGTCGATAATCTGGAGGCGGCTCTAGAACATCTCGATGCAGGGGATGCCGTTCATCAGGGGGTGCGGGTGGCCTATGACGCGATGCTGGCCCTGCTGCTGCGGGAGGGCGTTGAGCGCATCTTCGCCAAGGGTCGACCCTTTGACCCGACGCGCCATGAGGCCGTGGCGGTCGTGCCCGCCGGTGCGGATGGTCGCGATGACATGCACGTCGTCGAGGTCACCTCGCCAGGCTACATGTTCGCCGGTCGCGTGTTGCGGCCTACTAAGGTGGTCGTGGCCAAGCGGGGGGCTTGACGTGTCGAGGGATGAGTTCACCATCGGGTAGGGGGTGACTATGGATTATAAGGACTACTACAGTGTGCTGGGCGTGCCCAAGGATGCGTCGGACAAGGATATCAAGCAGGCCTTCCGCAAGCTCGCGCGCAAGTACCATCCCGATATGAACCCGGATGATGCGTCGGCTGAGGACAAGTTCAAGGAGATCAACGAGGCCTATGAGGTGCTCTCCGACCCCGAGAAGCGCCGGCTCTTCGACCAGTTCGGGAGCGAGTGGAAGACGTGGCAGCAGCGGGGCGGGGCGCCTGATGACTTCTGGCAGCAGTGGGGCGGTCAGCCGGGCGGCGGTCCGGGAGGCGGGCGCACTACCTATACCACCGGTCCGGGCGGACTCGGCGGCGAGGACTTCTCGGATTTCTTTCAGCAGCTCTTCGGTGGGCTGGGCGGTATGGGCGGACGTTCGGCGGGCGGCTTCGGGGATCTCTTCGGCGACTTCGGCGCCCGCGGCCCCGCGGGGCCGCGCCGTGGGCGCAACTATGAGCAGCCCGTCGAGATCACGCTGGAGGAGGCCTACCACGGGACCAAACGGCTCTTCCAGATCGGGGATCAGCGGATCGAGGTCACGATTCCCGACGGCGCACGCACGGGCACGCGGGTGCGTGTGGCGGGCAAAGGAGCCTCAGGAGCAGGAGGCGGTCCCGCCGGCGATCTCTTCCTGGTGATCCAAGTGGCGGCGCACCCGGCGTTTGAGCGTGACGGCGATGATCTGACGACCAAGGTCCCGGTTGACCTGTACACGGCGCTGCTGGGCGGTGAGATCCGGGTGCCGCTGCCGGATGGCCATTCGGTGATGCTGCGCGTGCCCGCCGAGACGCAGAACGGTACGCGGTTCCGGCTCCGCGGGAAGGGTATGCCCGTGCTGGGCCGGCAGGGCGAGCGGGGAGATCTTTACGCGGTTGTGGATGTGGCGCTGCCCGAGGCGCTCAGCGATCGGGAGCGCGAGCTCTTCGCTGAGCTTCAGCAGCTGCGCAACTGAGAAAGGCGGAGGTGCCTATGTTTCGACGGATTCTGTTTGCTCACAATGCGACGCCTGCGGCGGAACGCGCGCTCATCTATGTCGAGCACCTGGCCCGTGAGGAGTCGGCTGAGGTCGTCGTCCTGCACGTCTACCAGACACTCGAGCGCTACAGCACGATGGGCGGCTACAGCGCCCTGGTGGAGCAGCTGGAGGCGGTGGCTCAGGAGGTCGTGAGCGATGCGGTCGAGTATCTGCAGAAGGCTGAGGTCGCGGCGCGCGGTATCGCGTCTCCGGGAGCCTCGACGGCGCGGGCGATCGTGGAGACGGCTGAAGAGGAAGATGTGTCCCTGATCGTGCTGGGGACGCGGGGGCCGACAAAGGTCTCCGACTTGTTGGCGGGGGATGTCAGCACCGAGGTGCTGCGCAACGCGCGCTGCCCCGTCTTTTTGGTCCCCTAGAGGTTGGTACGTCGATGAGGAGTGCCCGATGAAGACGAAAACGGTGGCGCGGCGGCGGTTGTGGTCGTTGGTGGTGGTGTTGATGGTGGTGGCGCTCGGCTGTCTGTCGGTGCCGACGCTATCGGATCTGGTGACGGCGACGCCGGACGCGCCGCCGGCGATGCAGGCGCCTCCGACGTCCACGCTTGCACCGACCCAGACGCCGGCGGTCGTTCCCCCGCCCGACGATGGCCTGCTCACCCTGCAGTCGCAGGTGGAGGCGGTCTATGACGTGGTCGGGGAGTCGGTGGTCAATATCGGGGTCACGGTGATCAGCTATGACTTCTTCTTCAACCCGATGCCCCAGGAGGGCAGTGGGTCGGGCTTCGTCTACGACGATCTGGGCCACATCGTCACCAATTACCACGTCGTCGAGGGCGCGCAGGAGATCAACGTCACCTTCAAGGACGGCACCACGCTCGTCGCCGAGGTCGTCGGCGCGGATCCCACCTATGACCTGGCGGTGGTCAAGATCGATCCTGAGGTGCATAACGTGCGTCCGGTGGTGTTGGGCGACTCGGAGAACCTGCGCATCGGCCAGTTCGTGGTCGCGATCGGCAACCCCTTTGGGCTGGAGCAGTCGGTGACCTTCGGCGTGATCAGCAGCCTGGGGCGCATCATCCAGAGCCCCGACCGGCGCTTCATTGGTGAGGCGATCCAGACCGATGCAGCGATCAACCCCGGCAACTCCGGTGGCCCGCTGCTGGACCTCGAGGGGCGCGTGATCGGGGTCAATGCCCAGATCATCAGCCCCAGCCAGGCCAATGCGGGCATCGGCTTCGCGATCCCGGTGCAGCTGGTCAAGCGGGTGGTGCCCGAGCTGATCGAGACAGGGACCTATCGCCATCCCTGGATGGGCGTGGGGCCGACGGCGCTGACGCCGCAGCTGGTGGAGATCCTGCGCGGCGCGGGGTACGATGTGCCTGATACGGGCATCCTGCTGATCACCGTGGAACCGAACTCGGCGGCGGCGCGGGCCGGGCTGCGGGGCGCGCAGCGCCGCATCAATACTCAATTGGGGCAGGTGCCGGTGGGCGGCGATGTGATCATCGCGCTGGACGGCACGCCGATGAACCAGGGGCGCGACTTGATCGCCTACCTGGAGACGCACAAGCAGCCCGGCGACGAGGTGCGGGTGCGGATCTGGCGCGACGGCGAGATCCTGGAGTTCGATGTGACGCTGGGCGAGCGCCCGAGTTCGTAGGTCTGCGTAGGGCGGGGCGGCGGGAGAGGGCAGAGGTCGGATCGGCTATCCGACCTACATGACTGCATGTGGGGCGGGTAGCTGACCCGCGCAGGGCTGGTGATGGCAGAGCGGAGGTTGGGACGGCTTCCCGACCTACATCGGACATGTGGGGCGGGTGGCTGACCTGCCCGAGCCTGCTCGCCGACCTGCCCTTACCTACAGCATAGGACCCTTCACGTAAGTCCATGGCCACTCAGACGGTGCTGCCACAAGTCCCGCCTTGACCGGATTGTTCATCACGTAGCGGATCGTTCGCTCTAGCTCGTCTTGACTGCGAATCGCTCGGTCATAGCTCTCTGCCTGCCAGAACGGGCCACTTCGTCCGAGCAGGCGATTGGCCTGTGTCGCAGTGTAGCGCTTGAAGGCTGCCATCACGCCCTCCAGTGGCGCCTGACTCTGCTCAGTCGTGGTTGGCAGACGGAAAACGAGATGGACGTGGTTGGGCATGATCGTGTATGCGAGCAAGTCGATGGCCTTGCCGTCTCGGTGGCGGAGCGCATCTCGGACGATGCCTGCAATGTCCGGCATCGCCAGCCAGCGTGGCCCGGCCCTGGCTGCGTCAAGCACACTCTCGACTACTGCGAAGTGTTGGCGCTCCTGAGTCAGCCGTGCGGTTGTCAGTGCGTCGTCCTGTAGCTGACGCTGCTGAAGCTCTTCCTGATCCGCGCGTATCGACCGGAGAACGGAATCCGGCAGCGATCCCGTGAGCCTGGCGACGACGTGG
>CAZYYC010000078.1:0-13509 GCA_964650935.1 uncultured Anaerolineales bacterium
AAGCACCGCTTTCCCATCCGGCGTGAAGCGCGGGTGCGGGTGGGCGTGCTGGTTGTTGAAGGTGCTGCGGTGGTAGGCCAGAATCCACGGACCGACGTACTTCTCCTGCTCCTCGTCCCACTTGAAGAGCTGGATGTAGGGCCGAGCGGGGCTGTCGCTCGTGAAGACAAAGGCCGCCGTCCCATCCCCCACGATCAACTTCTCATCCAGGCTGTGGAAGTGCGTCGAGCTGAAGGGGAAGTGGACCTCGTGGCGGTCGGTGTCGTCCCAGCGCACATAGCCGAAGACGTGATGCCCACCCTCGCCGCGGGGACGACCATGGTAGCCCATAGTCTCCCCATCGGCGAACCAGTACTCGTGACCGATCGAGACATCGCCCTCTTCCTGCGAGCGAATCCGCCAGACCTTGCCGGTTTGGATGTCGAGGCCCCAGATGCGCTGGTCGACCAGGTCCCACGGCCCTTCGTGACAGAAGGTGAGGATGTCGGGCAGCGTCGGCGAGGTGTTGACGTGGCCGATGTAGCAGCGATCTTCGTGGATGACCTCGACATCGCCGGTAGCGACCTCGATGCGGACGATCTGCGTGAAGGGCTTGGCGTGGAAGAACTCGCGGAAGCGTGAGTAGGAGAACGAGATCGCCGCCTTCTCCTCAGGCGGCTCCTCCATAATGCGCGCGCAAATGTACTTGCCGTCCGCGGTGGGATTGGAGCGCCCGCCGGGCGACATCCCCTCAGGCGCGCGGTAGATCACGCGCTCTTCGAGCGTTGCGACGTCGAGCGCGTGCACCTCGCCCTGCCACCAGAAGTAATGCACCTGATTCGCCGCGCTGAACTGCCCGCTGGGCCGCCCCGGGCCGTGCAGGTCGGTCAACTGCGTGATCGCGGCGCTGTCCAGGTCATAGCGGAAGAGGTTGGACTGGTTCTCACGGTCCGACGTGAAGATCAACGAGCGGTTGTCCTCGATCCAGCAGGGATCCGTGAAGTAGAGGTGGTTGGAGTGGCCGAGGTAGTCGGTCAGCCGCCACACCTCGCGCCCGCTGAAGGCATCGGCGTACCGAAACTGCGGATCGTGATAGATGCGTCCTTTGGCCATGAATGGGTCCTTTCACTCTGAGCTTGGGTGACTGCCTCCGTAGACTCTACTCTTGGTGTCCGCGGAAGGCAACTGCTTGAAGAAGGCTTGGAACCACTGATGATACTGAAGGCGATGAGGGCACTGCAGGGTTGTTACCCGCGCTATAGGTTGGCGCATCGTCGAGGGCGTGTACCGCAACCTCAGCGGTGGGCGAGCGCGTCAGCGCCGCAAAGATCAGGCTCTCCAAGCCCCCCTCGCTGGTATCAGTCGTGGGCACACTCGTCTCCCTTGGTCTCTTCTGAATGCAGACGCAATGCGATCAGCCTATCGCTTAGTTCGTTGAGGATCTGGTCGGCCGATGGGGCGTCCGGCACGAAGGGGCGCAATTGACGCTCCCACTCGCTCCGAGCGATATTCTGCAGCGCCGGAGTCAGGAAGTCGGCAGAGGTGGCATAGGTCACCTGGCGGACAGCGCACTTCCACTCCAGCAGCTTGGGGAGTAAGGTCACGTCGAATGTAGCGTGGCGCAGCACGTACCAGAGATCGTAGACATCGCGACAGACCCGGCTCGCGCCCCAGCCTCTTTCCCGCAGTCGCACCTGACTCTGCAGCAGGGCCCGTAACTTCTCCGCGACGATCTCCTCCAACGGGTAGCAGTGCCAAGCGACCTGGGGTGGATTGGGATAGGGATGCAGGAGGCTGTGCCTGACCGGTGGCAGCAGCACCTCCTCATCATGGGTGATCTCCACCTTGAGGCGACAGAGCGGCTCGCGATGCGTTGGGAAGCCCACCAGTACGGTGAACGCATCCTGTCCACCGGGATGCCGATCGCGCAGGGTCAACCGCTGAAGCGTGACGGAAAATGGGCCTTCTTCCTGCAATTGGGCTTCCGTGGCGACCACGGCCTCCTGCATCGCCGCGTCTACGTCGGGCGGTGTCACCACGGCTGAAAAGTCCAGGTCCTCGGAAAAGCGGTAACCGGCAAAGTAGAACTTGCGGAGCGCCGTGCCTCCCTTCAGGACCAGAGCCCTGTGCAGCACCGGGACCTGTGCCATACCGGCAAGCAGATAACCCAGGGCATAGTCCTTTTCCAGGACCCAGTAAGGGATGCCCGGTCGTGATCGGGCGACCGCGCGCAGGTGCTGGTCAATCGTCGGCATCATTGATCTCCTGCTGGAGATTGTTACGCAGTTGCCAGCGCGCGACAGGCACGCCACCGGATGGAGCGGTGGGGTCGAGCTGCGAATAGGAGCGCAGCGGATAGGCCTGCAGCGGTGCGGTGACACTCTCGGGGACGCCGAGGCCCTCCAGCGCCCACCCCAGCCGCTTGATGACAGAGCCCACGTCGTACCGCAGCGCGTAAGCCACCAGCTTACCGGTGTTCAGGCTCTGCAACTGCGCCTCCAGCGTCTCCAAGCCGAATTGAAGAGAGCCAAAGACCTGAGGCGCGGCGAACAGGTCGAGCAGCGTGCGCTCCGGGTCGGTGATCGCTACGCGGTGCCAGCGGCTGACCCATATCTCCGCAAACCCGAAGAAGCGGTCCTCCTGGACGTGGATGAACTCGAACTCAAACCCCAAGGCACGCCAGACAGCTCGTCCCCTGGGCTGGTAGGCCTCACCCTGGCGCATCTCCGGCGTGACCACGGTCGATGGCGTCGAGGCCTGTACCATAGGGGGGATCTGAGTGGTGAAGCCGTGATGGGCCAGAGCCGACCAGTGGCTGATCGCTACCGGTGAGGCGAGGAACACTGCCACCGCAAAGGGGTGGACAGTGGCATCAAAGATGGGGGTTGTGACCGCGTAAGCGCCGCGCTTGAGGCGCTCGACCCAGCCTGACTGGGTCAACTGGGCCAGCACGGCATTCACCCGCTGCGGCGCCAGCTCCGGTGCAGCCCCCTGCGCCTCTGTCGAGGTGAACAGCGGTCCAACCTGCTCGACCACGCGGTTGAGCAGCATCATACCCTGCGATTGCGCGTATCCGTTTTCGTTCATAGCCGATTCTCGTTCTGGCTTCTGTCTATCATACTACGTTAATGTGTTTTTTGCGAATTAACGTAGTACGATTTGCACTTATAGGACTGTTTAGCCCTAACCCACGTACATCTCTTGATCCTCAGTTACGTCCATACCAGCTGGCGCCTCGTCCAGATCAACAAGCATGTCGGCGTCGCCAAGCACCAGCTCCGGCAGCGCCGCGTCCCGCACGTCCAGCTTCCCCGTCACCACGTCGGCGACCAGACGGATGCGGTATTCGCGGACGAGATCGATTTGGTGCCTCGATGGCGAAAATGCGATCGATGAGTCGCACGCCATCTTCCTGAACGCCTATCATAGCATATAGCCATTGCGCCAGACGTTTTGTGGCCTCGAATGCCGCGTGGAAGTAATTGCCCCAGAATAGCTCGGTCCGGCAATACTTCAATACCTCAGGATGGATATGCTGCCCCTGTAGCTTGGCGCGAATCGTCCCAAGACGCCGCTCGGCTTCTTTGAGAGTCTGTGCTGTAGTGACACCACGGAAGTGGCCATCAGCGCAATAATATAGATCGGAGGGTGCCTGACTTCGGCAACCTTATCCCTGGAGCGAACCGTAGGCCCTTCGGCAACACTACCTAGTGGGTCAACACGTACCGGTACCAAGTAGCGCGACGGCTCGGATCTGCGCCACCCTCGCCATTCTGCCAGCCTGCCTATAATCGAGGCAACAACAGGAGGGCACACGATGACCTATCAACCGACCCTTGAATCGGTGAAGACCCATCCGCTGCCGGCATGGTACGACGACGCCAAGTTCGGCATCTTCATCCACTGGGGCCTCTACAGCGTGCCGGCATTTGCCCCACGGGGCGAGATGGATATTGAGAGGATGCTCAAGGGCGAGATGGGGTTCGCTCATTCGCCCTACGCCGAGTGGTATCAGAACAGCCTGCGCATCCACGGCAGCCCCACGCACGCGCATCACGTGAGGACCTACGGCGCAGACTTCGGCTATGAACGGTTCGCCGCGCAGTTCAACGCGCAGCTTCCCCAATGGGATCCCGATGCCTGGGCGGAGCTCTTTGCCCGCGCCGGGGCGCGTTACGTCGTGCTGGTGACCAAGCACCACGACGGCTTCCTGATGTGGGACAGCCGGCACCCCAACCCGCACCTCGAAGGGTGGCAGACCTCGCGCGATGTCGCCGGCGAACTCACCCGGGCCGTCGACGCCCAGGGGCTCAAGATGGGCTTCTACTACTCCAGCCTGCTCGATTGGAGCTTCACCCGAACGCCCATCACCTCGGTGGCCGACCTCGTCGCCGGGAGCGAGTCCGGACGCGCGTATGTGGCCTACGTCGAGCGCCACTGGCTCGAGCTCATCGAGCGTTACGACCCCTGGATCCTGTGGAGCGACATCGGCTATCCACCCGGCTATGATCTGCCCAAGCTCTGGGCACGCTTCTACAACGGCAAGCCCGAGGGCGTGGTTAACGACCGCTGGATGCAGCTGCCGAAAGTGCTCTTCAGCAAGCTGGGCCGCGCCCTTCTCACACAGCTGCTCAAGCGGATGTCGGACGGCAAGCCGCCCAAGGTCCCGCACTGCGACTTCGTGACGCCGGAGTATGCCACGCTCGACCATATCACGCCCCACAAATGGGAGACCTGCCGGGGGATCGGCAATTCCTTCGGCTACAACCAACTGGAGAGCGCCACGAACTACCAGAGTACCGAGGCGCTGATCCGCCTACTGGCGGACGTCGTCAGCAAGAACGGGAACCTGCTGCTCAACGTAGGGCCCTGCGCCGACGGCACACTCCACCCCGCGCAGACGGCGGCGCTCGAGGGGCTGGGCACCTGGTTGCAGGCCCATGGCGAGGCTATCTACGGGACCCGCCCGTGGATCCGTCCCGCGGACACGGACCCCAGCGGCGCGGAGGTGCGCTATACGTCCAAGGCGCACACCCTCTATGCCATCGTCATCCAGCCACCCGATGACGGGATGCTCTTACTGCCGACCGATCTCGCGGGCGAGATCTCGCTGCTGGCGACCGGCGAGCGGCTGAAGCTTGAACACACCGGAGGGCGCCTACGCATCACGCTGCCGGCAGGGTTATCCGCGGCGTCGATCCCGGTGATCAAGATTGAGCGGGCGGCATGAGCCGCAGGAGCGTGCGATGAAGGCGGTCATCCTCGCCGGGGGCAACGGCACACGGCTTTGGCCCTATGCCCAGATCCGCAACAAGGTGATGGCGCCGGTCGCCAACCGTCCGCTGGCGGCGTGGGCGGTCGATACAGCCCTTGAGGCCGGGGCGGATGAGGTGATCATCGCCGCCGGGCCGCACGCCGCGCAGATCAACCACGCCTTCGCCGGACACGAGCGGGTGCGCGTCGTGGAGGTCGGACGCACGCAGGGCGCCGCATTCACCCTCGCCGCCGTGAAGCCCTATGTAGATGGGGATATGCTCGTGCTCAACGGTGACACCCTCTACGAGCCCGACGACCTGCAGGCGCTGGTGAAGCGGCTGCAGCAGGGCGAGCCCGCCGTGCTGCTGGCCCGCCTCAAGGAAGGCGAACACCACGACTACATCTGCGCCGAGGCGGATGGCGACACGCTGGCAGCGGTCGAGGGCCATCCGCTGCGGGCGATGGGCCGGCGCATCAGCGCCTACGCCCTCACCCCGGCGTTCTGGCCTAGGATCGAGGCCTGTTCCACACTGATGGCGGACATCCCCGTGGGCATGATGCCACCGCTTGAGGGCTTCCTGGAGATGGTGATCGCCGACGGATTGCGCGCGGGCGTGAGGATCGCGGCGATCGACGCCGCGGCGCCCTGCGTCGACGTCGACAAGCCCTGGCAGCTCTTGGCAGCCAACCACCGCCAGGCCGACCGGCTCTGCTCAGCGATTGAGGCCGACCACCTAGGTGAGGGTAGCGCCATCGACCCGTCGGCCCACATCGAGGGCCACGTCGTGCTCGGCAAGAACTGCACGATCGGGCGTAACGTGCTGATCGAGGGTAACGTGATCGTCGGCGATAACACAGAGATCGTCGAGGGTGCGATGATCCTGGGGAACGCCGTGATCGGATCCGGCTGCAGCATTCGCCACGGCTGTCTGATCGACGGCGGAAGCGTCATCGGCAACCGCTGCGTGGTGGGCCACGGCGCGGAGCTGGGCGGCGTGATCTTCGACACCGTCTACCTCTACCACTATATGGAGTTCTGGGGCATCATCGGGCGCAACACCGACCTCGGCGCCGCCACCGTCTGCGGCTCGCTGCGCTTCGACAACGCAGAGACCGTGCACACGGTCAAGGGGAGACGCGAGCGACCGCACCATTTCGCCAACGCGGTCTACCTGGGCGACTTCTGCCGCACCGGTGTCAACGCCATCCTGATGCCCGGCGTTAAGACCGGGGTCTACAGCATCGTCGGGCCCGGCGTGGTCCTGATGGAGGACCTACCCGACAACAAGATTATCATGGTCAAGCAGGAGACCACCCTCCGCGACTGGTCGCCCGACCGTTACGGATGGTGATCCAGCGCCTGCAGCAGCGCGCGCAGATACCCGATCCGGAAGGCGATACCCTTGTGGCCCCACGCGGTATCGTCGGCCATAGCGGGCGCAGCGAGCGGGCACAAGGGTCCGTCGAAGCCTGTCGCACGGTAGGCCTGTAGCGCCCGCAACGTCGCCTCGCGATCCTCATCCGGGAAGATCTCGGCAGCGCCTTCGTCCATCGTGTACAGGCTGCGCAGCCGCACGGCGAAGATCCGTCCTGCCCCGCCGAAGTGCCGGATCACGTCCTCAAAGGTCATTCCGGCCCGTGGACCCAACACGTGCGTCACGAAGCCATGGTCGAGGTCCAGCCCGTGATAGGGGCTCCCCACTAGGCTGAAGAGGCGATCCAGCTCATCGACACGGCTCAACGAGCCCGTGGCGAGGCCGGTCCGGTACGCCAGCCGCACCCCGGCAGCTTCAGCCACGGGCATCACCCGCTGGAGGAAGCGCAAGAGACGTGGCGAGACTGAGCTGTCAGATCCCTGAAGCTCAGTGTCGTCGCCTTCCACCCGGATGACCGTCCGCGCCGTCTCTCCACGCCCCGGCTTCACACCGACCACGAGCGGCGCACTGCTGTCGGACCACGCGTACCCCAGCGAAGGGATGCCCACCTCGCCCGCGTCGGTCACCATGCGGCAGATGCCCGCCACCGCCGCCTCGTGCTCCGGTCCGATCGACAGCGCCTGCGCCACGAGCGGTACCGGCAAAGCACCCAGGCCCGCGAGGCGCAATCCGGCTTTCTCCACCCGGTTCTTGGCCGCTGCCAGCGTGGCACCATCCCAATCCGACACCTCAGCCACAATCCAGTCGACGCCCAGTTGCTGGGCATAGAGCAGGTCCGTATCCACAAATGGGTTCATCGTCAGTGTAAGCTGCATCTCAATACCCCTCCCCGCCATCCAGGATCTCGACGGCATCCACCAGGCCCTTGAAGTAGCCCACCTGATAGCCGAAGGTGCGCTCGTCGTGCGTGTCCCCGACCATCGCCGGGGCGTGGTCCACACGAATGACACCGTCGAAGCCCACCGCGCGATAGGCACGCACCGCGGCAAGCATATCCGTATCTCCCTCGTCGGGGAAGACTTCCTCGAAGACCGGCACCTGGCCGCGTGGATTGCGGAAGTGGGCGAAGAAGATCTTAGCCTGACGCCCGAAGTGGTGGATCGCGTCGATCATATCGACGCCTGCCATGCTGGCGATGGTCCCCTGGCAGAAGCCGAGCCCATTGCACGGACTGGGCACCGCATCGATCAGGCGCTGAAGTCCCTCTACGCTGCTCAAAATGCGCGCCACGCCCATAAACGAAGGGATCGGCGCATCGTCAGGATGGGCCGCCACCTTGACCCCCGCCTCCTCCGCTACCGGTACCACGCGCTCCAGGAAATAGACCAGGTTATCCCACACCTGCTCGGCGCTGAGCTCCTGGTCGGGCGTGTGGATCAGCCCGTTGGGACCGGGCCGCCAGTCAAGGGCGGCGATGGGCGAGCGCTTGGCGACCTCCCAGTCGAACCGCGAGACGCGCGCCCCGCCCCGCCCAACCGGGCAGTACTCGGTGCGCAGCCCCCCGAACAGCATCCACTGGTACTGGAGCACCGAGATGCCCGCCTCACCCATGTTGCGGATCGTCGTGCAGACGTGATCGATCTGCTCATCGCGTCCCGGAAGGCCAAACATCACTTTATCGTAATGGGGCGTCGGCAGGTTCTCTATCACATCGAAGGACAGACCATGGTCGGCGAAGCGCTGCCGCGCCGCGCGCAGATCGTCCAACTCAAGATACCCCTTGGGGTTAGCCGGCAGGTGGCTGACGACGTAGCTCAGCCCCAACTGCCGGGCGAAGCGCATCTCTCTCTCAGAACTGCCCAGGCTCAAAGCGATCTTCATGGTCGACTCCTATGGCTTGACCTTGCAGAGCCGATTATAGGTTCATGACCCTGAGGAACAAGCTCCCCTGGTTCTCTGGTACATCGCACCTTTGACCCAGCGACGGATTGACGACAGTCGGAGCGTTTGCTACAATCACAGTAGGCTGGTCAGGACGACAACACCTCGCAGCACCGCCACCGAGCGCTGACCTACCGTCGCCGTTGCCGCTCTTCATATAGTCTGCACCTGAAGACAAGGCTGGGCACCGATGATCACACGAATCCTGATCGTCTGGGCAATCGCCAATTTCGGCCTTGCGGGCGCCTTCGCGTTACTGACCGGGGGTAGGAGCTTGCCATTCTGGATCCGTATTGGTGCTGGGCTTTGACGTTGGGTTCTACCTCGTTCTCAAGCGACCAGCACCGGAGAGCAGTATCCAAGCCTAGGGTTTCGTAGAAGGGAGTGACGACCTATGTCCAATCGATTCGCCGTTGCAGGGCCCAACTCGACGTATCGTGAGCCGGATGCCGAGCCGGCAGGCTTCTGGGCCGGAGTATGGCACGGGCTGATCATGCCTATCACCTTCCTGGTCAGCCTCTTCAACGAGGGTGTCGGCATCTATGAGACTCACAACGTAGGCAGGCCCTACGACTTCGGCTTCGTACTCGGAGCGTCGATGGCCTTCGGTGGCGGGAAGCGGCAGGTGAACGTCAACATTAACGGAGGGGATCAACAGAAAGAGGGCGACTAGAATCCCGTGTGGCGTGCGCGTAGGGTGGGTTGCCACCGATGCCGATTCGCTACAGATACCACCGCACCCGGTCGCGGTACGCCGCGTAAGCGGCGCCGAACCGCTCCCCCAGTGACGTCTCCTCGTCAGCGATCGCCACTCGATGCAGGTACAGAAGGGGGATGGCGGTCGTCAAGCCGATCCAAGGCGATATATTGCAATAATACAATGATAAATATACAATATAAACGGCGGAGCGACCTTGCCAAGGTCACCATGGTGTCGATCGGGTCCGTTACTGTCTAGGGGCTTCGTCCAGGATGCTCAAGCCCGAGCATACTCGGGATGGCCCGAGCATACTCGGGATGGCAATCCTGAGAGCCCAGAAAAGGAGAGGCTAGATGAACACCAGCACCCTAGCGGAAATCGCGGCTTGGGCCGCGGTTCTGAGCGGCATAGCCACCCTCTTCACCTTCGTAACCGGCGTGCTCTTCTTCTCAACCCATCGCCCGTCGCTGGGGAAGCTCAACGACATCAGCGCCATCGTTCAGCTGCTCTTCATGCTGCCGCTACCGTGGGCGCTCTATCAACTCTTCGGGTCGGAGGTGCCGGCCCTCGCGGTGGGCGCTGCTGTGGTAGGCACAGCAGGGATAGTGGTCGGTATCGTGGGGCAGAGTTTGCTTGTGGCCAGGCGCATCACCTTTGAGCAGTCCACCAAGTTCATGCCCTCCGGCGGCGCAATCGGGCTCTGGCTCCTCTTCTTGGGGCTGCAGGCCCTGATCAGCGGCACACCGGCTGCCGGTTACGCCTGGGCCGCCCTCGCAGCCGCCGCGGGCTACTTGATGATGGTCATCGGGTTCCTCGCCGGCGGCTACAAGAACCCGCTCTTCAACATCGGAAGCATGCTTCTGGTGATCAGCTATCCGATCTGGACGATCCTACTCAGGAGTCTGCTTGTGTGAGGGGCAGGCTTGCAGGCGGAGCAGGCGATCACGGTAGGTTCTCTACCCTGCTGGAGGCCAGTTGAAAAGAAGTACTGAGACGAGGATGCCCGCGCTGATGAGGAAGCCGATCAGTCCCTTCTCAACCAGGAGCCGCGTCCCGCCGTCCCAGTACAGCAGAATCAGCGCCGCCGATACGGCTGCCGAGCCTATCAGCCAGGGCCGCCACCAGGAGCCTCGGGTGAAGAGCCCAATGCCGCTCACCGTGAAGGTCACAGCCAGCAGCACCGAGACGATCGTGACCAGCCACCGCGTCGCCGCATCGCCCATCAGCCCGGTGAAGAGCCACGAGTGAGGCGTCCAACCCATCTCCGGGGTCACCTCAATAAGCTCCTGGCTCAGGACGACAAACCAGAGATGCACCAGGCCATGCAGGATCACGAAGATACCAAACAGCGTCCTCAGCATCTGACACCTCCTATGCTGATGGTCGATCGTTACGACGTAGGGTCCACAAGCGGGGTTCCGCTCTCCGGCACCCATTCAGGCCAATCTGCCAGCCACTCGGGCACGCGCGGATCCCGCACGCGGTCGCAGATTGGAAGATAGGCTTTGAGATCAATGATCGGCGTGCCGTCGAAGGCGTCGATATCGCCGATGATCACCAAGCCCTCCTCCTCGTCTAGGCTGACGATGGGGCACGTCGTCATCGCGATGGGATTAGGGCGGAAAGGGGAGCGCGTCGCGAAGACCCCGATCGAACGATCGGGCGCGTAGGGCGGCTTGATGTGCAACTTTGCACGGTCCTCGTCGTTGTCGAACGCATCGGCCCACCAGAAGACCATCACGTGGCTGAAACCGCTCAGGTCCTTCAGCGCGGGGCGGAAAGGTATGTCAATCTCCAACACAATCGCGTCGTCACGGCGGGAAATCCGACCGATGGGCTTGAGGGAATAGGTCTCTCGTTGCTGCTGCATCGTGTAGCCTCCCAATCTCACAGCTGCGGGGTCATCTATCTCAAGTATAATACAGAAGTTGATAGTGTAAAATCAGCTCTCGTCACGGAGGCTAAGTAAGGCTACAGGCCGCCAACCCGATGGGCCAGAGCTGGCCACGCGCGAGGGAGATGAGCCTATGCACGAGACCAACCGGCACTACTGGGATAGACTGTCACCACGGTGGCGCGAACTGCGCGACCGCGACGGGCTCTGGCGCCGCTGTACAACCGAGCCCGGTTTGGCCTTCGAGGGCGAGGCGCTGGCGATGATCCGGCGCTATGCAGGCGATCTCACAGGGAAAGCCGCTTGCGTGATCGGAAGCGGCGATGCTTACGCGGCCTTTGCGCTGGCGGGGCTCGGGGCAGACGTCACAGCCACGGACATCTCGCAGGGACAGCTGGATGTGGCAGCGCAGCGGGCGGAGCAGCTTGGCCTGGACATCAGCTTCGTCCAAGCGGATGCTGCCGATCTGGTGTCGCTGCCGGATGATGCCTTCGATCTGGTCTGCTCGACCAATGGCTTCTTCGTCTGGATCTCCCAGCCCGCGCTTGTCTTTGCAGCAGTGCAGCGCGTGCTCAAGCCGGGCGGCTTCTACATCTTCTACGACATCCACCCCTTCCAGCGACCGTGGGTCGATCAAGCACACCCGCTGCAGATGGAGAAGCCCTACTGGGACACCGGGCCCTATGTCGAGGAGGATGACTTCGGGCCCGCCGTCGAGTTCAATTGGACACTCGCGGACCTGCTGAACCCCCTGGCAGAGGCGGGCCTTGTGCTCAAGCAGATCGCCGAGAGTGCTGCTAAGGACCCGCGATTCTGGGAGGGCGACGCCTACGAGCCCGGTGTGGACACAAGCCTGATGGACTGGCGTGCCAATCCCCGCGCCGGACTCCCTGTCTGGCTCACCGTCTGCGCGCAGAAGTTGGGTGCCCCCTCACCCCTGACCCTCCCCTAATACGGGGACTGCGCTCTCCCGGGGAGAGGGGAGTCGGTGCCCCGCGAATCGTCGCGCTGTACTGCAACCTTGCGAGGGCCCGGAAGCCCTCGCAAGGTCTCTCGTTACTCGTTACTCGTCACGCCGTCACCTCTCGCACGACGTCAACCCAACGGCGCACGCGGTCGGGGTCGCCCTGCACCGTCTCCACATCCTTGAGCGTGATGTCGACGTGGCAGTCGCCACAGGCGTCGAGGTCGCGCACGAGTAACTCGCGCACTTTGTCCGGGTTCCAGCCGTAGCCGACCATATCGGTCGGGCTGGGGCGGTAGCTGAGCACGTAGTCCTGTCCAATCAGTGCCGCGCACTTGGCGACGTCCGCCATCGGCGAGACAGCGATGCGCCGCAGATTGGGGATCTGCCGCAGGAGATCGATCTTGCGCGTGAGATCCTCGCAGCAGCCGTAGGCCACCAATCCGAAGGGCGCCATGATCGGGATCTGGTAGCGGAGCATGAACTCCTCAAACAGCTTGGGTCCCACCGCCGTGGTCTCCTGCGAGGCGAGGAAAACCCAGAGCCGGTCGCGGGTGACGGAGGTAGGGATCGGCGCGAGGGGTCCTGACGGCGCCGGATCCGGCAGCTCCTCGGCATAGGGCATCGCCTGATTCTGGTGGGAGCTCAGCATCCAGTCGCCGGCACGCTCGGCTTCCTCATGGGTGCGCAGGATGCCGTCGCGCATCCGCGCCAGGAGCCGGTGCAGCCACGCGGGACGGTCCATCATGTCCCACATCATCTGCTCCAGCCCCCGCAGGTAGGCTAACTGCGTCGAGATATCACCGTCCCACACCACGTAGGCCGGCTGCCGGTCGACGTTGATGGTCAGGATGTCGCCGATGGCGTCCGCCAGCTTCTCCACCCGCCGGGCAGTCTCCACCTCGTCGATGACGTGATGCGGCTCGATCAAGCGGTCGAGGTCCTCCTCGGCTTTCAGCGGTGGATCCCAGACAAAGGAGCCGCGCGGGTCCTCGCTGTGAGTGCGCGGTGAGGCCAGACCCCAGACGCCCTCAGATGGTGTGATGCAGGCAGCGCGCACGGTGATCCAAGGCTCGAAGATGAAGTCGTCGTTGAAGGTGGCGCGGAAGAGGCTCTGCCGCAAGCCGTCCTCATACGCGCGGAAGAAGGGATCCTCGCAGTGCAAGCGCGACTCGGGCATTTCCTGCCAGGCGAAGGCGCGCACGTAGATGAGCGGATGGGTTTGCTTGAGACTGTTGTGGCGACGCCATAGGTCACGCCGCGTGGCATTGACAGGGTCGGCAGCGATCTCACGGTAGCGCTCCGCCAGATCGCGCAAGATCGCGATGTCATTCTTGGTCACGGATTCCCTCCTTCTTCCCTTCCGGGTTGCTACCCCATTTCGTCAGCAACCCGGAAG
>CAZYYC010000078.1:13609-16497 GCA_964650935.1 uncultured Anaerolineales bacterium
GCAACCCGGAAGAGGGGAGACTAGCCCACGATCGCCGGGACCTCCCGCAAGGTCTCCGCAAAGTACGCGGCGTCCGGATGGAAGCGCCGGACGAGGATCGCGGGGATACCTACAGCCCTAGCACCCTGTACGTCGGCGTGGTAGTTGTCACCGATCATCCAGCGCGGTGACGCCTCAGGAAACGCCGCCAGCACCTGGGCAAAGGCTTGCGGGTGGGGCTTCTCATAGCCCATCTCAGCAGAGTTGCAGATGTGTGCGAAAACCGGCATGAGCCCCAGCTCGGCAGCGATCTCGCGGAACTCGGGCACATGGTTGGTGAGCATCGCGTGCGTCCAACCCTCTGCCGTGAGCGCATCCAGCGTCGCTAGGGCATCCTCGTAGAGGCGCCAGCGCTTCGCCGCCAGATAGGTGGGCCGCACCTCGTGCGCGAACTCGCGCGCCTGAGATGCGGGGAATCCCAATCCCTCGTAGGCACGACAGAAATGCTCCTCGAGCGCCGCCCACCACGCGTCTGCCTTACTCAGATGGAGATGGGGCCGGTCCGGCACCTGCCAAGGGAAGCCGAAGCGCGTGAAGCGCCGAACGTCGTCGAGCGCCACGTCACCGTCGGGTGCTGCCCGCAGCAGCACCTCAAGCAGCGATGCCGCCCAGTCACCGCCATCGCGATAGCCCAACGTGCCATCGAAATCCCAGATCAGAAGCTTCATACAACCGGCTGCGGTGGCTCCTGAGGCGAAAGGCCATCGGGATCATTAACCACGGCACCCGGCGGCGCAGGCACGGGTCCCCGCAGCAGCGGATCATCGGTCTCACGCATCCAGGCATCCAGCCTGGCGCGTAGATCCACAAGGATCTCCTGCGCTCGAGGATCCCCGACTAGGTTGTGCGCCTCGTTGGGGTCGAAGATCAGGTCGAAGAGCATCTCAGGCTCAGGTGCCATCTCCGCCCAGCCGTGCTCCAGCCACAGCGACTTGCTGAGGCTGTCATCGCAGTTAGGCAGGACCGGCCCCTGGCGGTCATCGTAGCGCCGGATGTACTTCCAGCGCGGGGTGCGGATCGCGCGCATCGGCTCATAGGCCGCATGGTAGTTGACCTCGGTGAAGATCTCGTCGCGCACCGACTCAGCTTCGCCACGAATCAGCGGCATCAGCGAGACGCCCTGCAACCACGAGGGCGGTTCTATCTCTAGGAACTCGCACAGCGTGGGGAAGATGTCGATGTGCCCGACCATGCTTTCAACGACACGCCCGCCCTCAAAGCCGCCGGGTCCGCGTAGGATGAGCATCACACCGGTACCGCTGTCCGTCAGGGTGCACTTCATTCGCGGGAACGCCGGGCCATGGTCGGTCGTGCAGATCACGAGGGTGGTCTCATCGAGTCCCGTACGCGCCAGTGCTTCTAACACGGCGCCCATCTTGGCATCGACCTCGCGAGCGCTGGTCATGTAGCGCGCCATGTCCTCACGGGTCTCCGGCGCGTCGGGAAGCGGGGCGGGTGGCTTACAATAGCGCGGATCGCCTGCATCGGTGACCGGTCCGAACTCACGGTGGGTGTCACTGAAGCCGACGGCCAGAAAGAAGGGCTCGTCAGGCGCGGACTCCAGGAAAGCGACAGCGCGCTCGTGGGCATCGTCGTCGCCCAGCCATCTGTCATAGCCGATAACCTGCCACGGCTCGCCCCTCTGATGTGAGACCACATGCTGCACACCCGTGAGCACCGTCTCGTACCCCGCAGCGCGCAGCGTGTGGACAAGGTGCTGTCGATAGTCGTTGAGCGACCAGCCACGGTGGGCCAGACCCGTCATCCCGTTGTTGTGGGGGTACATCCCCGTCAGTAAGGTGGAGCGGCTCGCTGCGCAGGTCGGATTAGCACAAAAGGCCCGGCGAAAGAGCACACCCTCTTCAGCCAGGGCCTGGAGATGCGGCGTCGGTATGGCATGGCCGTAGGGCTGCACGTACCTACCGACATCGTGCGTGTGGAGATAGAGGATATTCGGACGTCTCGATTCTGCTGCCATGCTGCCTCCTGTGTTCACTCCGCCCGGACCCGCATCAGCCGGGCCATATCATAGCCGATCAACACCTCGCGATAACCGCTCAACTCTTCGTCCAGGTCAGGATCACCTGTATCCACCCGCAGCACGCCTACCTCTCGCGCCTTCTGCTCAGTCGCCACCACGATGATATGCTCCGTCCCAACACGGCGGATCACCTCAGGGGTGAACGGCTTATTGCCCCGCCCGAAGATAAAACCGTTGCCGCCCAACGGAGTCACGACGATGGCACACCGCCCGTGACCGTCGAGCTGGGCCAAGATCTCGCGCTCGTTCAGATCGTGACCCACGACCCTGTCATGGAGTAGCGCATCGATGCCCAGCAGCGTCTTCTCCACGCCCAGCGCCTCGGCGATCGCCGCCACGGTCGTGCCGGGACCGAGCAGATAGAGACGATCCGCCTCCATATCGTCGATGAAGGCAGCGGCGAGGTCGCGCTTGTTCTCCAAGGTGTCGGGCGTCGCATGCGAGCCCTCCTTGCCGGGCTGCAGCTGCTGCGACACATTGGGCACCAGGAGAAAACCGTAGGTCCGGGCCTCCAGGCGGTTATCGCGGAAGGCGTCCTCATCAATGTCGAGGACTTCACCCTCGGTGACATCAACACCCGAGGTGAAGGCGTCGACCATCCGAGCAGCAGCCCTCGGACTCAGGGCGAACGCGCCGCTGTAGACCTTGACGCCTGCCGGCACAGCGACCGCCGGTACGCGAACCCCCACAGCGTCAAGGATGTCCCGCGCCGTGCCATCTCCCCCCACAAAAACCAGCAGGTCGACACCAGCATCCACCATCTCCGCCGCGATACGGCGCGTATCCGCCGCCGTCGTCCCCTCCGCGG
>CAZYYC010000079.1:0-16090 GCA_964650935.1 uncultured Anaerolineales bacterium
CCAACAACACGATGATCAAGAAGAGGGGGATGACCAACAGGCTATCGGTGAGGAACATCAGGACCCTATCAGCGCCTCCGCCCAAGTAGCCGGCGACCATCCCGACCACGATGGCGATGACGCGAGACACCGATCCTGCGATGACCGAGAGGATCAGCGAGTTGCGAACGGCAAAGGTGGCCTGCCAGAAGACATCTTGGCCTTTGGAATTGGTGCCCAACAGATAAGTCCAGGAGGGCTTCAGGTCGCGGGGAACGACGCTCCAGAAGGTGGGATCGTAGGGCGAGAAGAGGGATAGAAGGGCGAGTGCGACCAGAATACACAGGATGCTGAAACTCAAGGTGAATCTGAAATCCCGGAAAAGGTCTCGGAGTAGTTTCACGGTATCTGATCTCCTTACGTGTACCTGATCCTGGGATCCCACAGGGGATAGAGCAGATCGAGGATGAGGATGGCTGTCGTGATCGCCACGATCGACAGCGCCGTGATCCCCATGATCAGGTTGTAGTCCCCGGTGCGGATGGCGTTGTAGAGGAGGGTGCCGAGGCCCGGATAGGAGAAGACGATCTCCGTGATCAGGGCGCCGCTGAAGATCTGCCCGAACGATAGTGCTAAGCCCGTGATCTGTGGAAGTATGGCGTTTCTGATGACGTAGTGCCAGACGATTTTGCTTTCCTTGACGCCGCCGAGTTTGGCATAGCGTACGAAGTCCTCCGAGTTCACGTTCTGGACCATCAGCTTCATCGTCTGAAAGTTGATCGCGACCCCGAGTATGACAAGTGAAAGAGCCGGGAGGAAGGCGTGCTTGAGGATGTCCAGCATCGTGTCCAGGTTGAACATGAGTCGCCTGCCGATGGCGGCGCCACCACTGACGGGGAAGAGCCGGAAGACATAGGCCAACAGCAGCAGCAGGCCGAAGGCGAAGATGTAGTAGGGAATGGGTCGGATCACCATGGCGATGCCGTCCAGGATCCTTGACCAGCGCTTCTGGGAGAAGTAGCCGGCTAACCCGCCGATCAGGTTACCGATCGTCCACGAGAGCAATGTCGTCGTGAGGAGCAACCCCAGTGTCCAGGGCAGCGATATGCCGATGAGCTGAAGCACCGGCGTGGGAAACTGGAAGAAGGAGACACCGAAGTCCCCCCTGACCAATCGTCCCCAGAAGGCGAGGTATTGGTCAAACATCGATCCCTCAAGCCCGTACATCTCGGTCAGATCATCGATCATACTATCTACTGTAGCGGGATCGAGGTACGAGCCCCTCGATCTCAGCTCGGCAATCGTCCGGTAGACCGGATCGCCCGGCGCCAGACGAGGGATAACGAACACGGCTGTGATCCCTACAAAGATGATCAGAAAGTACTGAACAAGCCTCGGTATGAGATGGCGTCTTACAAACGTCAAGGCTCTACTCTCCTCAATCTTGTACTCATCCGTACTCCAATCACACTCCGGGCGGACAAGATGGCCCACCCGGAGTGTGAATCAGAATCCGACTTGGGCTAACCTAACGGCCGGTCGGTTCCAGGTACGGCATCGTGTACTTGAACGGACCCCAGTGCTGGTAAGGCTGAGTATAGGGGTTCTCCGAACCGGGCCAGTTGGTCCAGTAGTACTCGTCCCACGTGAGGAAACCCGCGTAGCCGTAGGTCGGGATTCCCGGCATCTCCTCCACGAGAATCTTGAGGCCTTCGATGCCTAAGGCGGTCACGGCTTCGGTGTCGGTGGGGTCGGTCTCTCTCAGGGCCTCGAGGACGGCATCCATCTCAGGACTCGACCACCGCGAGTTATTCCCCTGGTTGAGCACTCCGAGCGGTTTGTGGTATTCGGAGTTGAAGGCATTGAACGTCCTGTAGAGGTCGACGCCCGCACCCCATGGCTCCTGGGCCGGCCAGCTGCCGCTGACCTGGAACTCGCCATTCCCCTGCAGCGTGGCTTGAGCATCCGACGCGAAGTAGACCGCATCGATCCCGAACTTCTTCCACTGCTGGGCCGCAGCGTTACCATTCTTGAACCCATGAGTCGCGGAGTCGGGGGTCTCGATGATCTCGATCTTCCATGGTGTGCCATCGGGGAGGAGCCACATCCCGTTTGCATCCCGCGAGAAGCCATTCTTGATGAGCAGCTTCTCGGCGACCTCGGGTGCGTACTTGTACCAGCCGAGTCCGAATGCCGTCTCGATGTAGTCGGGATCGTCCGGGAACGTATAGCCACGCTCGCGTGCATACTCGGCTACCCGCATGGGCGCTTCGGGATCAAACGGCTTGAAGGTCTCGCCGTCGCCTAGATCCAGCTCAAAATCCTCGAGCCACGGCAGCAGCGGCTTGATGAAGTTCTCGGGGTATGTACCCAGCGAAGGAATGTGGATCGGACTCAGTGTGCCCATGCCATCAACGGCTTGACCGAGGTGCTCTTCGATGTCGATCGCCAGCAGCAGTGCCCAGCGCACTTCAGGGTTGTCGTACGGGGCCACCGCCGTGTTGAACAGAAGCCCAGTGATGCATGGATCGTTGTTCACGACCCAAAGGAAGGAGGGCTGATAGGCCCGGACTGTGTCGCCCTGCGCCAGCACCGCCTTGAGCCCTTCTGCCGATAGGTCTACGGCGTCCAACTGATGCGTCAGCTGAGCCAGGATCTTGGCTCCCTCGTTGGCGAAAGTCTGAAAGACGACGTACTGGGGCACGGGTTCGCCGAACAGGATACCTGTGGGGCTCTTGTCCCAGTCCGCGCGTTTCTCCCAAATCGTCCAGTAACCGGCAGGGTCGTAGCTGTGCAGCTTATCGGGTCCGGTGCCAACGAAGGGATCGAACTCAAACGTCAACAGGTCGTCTGCCGTCTCGAAGATATGCTTCGGCATGATCCAGATACAACCCCACCGATCGAGGAATTTCGTATGGAACCGTGAGTTGGGTTGCTTGAGCTCGAACACGACTCCGTAGTCACCATCTTTGTAGACAGCGTCTACGTCCTCAACTAAGGCATTATGGTCACTCAGACCCTCGTTCGCCAGAATCGTCTCGACCGTGAAGACCACGTCATCCGCCGTGAACGGCGTGCCGTCAGCCCACGCGACACCCTCACGCAGCGGAATCTCCACGCGTGTGAAGTCCTCGTTGTAGATTGGATCGCCCGAGGCGAGTCCGTTGATGATCTCGCCGGTGGCAAAATCGACAGACCATAGGGGCTCGTTCGCCAGGTTCTGCATACCACGATCCATCCATCTCCAGCCTGCCCACTTGTTGAAGTTGCTGGGAGACCCAACGCGTCCCGTTAACATACCGGCGATCAACGTCTCGCTTCTGGGCAAAATGCCAAGGACATCGGCTGCCATCTCTCTCTCCACGGGCTCAGGCGTAGCCGTCACGACGATCTCCTCCGTGACGACCCGGGTGACCTCGACGGATTCGCCCTCGACGACCTGGGTCTCAACCACGACTCGGGTGACTTAGACCGGCTGCGGCTCCACCGCGCCGCCACATGCCGTCAGGAGGCCCAGGACGATCACGACACAGACTCTTAACAGAATCGACTTGCGCATCTTTCACTTCCTCCTTGATCAATTACAGATGGTCTGGTGACCTACACTCGTAGGGGGATCCTCCCCAAGGTGCTGAGGGCCTTCGTGCTATCGGATGGGGTAGCCAAAGACCGGTTACGTTTCACCTCACATCGATTCACCCTCCTTTCCGGTTTGGATTACGTGCTCTTGGTGATACCTCTGCAGGAGTCCCTGACGACAAGCTGTGTCGGCATGGTGTATTGGCCGCTATCCACCTCTCCCTCTCGGATCAGGCCCACCAGCATCTCCGTCGCGACATAGCCCATCTTGGCGATGAACTGGTCGACAGTCGTCAGGGCGGGATTGTAGTAAGCGCCCTCGGGGACGTTGTCGAAGCCGATGATCGAGAGGTCTTCCGGCACGCGCCGGCCCAGTTCGCGGGCAGCCTCGATGGCGCCGATGGCCGATTGATCGTTAGCGGCGAAGATCGCCGTCGGCGGCTCCGGTAGGGTCAGTAGCTCACGGGCGCGCCGGCGCCCTGTCGGGGTCGTGTAGTCGCCGACGGTGATCAGCTCCGGAGCCACATCGATGTTGGCCTGGCGCAGAGCGCCGGTGTAGCCTTCCAGGCGCTGGCGGGCGGAACGTAGGTCAGGGCGACCGCCAATGTAGCCGATGCGCTCGTGGCCTAAGCCGATCAGGTAGCCCATTGCCGTGAGGGCGCCGGCGCGGTTCATGCCGATCACCGTCGGGCATCCGTTGCACTCCTCGTTCGGGTCAATCGCGACCACAGGGGCGGCGGTGGGAAAGCTGGTCGCTGAGGGCGTGACGACAATGATCCCGTCGGTGATGCTTCCATTGAGCAGGGAGACGTAGAGCTGCTCGCGATCAGCTTTGGAATCGGTGCGGATGCTGCTGCTGGCATAGGCGATGAGGTCGTATTCGAGCGCGGAAATGGCTCGGTTAATACCCTTGAGGACCTGGATACAGAAGGGGTCCTCCAGATCGGGCAGGATGAGGCCGATCACACCGGTGCGTCGGCTGCGCATGCTTCTGGCGGCCAAACTCGAGGTGTAGCCTAGCTCCTCGATCACGCGCTGCACTTTCTGAAAGGTCTGCGGTGCGACGTCGGCTTTGTCGTTAAGCACACGCGAGACCGTCGAGACCGATACACCCGCCGCACGTGCCACGTCCTGGATCGTGATGCTCTTGTTACTTCGTCTCATAGGAAGTCGTCTCGTCTGTAGGTACACCGTGATCTGAAAACGATACCGGTATCGTTACCGGTACCTAACTATGGTATACCAATATCCTCATCGCTGTCAATCATCGACGTCCGTTTTGGGCTTGGCTGATCGTCGAGAGGTGGTATTCTTGAGGCTGGGTTGCAGGATACGGTCTGGTCGTATCCGCACCGACGATATCGAAGATTCTAGAAGGAGTTGACGTGACCGCAACTGGCATCGTATTTAACATCCAACGCTTTTCGGTTCACGATGGTCCGGGCATCCGGACGACCGTTTTCCTCAAGGGCTGTTCGTTGCATTGCTTCTGGTGTCACAACCCCGAGGGTATTCGCCCCAAGCCTGAGATTCAGTACTATCCGGAGCGTTGTATCGGCTGTGGGGCCTGCATTGAGGCTTGCGAGTATGGTGCGCAGGTCATCGACGAGGGTGTGCACAAGTACCTGCGTGACAAGTGCGCGCTCTGCGGCGCCTGTGTCGACAACTGCTTTTCCGGCGCGCTGGAGATGACGGGCGAGGAGCTGACGGTGGATGACGTGATGCAGGAGGTTCTCGCCGACCGCGCGTTCTATGCCAACTCGGGCGGCGGGATGACGCTTTCCGGGGGAGAGCCGATGCTGCAGAAGGCCTTCACCAAGGCCCTCCTGGAGCGGGCCAAGGCCGAAGGCGTCCATACGGCGATCGAGACCTGTGGTAACTATCCCTGGTCCGACCTCGAGGAGCTGCTGCCGCTGGTCGATATGGTGATGATGGACATCAAGCATATGGATCCGGAAGCGCACCGCGCCGCGACCGGGGTGTCTAACCAACGCATCCTCAAGATCGCCGAACAGCTGATGGCGACCGATAAGCCGGTCTGGTTCCGCACACCCGTGATCCCCACCGTGAACGACACGCGCGAGGCAATCGGTGAGATCGCCGCCTTTGTGCGCCATCTGACCGATCTTCGCATCTCGCAGCGGGACGGCACCGACGTGCCGGCTCCGACACTTGACTTGCTGCGTTTCCACCGACTCGCGGCGGACAAGTACCGCAGTCTCGATCTTGCCTATGAGGCCAGCGAGTTGGAGGCGCCCAGTCTCGAGTACATGAATGAGCTGCGGGAGCTTGCCCGTGGCTATGGGATTGAGGTCAAGAAGGGGTAAGGGAGGTCGGCCATGTTGCGTCTGGAGCGTGTCGGTCGTGAGCCGATTCTGCAGTCGCGCCCCGAGGTGCCGTGGTAGGAAGATGCTGTCCTCAACTCTGGGTCTACTACGGATCGGCGGACACCGTCATCGGATTAGCCAAGGGCTCCGTCGATGACTTCCTCCAGGAGGGCTAGCGTCTAGACAGGAAAGCGACGACGTCCGCGAAGTCGGTGGTGTGGCACCCTTCGGGCAGCGATCGGATGATCTGCTGCCCGTATCGTTTATGTAGGACGCGCGCGTCGAGCAGGGCGATCACGCCGCGGTCCGTTTCCGAGCGGATCAGGCGTCCGGCACCCTGGCGAAGGTTGAGGATGGCCGACCCAAGCTGAAGCTCGTAGAAGGCGTTGCCGCCTTCTGCCGTGATCTGTGCCTCACGGCGGCGGATGACCGGATCGTCGTAGGGGACAAAGGGGATCTTGTCGAGGATCACCAGGGCCAGCGCATCGCCGGGGATATCGAGACCCTCCCAGAAGCCCCGGGTAGCGAAGAGGATCGCGTTGCCGTCGCGCTTGAACCGCGCCACGAGCTCCGGTTGGGCCAGCTCCCCCTGTAGGTAGCAGGGATAGCGCGGGTTGAGGACCGGTGCAAGGGTATCATAGAGTTGGGTCATGCGTCGCCGGCTGGTGCACAGGACCAGCGCGCGCCCGCGACTGGCCTCCAGGAGTTGGGCCACCTCCTCGGTCAATGCGTCCACATAGGTCCCCGCGAATGCCTGCCGTGCCTCGTCGTAGACCGGCGTCAGCGCCTTGGGGGTATAGAGCACCATCTGCCGGGGGTAGTCGAACGGTCCGGGGATGGCACGGGCGATGACGGGCTGCTCGTCGTGTCCCGCGAAGAGGCCGACCTGTCGCCCGAACCAGGTGAGGTCGTTGTTCACCCCGAGCGTCGCGCTGGTGCAGATCACGCGGGGCCACGCGTTGAAGAGCTGCCGCCGCAGCGGATCCGTCGCCACCAGCGGGAGGTAGAGCGCGTGATAGGCGTCCTCGCTGTCGAGTTGCCCGTCGCTCGCGCGCTCACAGAGACGGATGTGCGTCTCGGGTTCTGGGGTCGCCAGGGCACGGGCGGTGGCGGCGACCTCCTCGGTCTGGGTGGCGATCGCCTCCCGTTCGCCCTCGTCCAGATGGGCTGCGTGGGCCAAGCTGCGCTGCAGCTGCATCAGGGTTCCCCATAGCGCCAGGCCTGCTTCGATCTCCCCTGATAGCTCCCAACGGGCGGGACGGTTACGGCTCGTGGCGTGGCCTGGGCGCTGCCGTTCCGCGGCCTGGAAGAAGGCTTCGTAGGCAGCACGGGCCTCGACCAGCAGCTCCTCATCCGGAGCGGCGGCGCGTAGGGTGGGATGGTTGATGAGACTCCAGAACTGCTCCTGCCCCAAGGTCTTCGTGAGGGCTTCGATGGCATACCGCGTGAGCTGATGGGCCTCGTCGATGATCAGCACCGAACGCACCGGTAGGATGTGCTGATCGGCCAACAGCGCGCTGGTACAGAGCAGCGCGTGGTTGGTCACCACCACGTCGGCCTCCGCTGCCTGGCGCTTGGCCTCCTCATAGAGGCAGCGGTCGAACTGCGGGCAGTGACGGCCCCGGCACTCGTGCCCGCTGACGGTGAGCCGTGCCGCCAGCTCGGGCGGCAGCTTCATCATCTCGACATCGCCGTTGGGCACACGCTCCAGCCCCTTCCTGACCTGGGCCAGCAGCGCCGGTTGGTTGGGAAGGCCGACCTGTTGGCGGAGACGGTCGAGGCGCAGCGCGCAGATGTAGTTGCCTCTGCCCTTGAGAAGAGCGGTCTTGGTGGGATGGGGCGCGATCCTCTGGAGCGTGGGAAGATCCTTCTCCCAGAGCTGGTTCATCAGCCCCTTGTTCGAGGTACTCACGATCGCCGACGCCCCCGACCAGAGGACCGGGATGAGGTAGGCGAAAGACTTGCCGATCCCGGTTCCGGCCTCCAGGATCGCGTGTTGCCGGTTTTGCAGCGCCTCACGCACGAGCGACGCCATCTCCAGCTGGCCTGCCCTGGCCCGGAAACGCGAGCCCAACGCCTGGGTGAGAGCCCCCCCGGGGGCAAAGATGGGAGCCAGCGGCGGGCACACGATAGGCGCCTCGTCCTCAGGTCGCTCGCCGCGACGATGTTCGCTCCCGGCGGCGTACAGCCCCCGAGGCTCGGCGACCCCAGACCCTGATGCCTGAACGCCCTGAGCGTCATGCTGCTGGGGCGGCGTCTCCGATGGCCTGCTGCGGGTCAGGACGCGGCTGCCGACGACGACAGCGGGCTCGTCCGCCGCATCGTTGACGTTGTGGGGAGGGCGTGACGTCTGCAGCTCGTTCAACAGGGGAATTGCGCGCGCCTCGCCCAGATCACGGGCGCGAGCCAAGACCCGTACAGCGTCCTCCCACTGGCGTCGCTGGCGATAGCAGAGGCCCAGTTGGTAGTGGGCTGTCGCGCACTCCGGATCGAGGCTGAGGATCTCGCGATAGACAGCGATGGCCCCATCCAGGTTGCCCTGCAGCATCAGTTTGTGAGCGCGGCGCTCCTGAGCGCGAACGGCGATATCGATCATGCCCATGCCTCGATTATATCGCTCAAATGTTCTAAGCGCAAGTCGCTCAGGAGGCGAGGTTCGGCAGGGGCAGGGTGTGTACCCGATGACCCGTCGCCTGGTAGAAGGCATTGGCGATGGCGGGCGCGGTGGCGATCATCACCGGCTCCGCTAGATTCTTGGCACCGTAGGGCCCCTCCGGATGCGAGGTGCGAATGTAGGTGCCCTCGATCTCGGGCACGTCGGTGGCGCGGGGAATCCGGTAGCGGTCGAAGTCGAGCGCCTGCGGTATCCCCTGCTCGAACCGGAAGCCTTCCATCAGGGCAAAGCCCAGCCCCTGTGCGATGCCGCCGTACATTTGTCCAAGCGCGCCGCTGGGAAAAAGGATCGTCCCGGCGTCGTGGGCGGCCCAGATCTTGAGCACGCGGGTCCTGCCTGTGCGGCGGTTCACCTCCACCTCGGCGACCTGGGCGCCGAAGACGTAGGCGAAGTAGGGCTCACCGGTGCCGCGCTCGAAATCCCACTCGATGGGCCGAATCTGCCAGCGGCCCTGGGCCGAGAGCTGGAATCCCATCTCGCGGGCGTGGGCGACCACGACCTCAAAGCCCACGGGCTCCTCCGTCGGGCCGATGTAGCGCTCGCCGTCGCGGACCAACTGCTCGGGCAGGCAAGCGAGCAGATCCGCCGCTGCCATCCTCAACACGCGGTCGATCTTCGCTGCGGTGATCCTTACGGCGTTGCCGCCGACGATGGAGGCCCGCGATGCTACCGTAGGGCCTGAGTCCAGGGCGGTCTGCGTGTCCGGTCGCAGGACGCGCACGCGGTCCATGGAGACGCCCAGCGTCTCCGCCGCCAGCAGTGTGAAGACGGTACGGCTGCCCTGTCCGAAGTCCGTCAGACCGGCGGCGATGGTGACCCGGTTGTCGTGCTCGATCGTGAGCGTCGCCGTCGCGAAGTCCAGGCCCTCGCCGCCCAGGCCGCTGCCGTGAAAGTAGCAGGCGACCCCGATCCCGCGCTTATGCGGCGCATCGCCGGGTTGGGCGTCATAGGCGGCGCGCTTGGCAGCCCAGTCGGAGCGGTCGCGCACCCACGTCAGACAATCCGCCAGGCCGACCGCCTGATCCAGCTGAACACCCGTCATCGTGCGATCGCCCAGTCTCAGGCAGTTGTGCAGACGAAACTCGATGGGATCACGGCCCACCTGCTCGGCCAATTCGTCGATGGCCAGTTCGGCGGCACAACTCGCCTGGGTATTGCCGAAACCTCGGAAGGCGCCGGAGTAGCCGTTGTTGGTGTAGAGGGCCTGGGTATCGACGTGGACGGCCTCATAGCGATAGGCACCTGCCGCGTGCATCGTCGCCCGCCAGGAGGAGAGCGGTGTGCCGGAGGCATAGGCGCCGGTGTCGACGGTCAGGTCCGCCTTGGCCGCGCGTAAGGTCCCATCCTGCTCGGCTGCAAGGATGAGATGACTCCGCATCGACTGACGCTTGTAGGAAGCCGCCATGGACTCGGGGCGGTTGAGGATGAGGCGCACGGGCGCACCGGCCTTCAGGGCGAGCTTTGCCGCCTGGGCCGTGGTCTGATAAACGACGTCGTCCTTGCCGCCGAAAGCGCCGCCCATTGGCGGCTGGATCACGCGAACGCGACCGGGCTCGAGCCCCAGGACCTGAGCGGCATTGTCGCGGTTCAGGTGGGGGCTCTGGCAGTTGGCGTAGATGGTGACGCCGCCGTCCGGTTCAGGGATCGCCAGCGCGCCCTCGGTCTCGATGTAGGCGTGCTCCTGATGCGGGAGTTCGTAGGTCGCCTCCAGGACGACAGGCGCGCTTGCGATGAGCGGATCGGGATCACCGTTGCGCAGCAGGTGGGTGTTAGAGAGGTTACCGCCTCCCGTGGGCGAGATCTCAGGAATCTGAGGCATCTCCGGGTCGAGGGCCTGGTCCACACTCGCGATCACCGGTAGGGGCTCATAGGCGAAGCGTATCGCTGCCAGTCCGGCGTCTGCGGCTTCCTCATCCTCGGCGGCGACGGCGGCGACGGCTTCGCCGACGTAGCGCACCTTCTGATAGGCGAGCATGAAAGCGTCACGAATCGGCCAGCCGAAGCTGCCGTCATCCACGAAGTCCGCATGGGTGATCGCGGCCTTGACGCCGGGCACCGCAAGGGCCGGCGTCACGTCGAGCTCCGTGATGCGCGCATGCGGCACGGGGCTGCGCAGCACCTTGCCGACCAGCATGTTCGGGACGACCATATCGCCGACGTAGCGGGTGCGCCCGGTGACCTTGTCGATGCCATCGACGTTCTTCAGGGCCGGATTGCCGACATAACTGAGCTTCTCGGTCACGGGGTCACCTCCCCGTCCGCGACCCGGTTCGCGCGTCGGAGGGCAGCCACCTCCTCGATCGCGTCGACGATCTGTTGATAGCCTGTGCAGCGACAGAGATTGGCGTTGATGGCGCGACGGATCTCGGTACGGGTCGGCGCCGCGTTGCGACGCAGAAGCGCCTCCCCCGCCAGGACCATGCCTGGCGTGCAGAATCCGCATTGCACCGCGCCATGGGCGAGAAAGGCGGTCTGAAGGTCGCTGAGGCCACCGTCAGGGCTGCGGATACCCTCGATCGTTGTTACGTGGTGGTCGACGATGTCGGCCACCTTGGTCCTGCATGAGCGCGCCAGGCGTCCGTCGATCAGCACGGAGCAGGCGCCGCAGGTGCCCGTCTCGCACCCACGCTTGGTGCCCGTCAGGTCGAGGACGTCGCGGAGCAGGTCGACCAAGGCCATATCCTCAGGGATGTCCTCCAGATCGATGGGGGCATCGTTCAGCGTGAAAGTAAGTCGCATGAGCATCTCCTCAAAGTCATGTTCGTTGTGTGGCCCGGTAGTGTTGGAGATACCGCCTCCCATAGGGATCGCGGTGTGTCAGAAAATCACCGGCGCGCACGGCCTCGATGAGCAGCGGTGTGCGCGGGTTCACCAGCGCTGAGTCCAGACCCCAGGGCATAGCGGACAGCAGATAGGCCAGGGCGATATGGAAGGGCTCGGGCATGCCGTAACCGGCGTTACTGATGCCGAGCGTCGTTGCGACGCCCAACTCATCGTGAAAGCGGCGCAGCGTCTCCAGGGACACGGCCATGGAGCCTAATTCGGCGGAGGGGGCCAGGCAGATCGCATCCATCACCACGTCCTCCGACGGAATGCCGTGGGCAGCTGCCCGTTCGAGGATCACCTCGGCCTCCTTCATCCGCCCCTGGACGTCTTTCGGCAAGCCGTGATGGTCGCCGATCGGCATGCCGATGATGGCGGCCCCGAACTCGGCGGCGAGCGGCAACAGCGTCGCCAGTACGTCAGCCTCCGCCGTGACGGAGTTGATGAGCACCTTGTAGGGCCGGAGAGCCGTCAGGGCGGCGCGGAGCGCCGCAGGATGGCGCGAGTCCAGTGAGATGGCACAGCCGACGGCGTCGTGAACGGCAACGGCAAGTCGGGGGAGCAGGTGGGTCACGAAAGCCGCGCTCTCGTCCGTAGCCGGACCGGTGACCATCAGGTCCACCATATCCAGGCCCGCCGAGATCGCGCGCCGGGCAAGGGTCACCATCTGCTCAAGGGCAGCATCGGCAGAGGCCTCGTCCCATTGGGGTCCGAGACGCAGTTGGTCGCTGATCAGCACCACCGGATGATCCGGACCGATATACAGCTTCCCGTTCCGGGATGTGAGGATCGTCATAGCCTGCCTATAGGGGCCCCCCGAACTTTCCGATATCGAAGGCGATGTAGAGCACCGCCGCAACCACGATGAACAGGCCGGCAAAGATCAGCACGGCGTAGTCGGCGAACGCCAAGCGTGACTCGTGCAAGTAGGTGCGCTGTGGGCTGCCGGAGAAGGCCTTGGACTGCAGGACGATCTCGAGCTGCTGGGATTTCACCACCGCGCCCAAGATCAAGGGCACGGCGATCCTGGCATAGACGCGCAATCGCCGGATCGGCCCCATGGTCTCGAAGGCGAGCCCTCGTAGGCGTTGCGCCTGAATGATGGCCTGGACATCCCCAAAAAGCAAGGGGAAAAAGCGGAGCGTGGAGGAGAAGATAAAGGCGATCTTGTACGGGACGCGGGCTTTGACCAAGCCCACGATCATCGTGTTGACGTCGGTGGTGAAGACGACGAGGGGGATCACCAGCATCATCGTCAGCGTCTTGGCCATGCTGTTGAGTGCGTACAGGAGCCCTTCGACCGACATCGTCGTGCCTCCGACTAACCACCAGCTGTCCGGGAGGGAGAAGAGGGGCGTTAGTGTCGTTTGTCCGGTGCGTGAGCGGATCAGATCATTGGCGAAGAAGCCTTGCGTGATCAGCATCAACAGGTAGAAGGGCAGCATCACCGCGAGCAGTTTGCCGACATAGCTGAGGTGTACGCCCACAACCAGACACGCGATCAGGACGATCAGGGCCAGCAGCGTGCCCAGCAAGGGACTCTCCCAGACCAAGGCGACCAGGGTCAGGACCGTCATCAGGGCCAGCTTGGGCCGGACATCCAGACGGGTGAAGAGCGATGTGCGTCCGACGCTTTGGAGTGTGAAGGCGCTAATGGCGGACCTCCATCGGGGGGGCCTGTCCGGCTAGACAGCCGGCGACGTCCTCCGGGGTCACGAGGGCCGCGGCGCCCGGCTCATCGGCTTCGCAGAGCGCCCGTGCCAGCCATACGGCTTGTGGTGGGGCCAGATAGGTCGCGGCGAGCAGATCCACGTCGTGGAGAGCCTGGCGAATCGGGGCGTCGAGCAGCTTCACGCCCTTGCCCATCAGGATCATACGCTCGGCATACGCCGGCATGAGGTGCAGGTGGTGGGTGATGGTCACCACAGTCTTCCCCTGCTGATGCAGGCGCCGCGTGATATCGAGGATCGCCTGCGCGCCTTGGTCGTCCTGGCCCATGGTGGGCTCGTCAAAGATCAGGACCTCCGGATCCATCGCCAGTACGGCTGCGATGATCACCCGCGTCCGGTCGCCTTTGGGCAACGCGAGGGGGTGCCGATCCCGCGCATCGAGCAGGCCGACGGCCTCCAAGCTGCGGGTGACGGCGGCGCTCACCTGGTCGGTTGAGCGGCCCAGATGCCGCAGGGCAAACGCGACCTCGTCCTCCACCGTGGCGGTGAAGATCTGATGGTCAGGGTTTTGGGCCACGTAGCCGATGATGCGCGCCAGGTCGCTCATCCGAAGGCGGCGGGTATCGATGCCGTTGACCGAGGTCGTGCCAAGGGTTGGTTGGAGGAGGTTGAGGAAATGCTTGACCAGTGTGCTCTTGCCGGCCCCATTTTGCCCCGCGATGAGCACATATTCGCCTCTATGGATCTCCAGTGAGATGCCCTTGAGTGCCTGGGTGCCGTCGGCGTAGGTGTGGTGTAATGCCTGAGCCGACAGGAGGGGCGTCGTCGTTTGCCGGGCGCTACTGACCGGTGGAGCTGGTCTTGCCGGCTGTTCGCATGGTGCCCCTTGGCATGCGTGCGTGCGGGGCCAGGTCTCGAGCAGCCTCAGCCCATCCTCCAGCCGCACGGGCAGGTCCGGCAGCGTTCCGTTGCCCAGCAGGTAGAAGGTCTCCGTCACCTGTGGCGGACGTACGCCAATCTTGTTGAGGCGTTCGACGTCTCCATAGACCGCCTCGGGTGTCCCGGTGGTCACCAGCTCTCCATGGACAAGTAAAGCGAGTCGATCGGCATGCTCTGCCATCTCCTCAGCCGCGTGACCGGCGATCACGACGGTGATCCCCAACGTTCGGTTGAGGTCGCGCAGGATGGCAAAGACCTCTTGGACGCCAACCGGGTCGAGCTGGGAGGTGGGTTCGTCGAGGACCAGAATCTCGGGGCGCAGGGCCAGCGCTGCCGCGATCGCGAGGCGTTGTTTCTCGCCTCCCGATAGTTCGAAGGGGTGTTTGTGCTCCTTGCCCTCGAGGCGCACGATCTCCAGGGCCCACGAAATCCGCCTGCGCATCTCGTCCCGTGGGACCCTGAGGTTTTCGAGCGCGAAGGCGATCTCGTTCTCCACGGAGGTGGCTGTGAGCTGGGTGTCGGGATCTTCGAAGACCATCCCCACGTGTTGCGCCATGGTGCTGACGGGATGACTCAGTGTGTCGAGCCCGGCGACCTTCACATAACCGAAGAAGCGCCCGCCGAAGGCCTGGGGCACAATTCCATTCAGGGTTAGGCACAGCGTCGTCTTGCCCGCGCCGGTCGGGCCGATCACACCCAGAAACTCCCCGCGTAGGATGGTCAGGTTGATCTCGTTGAGCGCGGGTTCCTGGGTGCGGGGATAGAGGTAAGAGACCCCGTCGAAAACGGCACTTGCCTCCGTACGACAGTCGGAGGATCGTGCTGCGGGTGTCTCAATAGACGGCTTCACGAGGCTTGAGGATCCCGATGGCACGGAGGCCGGCGATGACGCCGGTGCCGATCACCGTCCCGATCAGACAGCGGACGAGGTTCTCGACCGGGATGATGGGGATCAGGACTAACCATACTTCTTCCGGCCAGTTATACATAAAATAGGTGATCATCCCGGAGTTGACGTGCGTGATGCCCGAGATCATCCAGGTGCCGAGGAAGAGCCCCGCTGCCAGGTGGCCGACGTGGCGGCTCTTGAGCCAGCGTGCGATCCAACGGCGGGTCGGGAGGGCATAGAGCAGGATCCCCGACCAGTTTAGAAAGGTGGCCCCGATGGCCGGCCAGAGGCCCACGCCGTTCTGGACCACGGCGCGCCCGGCGTAGAGAAGGTAGACGATAACCAGGTAGATCGTCAACCCGATCCACCAATGCCGCCGTCTGCCCTGCAGGACCATCGAGCCCGCTGCAAAGCTGCCGATCATCGCGCCCGATACCGAGACGAACGGCACGCCCGCTGTGTGGGGCGCCAGCAAGACGCCCACGAGCCGGCCTAGTCCGGAGGCAACGGCGCCGGCGATGGGGCCGAGGATCCAGCCGACCAGAGGATAGACGCCTTCCGACATCTCGATGCTGCCCGCCGTGCCCAGCATCACCGAGAAGGGGATGAATGAGAGCGCAGCGACGACGGCTGCCAATACAATAGTCAGGGCCAACGACGCCCCGTCGATGGTTGTGCCGGGGCTATGCCGGACCTCGCGCTCTTCACCTGTGGGAACCCGAGCCATCTTGTACCTCCTGCGTCCTACCCTACGATCCTGGCGATGTCGTCGGCACTGATCACTTCCTGATCCTGGAGTGTCTGAGCGATCTCGTGGAGGGCATCGATGTTCGCTTGCAGCAGATCCAGTGCCCTACGCTCAGCCGTCTCGACGATAATTCGCGTTTCCTGGTCGATCAGACGCGCGGTATCTGGGCTGATGTCCTGGCGCAGACCTCCGGTGTTGCCCAGGTAACCCGTGCCTGCTGTGCCGGCGTAGCGGACAGGTCCCAGCGTCTCGGTCATGCCGAATTCCGTGACCATCCGCAGCGCGAGCTCTGTTACCCGTTCCAGGTCATTGGCGGCACCGGTGGAGGTGTCCTCAAACACGAGCTTCTCCGCCGCCCGCCCACCGAGCATCACCGCGATCCGCTCCTCAAGCTCGCGCTTGCTCATTAGATAGGTGTCCTCATCGGGCATCTGGAGCGTGTAGCCGAGTGCACCCTTCGAG
>CAZYYC010000080.1:0-16041 GCA_964650935.1 uncultured Anaerolineales bacterium
ACTGGAAATCGACCGCCAGACCGTTGCCCAGCCGAACGCGCACCTTGTCCGTCCCCTGGCTGACGACATCGGCCACTATATCCGCCCGCGTGAGCCGCTCGGCCGCGTCCTCACGATCCTTGGTCTCCACGAGCACGTCGAGATCCCCGACGGTTTCCTTGCGGCGGCGGAAGCTGCCGGCGATCTCCCACTCCTGTATTCCGGGGACCTCGTCCAGGTGCTTTCCAAGCGAACGAGCATACTCCTGGGCCTCTCTCAAACCGATGCGCCCACCATGCCGCTTCAGGGTATCGATACCGTGAAGGATGCGTTCCTCGGTCTTGACTCCCATGCCCTTGACGTCGCGCACCCGGTGGGCCTCGGCGGCCTGCTGGAGATCGTCGAGGCTTTCCACGCCCAGTGCGCCGTGCAACGCCTTGACCTTCTTGGGCCCCAGGCCCGGCACGCGCAGCAGTTCAGTGAGTTGCGCCGGCGACTTCTTGCGAAGGTCCTCCAGGCGCCGACATTTCCCCCGTTCGACGAGTTCCCGGATTTTCTCCTCCGTACGTTCCCCAATGTTCGGCAGCGTGCTCAAATCCTCGTCGTCTTCGACCCAGTCGGCCATGCGCCGGCTGGCGTCACGGACGGTCCGGGCGGCGCTGCGGTAGGAACGGACGCGGAATCGGTTACCGTCCTGAAGCTCCAGAAGGTCGGCGATCTCATCGAAGACAGCGGCGATCTCGGCGTTTTCCATCAGCCTCTCGCACTGTTCACGATCCGGCCCCTCGCGTTTCCGAGCCGGGCGAACTACGTATCCCGGATCACGAACGTGACGACCATATTCACCCGATACTCGCAAATCCTGCCATCCTCCACGCGGACCTGCTGCTCCTTGATCCAGGCGCCACGCACGTCCTCCACGGAGTCTGTTGTCCTGGCGATTCCCTGGCGAATGGCGTCCCCGAAACTCTCGGTTGATGATGCGCTGATTTCGATGTTCTTGGCCACTGACATGCAGAACCTCCTTCTCCGGTCAGATCGATATCGCCTGATGGACGCCCGTCCTCTCTGCGCGGAACGCCGAGCAGGAGTATGGCGCCGCGACATGACCAGAGAATGAAGCCCATGTGAATTGCGTGTAAGGCGCCGGGCGAGCCACGGGTCCGCCCGGTGGCGTCGTCGAGAGTCAGTTTTACCGGAAGCGGGAAGAACGTCGGCGGCGTCATACTGAGCCCTGGTGTCACCGGAACCGCGCACCGCCGGCGCGGTTACAGTGAATTCAGCCCCGCGTCAGCGCCCGTTCAGGCATGCTGCTTACAAGAGTCTGTGCGACTCTTCGGCGTCCGAGAAACGCAACGCAGGAGAGCAGCGTGTCGTGAGCGCCAGGGCTCTCAAGCGGATCCAGCGTAATGACTGAACGGGATCAGGATCTACTGGTCGAAGGCCATGAGAAAGCGGTGGAGCTGATCCGGCGATGCCGCGTGCAGGAAGGGTTCATCGCAACGCCCACGGACCGCGCCAATTACCGCCGGATCTGGGGGCGCGACAGCTGCGTGATCGGCCTGGCCGCCCTGGCCATCGAGGATGCGCAGCTGGTAGACACCTGTCGGCGAACGTTGCTGACGCTGGCCCGCCACCAGGGCCCGCACGGGGAGATCGCCAGCAACATCGACCCGTCGTCCGGGCGCGTGAGTTACGGCGGAACGACCGGCCGGGTGGACGCCGACCTGTGGTTCCTCATCGGCTGCGGGCAGTACTGGCGGGCGACCGAGGACCATGCGTTCCTCGACGAGATCTGTGGGGCGATGGAAAAGACGCGGCATTTGCTGGGGTCCTGGGAGTTTAACGCACGTGGCTTGCTGTACGTCCCCGTCACCGGCGACTGGGCGGACGAGTACCTGCACCACGGGTACGTACTGTACGACCAGCTTCTCTACCTCCAGGCGCAGCAGGAACTGGCCGCCATTCACCGGTTCGTACACGGGGGCGAGGACCACGCTCTGGAACAAGGCATCAGCCGGTTGCGGCACCTGATCCGCGCGAACTACTGGTTTGTCGACGGGGACGACATACCCAGCGACGTATACCACGAAGTTCTGTACAAGCGGGGGCGCCGGGCGGCTCCCCGTCGATGCGGTCGCTACTGGATGCCGTTCTTCTCACCGGCGAGCTACGGCTATCGGTTCGATGCGTTCGCCAACGTCCTGGTCTCGTTGCTCGATGTGGCTGACGACCTGCAGCGGGACGCCGTCGATCGCTTCCTGCTGGAGAATATCGTCCTCGAGGAGATGCCCCTGCTGCCCGCATTCCATCCGGTCATCACGCCGAAGGACGAGGACTGGGACGAGCTCCAGATGACTTTCTCGCACACATTCAAGAACCAGCCCTACGAGTTCCAGAACGGCGGGCTGTGGCCGATGATCACGGGGTTCTACGTCATCGACCTGGCCAGGCGGGGCCGCAAGGACGAAGCGCGCCGTTTCCTCGCGGGCGTTCACCGGGCCAATGCCAGCGAGGTGAACGGCCACCCATGGTCGTTTCCGGAGTACCTGCACGGGCAGAAACTGACGCCGGGCGGGAATACCCAGATGGGCTGGAACGCTGCTGCCGCTGTGCTGGGCCGGCACGCGCTGGACGGTCAGCCGATCTTTCGATCGACCGTGCCGGAGCCGGCGGGCCGCGTGGGTCTTCCGAATCACGAGCGGCTCGGACCCGGCTGACACGATTCTGCCGAAACGACTTCTCTTCTATTTCGTCGGCTCTTCCGAGGTCTGATCGCTGTCCTCCGCGTTCTCGAACTCCGCCGCCGCCTTCCGGTATGCGGTTTCCAGATCGCCCCAGGCCCCGGTCACACCATGCCGGATCTCATCCCAAGCGTCGGCGGAAGCGTCCTGCAGCGTTCGCAGTTTTGACTCCATAGCTTCGCGTTTCTCCGAAACACGGTCCATCTTCGCTTGCCATTCCTGCCGAGCCTCGCCGGACAGCTCCGTGCCGCGCTTCTTCAGAGTCTCGATCTTCGCGTCGAGCTTCGCCAGATTGTCCTCCACCTCCCGCCGGAACTTTTCAGCCTGCTGTTTGGAGTAGTCCGCCGCGGTTTGTGCTGCTTCCCGTGTTTCACGGGTCACGTCCTCAGCCGTCGTCTGATTCTTCGTTGCCTGGTCCATTTGTGAGTCCTCCTCTGGTTTAACAACGATCTGCGGTTTCGCCGCATCCGGGTTCTTTGTGTCCTCCGGCTGCCGGTCGCAGCCGAGAAGACACAAGCCCAATCCCGTCACGATGGCAAATGCTTCCCTCTTCGTCATGGCTGACCTCCAATCCACCTGTGTCCTGACCGGCCGGCCCGGCCCGAACGGTTGTTTCAGGATGCCTCCCCGTCGCCCGACGGCTCCAACCGCAGCCACCGTGCATTCACCGCCACAATCACAGTCGAGAGTGACATGAGAACGGCCCCCACGGCGGGCGAAAGCAACACGCCTATCGGGTACAGTACGCCCGCCGCGAGCGGGATCGTGATCGCGTTGTAACCGGTCGCCCACCAGAGGTTCTGCACCATCTTGGAGTACGTGCGTCCGGCCAGGCGAACGGTCGTCTCAGCGTCGCGCGGGTCCGACCGGACCAGCACGATGTCACCGGCCTCGATAGCAACATCGGTGCCCGCCCCGATGGCAATGCCGACATCTGCCTGCGTGAGAGCCGGGGCGTCATTTACCCCGTCCCCGACCATGGCTACGCGCAGGCCTCGATGCTGGATCTCGCGGATCCGTTCCGCTTTCTGGTCCGGGAGGACCTCGGCAAAGTACTCGTCGAGGCCCAGTTCGCCGGCGACATGCCGCGCGACGTCCTCTGCATCACCCGTCACCATCATGACTTGCAGACCGTGCTCCTCGCGCAGGCGCCGCAGGGCTTCGCGCGACTCCTCGCGAATCACGTCCGCCAGTGCGATCGCACCCACAGGCTCCTCGTCGACCAGGACGTAAACGACGGTCTTGCCGGCGCTCACGAGCTCGCGAGTCCGTGACGCGTCGACCGTGAGGCCGTTCTCATCGAGATAGCCGGGACCGACCACCTTGATCTCGCTGCCATTGAGCCTGGCCCGTGCCCCTGTACCGGGAATTGCCTGGAAGTCCTTGACCGAATCAAGCGGCAGGTCACGGCGGCGGGCCTCTTCCACAATGCCCCGGGCGATCGGGTGCTCGGACGACTGTTCGACGGCCGCTGCCCGTCGCAGCAACTCGTTCTCGTCGCTGCCATCGAGGGATACCGTGTCGGAGACCCCGAACATCCCCGTCGTTAGCGTGCCCGTCTTGTCGAATACCATCGCGTCCAGACGGCGGGCGCGCTCGAAAGCGGAGCGGTCACGCACGAGCAACCCGTTCCGGGCCGCCAGCGCGGTCGAAACCGCGACAACCAGGGGGATGGCCAGCCCGAGGGCATGCGGACAGGTGATCACCATGACCGTAACCGAACGCTCCAGGGAAAAATCGAAGGTGCGCCCGACGGCCAGCCACCAGACGAGAAGAGTGGCCGCACCGGCCGTCAGTGCGATGACCGTGAGCCACAGGGCCGCCCGGTCCGCGAGGTCCTGGGTCCGGGAACGCGACTGCTGGGCCTGTCGGACCATGGCGACGACCTGCGAGAGGTACGTGTCCTGACCGGTCTTTCGGACTTCAACCTTGATTGCGCCGTCGCCATTGATCGCGCCGCCCACGACAGCGTCTCCTTCCTGCTTTTCGACCGGTTTGCTCTCGCCCGTGATCATCGACTCGTTCACGGCCGTGCGACCTTCGACGATCACGCCGTCGGTCGGGATCTTCTCGCCTGGCTTCACCAGAACGCGATCACCCTTCCGCAGCTCGTCAACGGACACGTCTTGAACTTCGCTGCCCGAGTCCAGGCGGTGCGCGGTGGCCGGCAGCAGTTCGGCGAGTTCCTCCAGCGCCCCGGATGCGCCCATGACCGAACGCATCTCGATCCAGTGCCCGAGTAGCATCACGTCGATGAGCGTGGCGAGTTCCCAGAAGAAGACACGGCCCGCGACGCCAAAGACCACGACGCTGCTGTACGCGTACGCCACGCTGACCGCCAGTGCGATCAGGGTCATCATCCCCGGATTGCGCTGGCCCAGTTCGTCGACAAGCCCTCGCAGGAAAGGCCAGCCGCCGTATACGAAAATCGCGGAGGCCAACGTCCATTGCAGCCAGGCATCCCCGGGAAAGTCCCACGCCTCAGTCAGGCCGAGCCAGCCCTGGATCATCGGTGACAGCAGCAGAACGGGAACGGTCAGCCCCAGCGATACACAGAACCGCCGCCGGAAGTCAGCCGCCATGTGGGCATGATGACTCGCATGGTCGTGCGTTGGATGATCACGGGACGGAGAGGGCTCACGCGCGTGTACGTGCTCGTGGCCCCCTTCCCCCTGGCGTACGTGTCGTTGTTCGTGCTCGGCCGGTTGGCTCATGGTGTTTCCGTGGTAATTGCCGAGGCGGCAGGTTGATCACGCGGCCGAGCGGGACTTTCCTCCGCCGTCTCGATCGCCGCGCGAAGTCTCTGTTCGTCCTCGTGCGACAGCGAGGTATGCAACACTCGGCCCTCGAGGCGTTCCATTTCGTCCAGCACTCTATCCGGCGTCGCCTGCCGGACGAGGACGAAGAGCACGGACGATCCCGGTCGCACGCGCTGCGACAGCTCCTTCATGAACTTGTCATCAATCCCGATGTCCGTCAGGGCGCCCGCGAAGGCCCCGGCCGCTGCTCCCAGGGCCAGCCCGAACAATGGGTGCAGAAAAATCAGGCCGATCAGTGTTCCCCAGAACCCACCCGTGATCTGTTTCGTCCTGCACCTCTCGTGTCTTTCGTTCCCCTGCGCGGCCTGCACGCGTTGGACCTTGTGAGCCGCGATCTCGACCCGTCCACAGTCAGCGTCGCGCCCGCAACGGCAATCTGGCGATCCCCGCTGAACACCCCCGGACGCATCCGTGAATTCCGGGTAATCTCTCCTAACGGGTGAACCCGCCGGCGCGCGGTCAACCGGCCGGGACCCCGGATCGGGCGACGATGCTTGCGACGGAGCAGGGCAGAGGTTTCCGATAGCGGGTGATTTCACGTCCCGCCGCGCGTCGGCCTCCGGTCCTGCGCCTGCATGTCGTCCCCCCACCCGGGAGTCAACCGGCGGGCTGACTCTGCGCTTCTTGGCGGAGGGCGATCGCGGCTGCCGGGTCGAGCACACGAAACGTGAATGACTCCGTCAGGTAGAGTTCAACCTGGTCTCGATCGTGCATCGCGTAGCCGATCGAGATGTCTTCTCCGACCACCAACTCGAAGTCACCTCCGCGCGTCGAAAGGAGGACCCCGCCCTCCAGCGCTGGGCTCCACAGGATGTCGCCGTCCAGCATGTCACGAATGATCCGCTGCGGCGGATAGCCGCCCTGGCCGGCCTGCAGCAGCGAAAAGTAACACTCCGCGCCGAGCACCAGGGCATAGGGAGCGCCCACCCCTGCGAGCTGGAGCACCTTCACACCGCTCGCAACGGACCGGGTGAGCTCCGCGGCGTCGGTCGGCAGGGACAGCGCCTCATGCCCGCCGACGGAGAGGATACCCGCGATCTGCCCTGGTCCGAAACCGTGGTAGATCGCTGTCTCTTCAAACAGGGCAAGCTGCCGCGCTGCATCTTCGAGTGCGATCAGGTCTGGGTCCTTGCATCCCCGACGGATGTTGTCGAGTTCCATCTGGCTGATCACGAAGGGAATGCGAACCTCAATGAGGGGCCTCGTCTGGCGCAACCCCCACGGAACGTCGCCCGGGGCCCTGCTGTCCGAGACCTCGAGCCGTCCCAGGTTCGCCGCCCCGAAGTCTGCCCCGTGTGGACCGTCAAAGTCAACCACATGCCGGGCCGAAAGCTGGGAGCTCAGCAACCGGCTGGCGGTCGAGTCGACCGCGTCCCATGCCTCCTGTGTCAACGGCGCCAGAGCACGCCTGAGTGGATTCTTCATTGGGTTATCCCCTTCTTCCATGGTTGCGGATTCCAAGATCGCCGGTCGATCCGGCGGCCTTGCCGTTGTCCGACGGACCCCCCTTGTCGTGCGCTTCCAGCCGGGCGATCGGCGCTTCCGTGAACAGGTAGGTCCGAAGTTCCTCCTCGAACTTCGGAATGCGGCGGCGCAGCCACTCCAGCGCCATCGCGGCGTGCTCGATTTCCTCGTTGCGGTTGTGGATGAGGATCTCCTTCAAATCCGGGGCCCGGCATACTTGCGCTCGCTGATTGTACCAGTCCACGGCCTCCAGCTCTTCGATCAGGCTGGCCAGCCCGCGGTGGACATCGCGTCCTTCCGGGGAGAGCTCCGTTGCGGGCTCGTGATACGTCGTGCTCATGGGGTTCGACTCCTCATACCACGCGGCAACGCGGGGACCGGCTCGCTCGCCCCGCGTCGCGGTTCAGTGATCCCACTACTTCTCTGCTTCGGCCGCACGCAGAGCGGATGCCAGGCGCGGCGTCAGTTCCTCCTCGAGTTCGAGCTTGAGGGACAGGAACTTCATCAAGTCTTTGAGGGTCAGCACGCCCTGCAGAGTGTCACCCTCGACGACCAACAGACGAGAGCACCCGTCCCGTCGCATCTTCGACAATGCCTCGACGGCATCGGCATCCGGCGTAATGGTGTTCTCGGAAGAACACGGCCGGACGACGTCGCGCACGACACGCTGGTTCCACTCATCTCGGGGCACGTCCCGAAGCTCGCGCGCCGTCACGCTCCCGACTAGGGTGCCATTGTCAGTCACCGGGAACATCCGGTGATGAAGCCGATACATGTACTTCTCGACCAGGTCCGCGACGCTGACCATCGAGGGCACCGTAATCGGATCGGTCGTCATGAACTGCCGGACCTGCTCGCCCTCCAGTGCCCGGCGAATCAGCAATTGCTGGTACGACATCTGCGCAGCGCTGCGGAGGAACAGTCCGATCAAGACCCACCATAGGCCACCGACGAAGTTGCCGCTTACAATGCTGAGTACGCCCAGGACAATCAACGCGACGCCGCAGGCCATCCCGATGTTCGACGTAATGCGCGTTGCACGATTCAAATTCCTCTTCCACTTCCATAGCGCCGAGCGCAGGATTCGGCCACCGTCCAGGGGAAGGGCCGGAATGAGGTTGAACGCCACCAGCAGACCGTTCATGAGCCCCACGTAGGAGAGCACGCCGGTAACCGGCTTCGGCCAGCCCGCGGAGGTGCCCGCCCCCGCGAGAGCCAGACAGGCCGCCCCGATGAGCACGCTGGTGATGGGCCCGGCCACCGCCACCTGGAACTCCGCCTTGGGGTCGGGCGGTTCGTCGCCCATCTCGGCCACACCGCCGAAGATGAAAAGAGTGATGCCCTTCATGGGTACGCCGTGCTTGCGGGCCACCATGGAGTGTCCGAACTCGTGAATCACGATGGAGGCGAACAACCCCAGGGCCGCGATGGTGCCCATGACCCAGTATTGGGCCGTCGTCATGCCGGGGTAGGAGGCGGGGAAGAAACCGGCCGCCAGGGACCAGGTCACCAGCAGGGCGATCAGAATCCAGCTGGCGTCCACCCGCACCGGGAATCCGAATAACGTGAAGAGCTTGACACCTTTGCCATACATGACTGCTCACTCACCAGCTCGCCGGCGGGTTGTCCATTGCACGCTCCGTCGCAACGGGCGTTTCAGACATGTGTCCGGCTCGGGTTTACCGGCCAACCCACCTTCCCCGTGTTCGCCAGCACGGAGTCTCGCCCACGCGGCTGAAGGCCACCTGAACACATAGTGAATTGCGCGTTATCTCCGCGTCGCGGACCGCCTTTCGCTTCGTCAGTGGTGGCCCGAGCCATCCGGCGATCGTGCCCGTTGCCGGCCGTCGTCCCGTTCGCGCGTCGCGGAGCCGAGGGCGCCGCGTCCGCGTGGCCGTCAGGGCACCAGCATTTCGAGTGCCGCCAGAAGCACCGTGAGGAGCACGACGAAGGCGGGAATGAAAACCTGTCGAGGTACGTGCACAACCTGAGGCAACGTGAGCTCTCCCCGCTCACCCCAAGGAGTCAGCGTCCGAGCGAGCCAGCCGGACAACTCGGCAAAGAGATAGGAGCCGGCGATCAGGCCGAGCATCGCCGCCAAGGCGTCGAAATTCCCCTGTCCGAACGCCGCCGCGGCCGTTCCAGGGCAGTAGCCGGCCAGGCCGAAGCCGACACCGAAGATCAGGCCTCCCACGACATTGGCCCCGTACCGCGTCGGCTTCACGTGCAACTCGACTAGGCCCAGGCGTCGCATGGCGAAGATCCCGCACATGCCAACGATAATGGCCGACACCATGACCTTGATCACGGTGAAATCCCGCAACAGCAGCACCCCGACGAGGATGTGATACTTGGCCACGCCGCCCTTCTGGAGCAGGTAGCCAAAGACCGCCCCGAAGAGCAGACCCAGCATCAATTGACTGCGATGACTTGGCTCCCGTCGACTCACCGTCGGGGTCCCGTTTCTCTCAACCATGATCTCTTACGCTCCGTACAGAAGGAGGGCGGTTGCCATCCCCCCGGCGAAAAAACAGATCAGCGCGATCCAGGATCCGACGGAGAGTTGCAGCGTGCCGCTGATGCCGTGGCCGCTGGTGCAGCCGCCGGCGATTCGGGCTCCCAGGCCCATCAACGCACCGCCGAGGAACGCCACGCCCCAGCGCGGCACCCACGCGGCGCCGAAATGCGCGGTCCAGAACGACGGTACCGTCCTGCCGGTCCACTCGTTCCCCGTCCACGCCGCGCTGAAGGCACCGACGATGACTCCGCCCACGAGCATGATCTGCCAGTCCATTTCCGGCGTTTTCTTCCGGTAGAAATCCAATGACTGTACGTGCTTGGCCGCGAGGCACTTCGCGAGCATGCCGGCGACGCGGGCATAGGCCGTCGAAGCGCCGAGCGGGTGGCGTGAGAAGTAGAAGGTAAACCACGACAGGACGCCGATCAAGGCACCGAACACGTAAGGCGACCAGGCGGCTCCTTCCCGGGCCGCCCCGCCGGCAGCCGTCTCCTGGGCCGAGACCGCCAGGGGCAGAGCATGCAACACAAGCAGAGGCACTAACGCGTGACGCATTGCTCACGTCCTGTTTTCGCCATGGTCGTCCGCCCCGTTCTCCTGTGCCGTGGGCAGATTGGCGTTGTGCCAGGCTTTCATGCCACCCAGCACGTTGGCGACGTCTTCGTAGCCCGCCCGACGCAGGAAGGACGCCGCGATCGAGGCGCGATAGCCGGAACCGCACACGACGGCCACGGGTTTTCCTCGCGGCACTTCTTTCGTGCGTTGCTGGAGCTGCCCGCCGTGGATGTGGAGTGCACCTTCGATGTGGCCGGCCTTCCATTCCTTTTCCGTGCGGACATCCAGCACCGTCGCCTTCTCGCCGCTCTGCACGCGTTCGTTCAGGCCGTGGACGGACATCGTGTTCAGCGTCTCGATCGGGTAGCCCTTCTTCTCCCAGTCCCAGATTCCGCCATCCAGGAAGCCGCGAATATCGTCGAGTCCGATACGTATCAGATGGGTGGCCACCATGCGCATGTCACCGGGCTCGTGAGCCACGACCATCAGGGGGCGGTCGTAGGGCAGAACCCAGCCCGCCCACGTGGACAGGTTTTTGCCCAGCGGGATATTGATCGCGCCGGGGATGTGAGCGCCGGCAAAGGCCTCCTTGGCTCGTACGTCGAGCACCAGGCAATTCTCACAGGCGCCGGCATGGGCTTCCTCCGGGGAGATCGCGACCTGCCCCGGCAACGCATCGCCCAGGATCGGAGGACCCTTTTGATTGAGTTCCTTCATCTTGCGAAAGTAGTCGGGCGCAGTCGGCATGTCCGAGATCAAGTCCCGCGCCCATTCGTCTTGAGTTGTCTTCTCGAATGCGGGGTTGAACTTCCGCTCGTATCCCAGCGTCGATGAGCTACGTGAGCCCATGGATTTGCCGCAGAGCGAACCCGCGCCGTGTGCAGGGAACACCTCGACGGAATCCGGGAACCCGTCGAGGCGGTTGAACACGCTCTCATAAAGGTCGCGGGCCAGCTTCTGCTGCGCTTCGTCCCCGAGAAGGTCGGGACGGCCGACGTCACCGACAAAAAGAAAGTCACCTGTGAGCAGCATCCATGGCACCTCTTCGCTCCGCGTTGTGTCGAAGACCGCCCAGGCGATATGCTCAGGCGTGTGGCCGGGCGTATGGACGGCCTGGAGGCGCGTTCGACCGAGCATGATTTCGTCACCTTCCCGGATCACGCGGTCTGCATACGCCGGCGTCCATTCGTCGCCCCCCAGGCCCGAGGCGCAGATCTGCGCCTGGTTGCCGATTCGGCTCTTCAACTCGCGGGCACCACTGGCGAAGTCAGCATGTACGTGTGTCTCCAGGATGTGTGCGATTGTCAGATTATTCTCCCGGGCCATGCGGACGATTTCGTCCACGTCCCGCGTCGGATCAACGACCGCGCACAGACCCGCGGCCTCATCTCCCACCAGGTAAGAGTAGACTGCCAGTCCCGGTACGTGGCGCGTGGCGAAGAACATGTCTCACTCCTAACGTCTGTTCCAGGGCATCCGCCCCTCGGGCCTTCGTTCCGGGCGGACCGGATGCAAAGGCCGGCACAACGGGATGCAGCGTCGCCTCTCGAGGTGAACACGGGCTGAAATCGGCCTGACGCTGCTGTTATCCCCGAAGGACCTGTGTCGCGGCCCGCTCTACTGAAACGACGTCGACACGTCGAAGTCCACGATTGCCCCTGAGTGCGTGAACGTGAAGACGATCGTGTCCCCGCAGAAGAAGTCGCTGCCGTCGCGGAGCACCTCGGAGCCTGTTTCCGGTCCGATCTCCCCAACCAGCATGAGTTCCGCATTCTCGATCACGATAGCTTGGAGGACATCGCAGTCGCGCGAGAAACGAACGGTGTCTCCGGCAGGCACCCAATATTCCAGCTTCGTGCCGGTCTCGGTGAGGAGTTCCTCGATCGTCTCCTGGTTGTCGGAGATGTAGAGTGTCACGTCCACATCGAACTCACCGTCGTTCACAAGCTCCACGGCCGTCGTGTCGGGCTGGGCCAGATCAATGACCGCGCCGCAGCCCACCGTGCCGACGAGTCCGAGTGCCGCCATGAGTAGTTTTTTCATCTTTTTTCACTCTCCTTCCTGGACGGATGCCTGCGTTCGTCGTCGCGCGAATACGCTTCGCGGTAGACGTTACGTTAAGGATCAGGAATGACGGTTTCCTGAACGGAGGCTGAAAAGACAGTTAGCATCGCCTCGGGGACGCCTGGGCCTGCAAACGTGCAAACTCGCCTTGTGGCGCCAGGCTTTGTGTGTTTCCAATGATCAAGTCCCTCGGCTCTATGTCTTGCCGGTGAACACGCCGCTGTATCCATGTGTGGATACCCTCCTCGCCGCACCGTGTGCGGACGTCCCGGCGCCTCGCTGGCCTCGCGGTAGTCCGCCAGTTGTAGCATGCCATAGGTATATGTAGGCGTTCCGGACGCTTCGTCCTTGTTGATCCACATCTCACGCCGGATTGCGGGATTGTCAGCGCCTTTTCACTCCCCGTTCATTCGGCACGAGTATACTTCGGGCACGCGGAGCTGCGGAACGCGCGAACGCGTCTACCATGGTCCCAGATGAGGCAGCTGCGCGTCGCTCATGGAAACGGGAGACCGACGATGTGGAGAAAGCTCATCCTGGCGTGCTGCGTCAGCGGGTTGATGCTGAGTGCGGTCGTGATACTGGCGGCAGGATGCCAGAACAAGACGGAACGGTCCATAACCCTCGAGGGGCCGGAGAACAAGTACGAGTTCGAACTGGAGAGCACGGAAAAGGCCCCGGACGATCAGGATTAGGCGGACAGCCGGGACGGATCCTCGGCGACTGCTTTGAACGATCCGGGCCGAATTCAAGAGAGGAGCCAATGAATATGAAGCGCACGATGATGACTTCGGTAGCGATGGCACTGTGGATTACCTTGCCTTGCCTGGGGGGCCTGGGCTCGCCGGATACGTTGTATCCCGTCACGGGCAAGGACGGCCAATGGGGCTTCGTGAACAACGCGGGCCAGGTGGTTGTCGCCCCGCAGTTCGAGCAAGCCGATGAATTCGTAGACGGCATGGCCCGCGTCCAGAAGGACGGCAAATGGGGATATGTCAATGCCGAGGGGAAGCTGGTCATCAAGCCCCAATTCGATGACGCCGACGACTTCCATGACGGGCTCGCCCGCGTTGCAAAGAGCGAGCTGCTCGACAGGGATTTCGGCTACGTGAACCACGAAGGGAAGCTCGTGATCGGCTTCCGGTATGATCACGCCGGGTGGTTTTCCGAAGGTCTCGCCCCGGTGGAGAAGGACGGCGAGTGGGGCTATGTCAACAAGAGTGGCGAGATGGCCATCAAGCCCCAGTTCAGCGAGGCGGCCGCGTTCTCGGACGGCCTGGCCCGCGTTCGGACGGGAACCGGATTCGGGGCCAAGTACGGCTACATTGACACCGACGGCGACATGAAGGTCAACCCGCGCTTCGAGGACTGCGGGCAGTTTGCCGAAGGGCTGGCCCCAGTCAAACAGGACGGCAAGTGGGGTTACATCAGCAAGGACGGCGAGATCGCCATCCAGCCCCAGTTCGCCGGCGCCAAGGCGTTCTCGGAGGGCCTGGCCCTGGTGGAGGTCGGCGAGTCGCTGCTTGGTGGCAAATACGGCTACATTGACACCAAGGGCAACATGGTCATTAACCCCCGCTTCGAGGCAGGGCAACCGTTTTATGAGGGAAGGGCTGCCGTCAAGAAGGACGGGAACTGGGGCTACATCGACAAGGACGGCAAGCTCATTATCGACGCCGTCTATGACGCTGCCGGCGGGTTTGGCGACGGCGTGGCCGGGGTGATGCGCGACGGCAAGCACTGCTGGATTGACAAGACTGGAAACGAAGTCTGGTCCGGAGACAAGGAGAAGACCGCCAAGCGGTAAGTGCCCATCGTCTCCGATGTTTCTCTTTGGGAGAGAGCGGCAACGTACCAGACGGTACGGGAGCGGGCGGCAGGCGACCGGCGGATAGGATCGCCGGAAAACGATCCGGATGGTCCGGCATCTGCCGTCGCCTGCCGTCTCGAGCCTTCGGTGATGGAGGTGAAACTACCATGCTTTACTGGGCAGCCGTATTCTTCGTGATCGCGATAGTCGCTGCGGTGTTCGGCTTTACGGGGATTGCTGTCGGTGCCGCAAGCATAGCGAAAATCCTTTTCTGGATATTCCTAATCCTCTTTGTTCTCAGCTTGCTCAGCGGACTGCTGCGCGGCAGGGCACCCCGTCCCGGGTCACCCCTGGAGCGATGATGACCGTCTGGAAACCGACAACTCCCAAGTCGTCACGCACGCTCCGGGATGTGGCGCCTCGGCGGCCCTTCGCATTGCCACCATCTCGTGACAGGCGGGACCGGTCCTCGTCCGCCGCGCGGCCGCAAAGCCCTTCGGAAACGGGATGACGGCCGAGGTCCTCGACAGACCCCGTTCGTTCCGACAGAGAGATAGATGACGGCTGAGTTGCCGGGGGGGAGCGGGCACCCGGCCGCGAACAGGGTTCAATTGCGATCGGGCTCACCGGGAGGACGCTTGGCCTCACTGCAGGTCGGGCCTGGAGGCCCGACCCTTCGGAACACGTGCGGCCCTGGGTTGACCAAGAACCGTGACCCGCATCCATCGTCCGTCGCACAGGATTTGCTGCACGTAACGGTCGTGGACGGGCACGAGCCTGGGTCTCACCACGAGCATCGTCTGTCGCTCGGCGACACGGCGCGCGATTACGTGGATTTCAGGCAATCGTCAGGGGACCGTCAGGAGCGAGTCCTAGACTGCGAGTCCATGAGAGAACTGGCGCCGTCTTGCGGGCGTGGCCTGGTGGCCGGGCCCGTCACCGGCAACCCGGAATACAGAAGGGAGAAACCATGAATCGCGACCGGTTGGAAGGTCAGTGGGAACAGGTGAAAGGAAAAGTCCGAGAACGCTGGGGCAAGCTGACGGACGATGATCTGCAGCGAGTGAAGGGCCAGTCGGAGCAGCTGGCCGGACGCATCCAGGAAAAATACGGAATCAGCCGGGAAGAGGCCGAGCGGCAGATCGATGACTTCTGCCATTCCTGCTGAGCTGTGTAAGGTCGTGTTTCTCACTGGGGGTGCGATTGAAGGCCCACATCCTCGCCGGTCGCTGGTCGGCCGGGCCCGGCGATCGCAGCCCACCACGGCGATCGGGACGATCGCCATGCGAAGGAGTATTCTCATGAAAGCGAAATACGTATTCTTGCTGCCATTGATGTCTATGGTGGCCCTGTGCTACAGCTGTACGGCTACCGGCAAGTGGACCCTGCAGACCACGGATCCTTCCGCGGTGCGGGCGGACTTCTGCCCCCACACGCTGACCCTGCAGGAGGACGGCACCTTCTACGCGGACACCAATAAACAACTGAGGACCGGCGTCTGGTCGTGGAACGGGTCGATGGCGGACGGCCTGCTTGTGCTCGACGAGCGCGGCGGCGGATCCGACTCATTTAAGGCGTCGATCCCGAACAACCAGACCCTGGTCCTCCAGACGGACCTGGAGGGTCGAGCCGTGACCGGAACCTATGATCGAAAACAGTAGCGTGGCAGGAACGGACCACGTGGAGTGCCGGCTCGACCCTTCGCTGCGTGCCGCGGCTATCGAAACGGCGATCGCTGCGGCACGCTCAACTGGTTCCACACCGGCGGCAAGTCCTGCTCGCGGTGGGACTCGCGCGTGATCCCAATGGATCCCTCGGTTATCCGGGGGGATCGTGACCATGACGGCCCGCTACGAACACGGACACGGTCACACGCGATCCGCGAGTTTCAAACGGCTCGCCTGGACGCTGATCCTCGTGACGGCCTATACGCTGGCGGAAGGCATAGGCGGTTTGCTTACGGGCTCCCTTGCCCTGCTTGCCGACGCCGGACACATGCTCTCCGATGCGGCCGCACTCGCACTGAGCCTCTTCGCCATGTGGATCGCAAAGCGCCCGCCCACACCGCGCCGGACGTTTGGCTACCAC
>CAZYYC010000081.1:0-15867 GCA_964650935.1 uncultured Anaerolineales bacterium
CTACGCGCACTACGACGTCCAACCCGTCGACCCCCTGGATCTCTGGGTGGCACCACCTTTCGAGCCTGACGTCCGCGACGGCAAGCTCTACGCCCGGGGCGTGATCGACGACAAAGCCGGCGTCTTCCTGCACCTCAAGGCCTTCGAATCGGTGATGAAGGCCACCGGCAGCCTGCCGATCAACGTGAAGTTCATCTTCGAGGGCGAGGAGGAGAGCGGCTCGCCCGCGATGGCCCCCTTCATCGAGGCACACAAGGAGCTCCTGTCCGCAGACGTGGTTGTCATCTCCGACGGCGGATCAACCGACGAGATCCCATCGATGATGGCCTCGGTCCGCGGCATCGTCACCGCCGAGGTCAATATCAAGGGGCCGGAGCGCGATCTGCATTCGGGCAGCTTCGGTGGTGTGGTGCACAATCCCACCCACATGGTCGGGAGGATCATCGCCGCCCTCCACGACGACGAGGGCCGCATCCGGATCCCCGGCTTCTACGACGATGTTGTGCCGGTTTCGGAGGCCCACCAGGCGCTGATCGAGGCCAACGAACCGCTCGCGCTGGAGCACGCGCGCAGGGAGACCGGCCTGGAGACCTTCTGGGGTGTACCGGGCCACAGTTATCTTGAGCGGGCAACGGCGCGACCCACGTGCGACGTCAACGGCATCTACGGCGGCTATCAGGGCGCCGGAGCGAAGACGGTGCTGCCCGCCAAGGCCGGCTTCAAGGTCAGTATGCGCCTTGTGGAGAACCAGGACCCCGCCGACATTGAGGAGAAGTTCATCGCCTTCGTCAACGGTTTCGCATGCGACACACTAAAGATCGACGTGCGCATCCTCTCCAGCTCGTGGCCCGCGGAGACACAGATCAGCGGCCCGATCGCCCAAGCCGTGATCGATGCCTATACCGCCACGTGGGGCCACGCCCCGCGGATGGAGCGCGCCGGAGGCTCGGTGCCCATCATCGGTATGCTCCAGCACGCCCTAGAAGCCCCCGTAGTCAGTATGGGCTTGGGCCACGGCGGCAACGGGCACTCGCCCAACGAGTACTACAATCTGGAGTACTTCACCGTCAACATCGACACGGCCATCCACTTCCTCTACAACATGGCCAAGTAGCCGACGGAGCTACGACCTCGCGTCTCGAATCACAGCGGTAACCATCGGGGCGATGCGCGCATAGTCGGCATCGCCCCGAACGATCAGGTCCGCATACGCCCGAGAGGGCTCCACGTAGCGAGCATGCCCGACCTTCGCCGACTCGAGGTAGTAGGCGGCAATCGACGCTGCCCCTTGATCGGCGAGCGGGTCTCCCCGGTGCTCGAGGTTGCGGATCAGGCGACGCAGCGCCCGCACGTCGTCGTCCAGCTCGACGAAGAGGCGCAGATCCAGACGTTCGCGGATTCCCTGAAGGTACAGGACCATCAAGCCCTCGACGATCAGGACATCGGGCGCGTCCTCGGCGCCGGAGATGCTCTCCAGATCATGGAGCAGACGCTCCATATCCACCGAATCTGGCCGGTTGAAGTCCGGCACGGTCTCGCCGGTCGTCGAAAGCACCAACGTCGGCATATCTGGTGAGCGGGGATTAAAGTAGCTGTCGGTGTGCACGACCTGGGCCCGGATTGCCGGCTTGGCCTCAGCCAGGGCCTCGAACAGTGATCGGGTCAGCGCGCTCTTCCCCGAGGCCGATCCGCCGGCAATGCCGACGACGAAGCTTCTACCGTTGTGTTGCATGAACGATGTTCCCCCTTGCCGGATGAGATGATGATGTCGTGTCAGGGTGCCGGTGCGAGCTCGGCGAGGACCACCCGGGCCTCATCGGCAGCTGCTGAGAGGATCGCGTTGAACGCCTCATCGAGCTTGGCCTGTACGCCGGCGTCACCAGCGTGCTGCCTGCGCGCTTCGAGCAGCTGGAGGGGAAGCTGCAGGTCGTCCGCCGTGTAGGGGAAGGCATCACCCTCGAGTGACCGGCGCGTCGTCTGCACCACCTCGAGATACCGGGTACCGAACTCCACAGTCGGCTCGATGATCGTGCCCTCTCCATAGTCGTTCCACGTGACCAGTTGGATCACGTCGGGATCGTGGCTCAGCGCCATCTCCAACGTCAGGCGGAAGGTCTCCCCATCGGCGTCATCGAGATAGCCGTAGGAGTCGCCGACTCCGGCGTCGGCATATATATCGTGAAAGCCCGGAAAGGCCCCTGCCACAAGGGTGTCCCAACGCTGTGCCTTCTCGTAGAAACCCTCCAGATAGTCGACAAGTGCTGCCTCGGTGAGTATCCCATCCCGGCTGGCCCACATAGGGGGCCAGGGGAAACTCGTCACCGCCGCGGACTCCGTGTGCCGGTCGAGGGTAACCAGGGCCGGGCGATCCGCCAAAACGGAGAGAAGCTGGTCCCAATCCGACGCGTTCTTGAAGTACTGAGGACCGAAGACGAAGAGCGCCGGGCGGCCCTCAATCTGCAGATAGGCCTCGTCGCCGAACCAGGTGTCCTGCAGGTAGCGCATGACCTCCTGACCGTGTGAATAGACGTCGCCGGCCGCAAGGTGCCTATTATCGACCATATACCGGAGGGTCTGATCCTCATAGCAGACGGCAAACCTCAAACCGGCCTTCTTCACCGCGGTAAAGAGCGCCTCTGTGCTGCGATTAATGGCCCCGTAGTCCCAGAACTCCTCAATCCCGTACCAATCCACGATCACGCCGTCGATGCCGCTCAGCTTCATCAGCAGCGTCTGGTACTCCAGGATGGCCTCGTCGCGTGAGTCATAGGGACCGGTAAGCGGCACGTAGTGCGAAGCGATCTCCGGATGCCCATCCTCACGCACCTGCCTGGGGTCGAAGTGTTCCATCGTCCAGTGCCATCCCCAAATACCACTGACGTCCGGGGTCTCATACCAGGGCATGAAATGTGCCATCAGAAGCGGTCGCTCCGGCGCGAGTTCAACCGACGGGGACATCGTAGGCGTCTGAACCGCTTCCACCGCAGGTGCCTGGGGACTTTCGAGGACACCGGCGGGCATCACGGGTGAGCCCCCACACCCGGCGAGCAAAACCAACAACAAACAGCAAAGTCCGCTATACACACCATGCTGGGACACGTACCTCCTCCTTGCCTTAGAGCATCGCGCGCACCACGATTCTACCATGAACTCCACTGCGCCCCTTCTCTGCGCCGCAAAGCCCCTAGGGCCCCAAGTCGCGACCATCGGATCGCAGCCGCTACCTGTAGGCCCTGATGGTCTGTTACGTTAACGTTTGCACGTGTCATCCTTCACTTCGTTCAGGATGACACGTGCGGCATTCAGCTTAACTGAGCACTAACGCTTCGCCCCCTCGGCCTCACGCTCCAGGATCGCTTGCTTGCGATCAAGTCCCCACCGGTAACCTCCGAGAGCGCCATCATTGCGCACCACACGATGGCACGGGATCCCGACCGCGACCTGGTTCGCGGCGCAGGCTTGCGCGACCGCTCGCGCAGCCTTCGGATGGCCGATATGCGCGGCGAGCTCACCATAGCTGACGGTCTCCCCCGGCGGGATCTCCTGAAGGGCAACCCAGACACGCCGTTGGAAGGCCGTGCCCCGGACATCAAGAGGTAGTGACATGCCGAGGTTGGGCGCCTCCAGCAGGGCGACGACCTCGTCCACCACCGCATCGAACGCCGGGCCTCCTGTCTGCAGGTCAGCCTCGGCGAAGTTCTCCTTGAGCCGCCCAAGCAACTCCTCATCCGAGCTGCCCAGATCCACGCGGCAGACGCCCTGAGACGTCGCCGCGACCAACACACGGCCAAGATAGCACGCTGCTACAGCATAGGATATCACCATCCCTCGTCCCCCCTTGCGATAGTCCGATGGTCTCATGCCCAGAGCAGGAGCGCCCGATGCGTAGAAGCGACTGAGTGACTCGTAGCCGGCATCAAAGACCGCTTCGGTGATCGTTTCCCTCTCCTGCACGCTCTCCCTAACCCGGCGCAGACGCTGCTCAAGGCCATATTGCTTCGGCGACACACCGACCAACTCCTTGAAAACCCGCTGGAAATGATAGGGGCTGTACCCGACCGCATCCGCCAGCTCGCGCAGCGAGGGCGCGCGCTCAGCGGACTCGAGGATTCGGCAGGCCTGTAGGACGGCAGGTAGTGCCGCGTTCGGCACATCGGGCGTTCTCGGCAAGCAGCGCTTGCACGCGCGAAATCCCGCCGACTCCGCCGCTGACCACGACTCGAAGAACCGGACATTCCCGCGACAGGGCAGGCGTGACGGGCACCCGGGACGGCAATAGATCCCGGTCGTGATCACGCCATAGACAAAGGCGCTGCGGGCATCCGAGTCACGTTGGACCACGGCTTCCCAACGATCCGCCATCGTTGCATAACGCATCGATGTCTCTGCTGTCATTTGCTTCCCTCCAAGCCGCTACCTTGCTACAACGTCTTCCAGTATAGCGGCTGTTGCACCGGAGGGATACCTGTTTCTTGCGCTGTATGTCCAGCAAGCAGCCCGACACTGAGATGTGTCGGGCTGCCGAAGCTGCAGCATCGATCGCTGTCAACTCGCCTCATCTTCACCTGAGATGTATCAGGGGATCACCTCATCACACAGGCGGGGGAGCGGCTCCAGAAGAGAACACAGCTCTCGCGCAGTGGATCCGTAACGGCAGCCACCAGACGATCGACACGCGCCAGAAGCCGATTGTTGATACCAGGTCGGATAGGCTTGGCCCGGCTGATCAGATGAGCGAGTTCGCCATGCCGCAGCGTATCGCTGGTTCGCGCTTCGGCCATTCGTCCGGCTGCATAGGTATATGGAGGTATCATCAGTATCCCTTTCCGGTGCTTCACATGTCATGATCGGACGCACAAGCACGATGACGATGGTACGGAAGAGAAGGAGTATCTAACCTTTTCATCCCTACTCTATCAAAGATGCGTGCCGCCGTCATCAGCCGAAGCGCGGAACTTCTTTACGCGGAAAGGATGATGCGTCCAGGTAGTCGTGTCGACATAACACGTAGCCGCCTACATCAAAACACGTGGGCCACTGAAATCGGGTGCGCCACATGAAGCTCTATGACGGACGATATGCCTTCGGCCTTATTGGTCGCCGAGCGACGCCAGGCCCTCGCGCAGGGCGTAGAGGGCAGCTTGCGTGCGGCTGGCCAGGTGGAGCTTCCCCAGGATGTTGCTGACATGCGTTCGCACGGTAGCTTCGCTGATCTGCAGTATCTCCGCAATCTCCTGATTGCTTTTCCCCTTGGCCACGACTTGGAGAACCTCCACTTCGCGCTCCGTCAACGGGTCCTGGGTCGGCGGGCGGTCCGAGGGGCGCGACAGCTCCTGAAGCACCTTGCGGGCGATCGTGGGCGAGAGCGATGACTCGCCGCGGCAGACCTGGCCAATTGCCTGGACCAGGGCCTCAGGGCCGGTGTCCTTCAGCAGATAGCCGGAGGCGCCTGCCTTGATCGCTGGGAAGACCTTGTCATCGGCGGCAAAGCTCGTCAGCACCAGAATCCGTGTCCGCGCATCCCGGGCCCTGAGCCGGCGTGTAACCTCGATGCCGTCCATCCTGGGCATGAGGAGATCCAGCAAGACAACATCAGGATTCAGAGCTTCGATCTTCTCCAGCGCCTCCTGCCCGTCCTCCGCTTCACCGACCACCTCAAACCCCTCTTCGGTCTCCAAGAGTGCACGAATACCCCGGCGAACAATGGCGTGATCGTCGACGATCAACACGCTAACCGCTCCATTGATCGTTGGTCTTTGACCTCGGTCGTCTCTCTCTCCCATCCGTCTCCCCTGGTTCATCGGGCAACCTCGACTCTGACTCGGGTTCCGTGCCCGGGCTCGCTATCCAACACTAACTCTCCCCCGATCTGTGTCGCCCGCTCGACCATGCCCTCAAGACCCAACCCACCGCTCTCCTTCGCAGCGTCGGCATTGAAGCCGACCCCATCGTCGACGATCTCCAGCACCACGACATCCTGTCCGATCGTCAGGTTCACGTCAATGTTCTGCGCGGCGGCGTGCTTGAGTGCGTTATTCAGGACCTCGCGGGCAATCCGGTAGAGCCCCTCCTCGATCATCGGACAGATCTCTCCCTCGCCTTCGACCTGGAAGTTGACCCCGATACCCGCTCGCTCCTCGACGGCCTCGAGACGTGCTCGCAGAGCCACCAGCAGCCCCTCATTCTGCAGCACCGAGGGACGTAGTTCAAAGATAAGGAGGCGCATCTCGCGTAAGGCCTCCCGCGCTGTGTCACGTACATCGTGCATATAGGCCTTCGCCGCGTCAGCCATCCCGGAATCCAGCCGGCGCGCCGCAGCCTCCGCGTAGAGAGACACGCCATAGAGCGCTTGTGTGACCGAGTCGTGCAGCTCGCGCGCCAACCGCTGCCGCTCCTCGATCACGGCCAAGCGGCGTGCTTGCTCGTAGAGCCGCGCGTTCTCGATGGCGATAGCAGCCTGATGCGCCAGTGACTGGAGAACCAACAGGTCGCTCTCGTCAAAAGCGTTGAGCTGATCGCTCTGGACATCGAGCACGCCGATGACATCTCCCTTGACCTTCAGGGGTACGGTCAACTCGGAACGCGTTGCGGCAGGGCTCATCGACACGTAGCGTGGATCCTCACTGACATCGGGAACCAGCAGGGGCTCGCCCGTCGCCGCCACCCAGCCAGTGATACCTTCTCTGCCGACCGCAAGGCGAGCGGGCTCGAACTGAAACTCCGCCGTCTCCCAAAACTCTCCGGCCCCGACACGATAAGCGACCTCGTCATCTTCAACGAGACCGATCCCGACGTGATAGTAGCCAAAGGTCTGTTGGATGAGCCTCACGATCTGATTAAGTAGCTCATCCACCGCCAGAATGGACGTGATGTGGCTGCCGACCTCACTGATGACGCGGAACTGCTCGGCTCGCCGCTGCTCGGCCTCAAAGAGCTGGGCGTTTGCAATGGCAGTGCCGGCTTGGTCAGCCAGGGCCTGTAACACCGCTAGATCACTCTCATCGAAGGCATCAAACACCACACACCGGACGTTGAGTACGCCGATGACCTCATCTTTCGACTTAATGGGCACGGCAAGCTCTGAGCAGGTAGCGGTGTTTCGGGACCCAGCGAAGGATCGATTCCGGTTCACGTCGGGTATCAGGATCGGTATTCCTGTGGCAGCCACCTCACCGGCGATGCCCCCCCGGCCCACATCGATACGATAGGTCTGGAAGGGCTGATGACCATCACCGTTCGTCTCGCGCCCCACGCCGGCTCTGAAGACCAGTTCCTCACCTTCAACCAAACCGATCTCAACAACGTCATAGCCGAAACCCTCACGAATGAGGGCGACCATCTCGTGGAGGAGCTCGTCCGTCGAGAGGATCGACGTTGTGCGGCGTCCGACTTCGCTGAGCACCCGGAACTGCTCTGCGCGGCGCTGTTCACCCGCGAAAAGCCGCGCGTTTTGAACCGCTACGCCGATCTGATCACCGATCGAGGCCAGCAGTTGGACCTCGCGCCGACTGAACTCGCGGAGGTGACGAGTGCTCATGAAGAGCGTCCCGGTGATCCTCCCTCTCGCCCCGATGGGGACGATGGCAAATGAACGAAAACCCTCCTGCGCGACGACCATCCGGGTGAGCCGCACGTCCTCTGAAACATCCGGCACAACTAAGGGCTCACCGGATGCTACGACACGCCCCGAGAACCCCTCACCCACCTCGAGCCGGTCGATCTCTTCCACCAGCCGGGCACTGAGTCCCTGGTGGGCCGCGATGGTGAGTACACCGGCGTTCGGATCAAGTAAGTAGATGCCCCCAGCCTCACAGTTCATCAGTTGAAGTGTCTTCTCCAATGCATCGGCAAGCAACTGGTCGAGGTTCAACGACCGGCTCACCACTGCAGCGATGGCATTCACGGCAGCCAGCTCACGGGTGCGCTGTGCGACCTGTCGCGCCAGGGCATGGCTGCGCGCCTCGATAGCCCGGATCCGCAACCAATAGATCGCCATGGCAACGCCCAGGATGAGCAACACCGCGATCCCGCGGGACCACCAAGCGGTCCAGAAGGTCGACATCACCGTAACCGCTGCGGAGACTCCAGCATCGCTCCAAACACCGTCGTTCGAGAGGCTGCTCGCCGCGCGGTAAATGTGGCGTCCCAGCGGCAAACTATCCCGGGCAAAGCCGGTACGACGAGAGGTCTCGAGGGGAACAAGCTGAGGTGAGGCATTCAAGGGGGTAGCGCAGCAGATGGCCACCAGCAGCACCAGACCAGCCGCAAGAGCCGGTGCCGTGCCGCGTCGCGCGAGCCGGATGATCCGGTTCCTCAACGCCACGTTTGCCTCTCTCTCCCACCGTATAGCAGAGCGGTCAACATTATTAGGAGCTCAACGGTACCCATATGATACCGTCTGTGACGCCAAGAAGCAACCCCAATTCCCATCCTCATGGGATGGCTCCCGCCCGAAGTCGGATGGGCCACGCCTCACACAGCACACCGCCCGGCACGTGGTGCCGGGCGGTGTGCGTGAGATCTCGTTGAGTGATACGCGCGATCAGACGGGTGCGAGGGTCCCGGCGAAGATCAACCAGGCCAGCACCGTCTTGGCCGTCAGACTCAGAACGATGTAGGCCCGCTCACCGAAGAGGTAGTCCTTCCAGCGCCCCACCTTCTTGTACTGCAGCACCATATTCACCGCGAAGGCGTTGAAGAACACAAAGAGCGTGGGGATGATCGTGTAGACGAAGGCCGGTGGCTTGGCATCCCCGGAGGAGAGCGCGCTGAAGAAGTAGAGCACGATCACGATCCACGGGATGATCCCAGCGATGCTGCCATAGATGAAGGCCGTCCAGTCGGTTCGCTTGGTCGCCTGGTTGTGCAGCTCCATCATGATCCCGAAGAGGTTCATCATCGCGTTGAGGCCGAACATCAGGATCATGCTCCCGAGATCCCAGATACCGGTCAGCATACCGATCAGCACGATCATCAGCGATGAGCTCAACGCATACTCGTAGAATCGCACCGGGTTCATGTTCCTCTTCAGGTCGGAGACGTATCGACGATATCCCACCGTGGAGAGATAGAAGTGGGCCACCGCCGAAATCAAGAGGAAGAGCGCCACCGCCGGCCCGAAACGCAGCTCGTAGAGAAGCTGAGGATCGGGAACCAGCGAGAAGGTCGCCCGGTCGAACTTCAGGAAGTTCGTGAAGATCGGATAAGTCGTGTCATTGCTGAGCACGATCATCAGAATACCCTGGATCAGGTGCAGGAACCCCATGACAACGTTGAACTTCCGCAATCCTGCAAACGTCTGCTCAGACACCTTCGCCTGTTTCATCGCTCGACTCCTTATCACTGAATATACCCACATTGTAGCATAATGAACAATATTTGTCAATATATTGAACAGATTATTTCTGTCCAACTCTGTCTTCGAAGGCATCTTGAGGCTTGCGTTCGCGGTTTGACAATCCAGCGACCGGTTTTATACTGAGGGTATAATCCTGGAGGGATCCATTCGATGGTGAGCGACAACAACTCCCGGCACTAAGGCCTGACCCGCAGAACCCATATTCGCGTGGGGCGCTGTGCGTAGGTGATCCTCTCCTCTGTGGAGGAGGCGCGGTGATACGTGAGGTGCCGATGGAGCATGTTGTCGCAGTGCGTCTATAGGGACTTCGTGTCCTACCCATAACAAGCTTGAGGCCGTGGACGTCTGTGACGTCCGCGGCCCTTTCTTTTTCCCGAGCCTATAGAGGACCATCGATGAAACTACCCATCAAACGTTACTGGAGCCTGCTCCAGACCTACTTGCGACCGCAGCGGCGGCGTATGCTGACGTTGGGCATCCTGCTGATGCTGAAGATCGCCTCGCGCCTGGTGAACCCGCAGATCGTCCGCGACTTCTTGGATCAGGCGATGACCGGCGCGCCGACGCCTCAACTGCTGCGCCACGGGGCCTTGTTCCTAGCCATCGCGGCCGCAACACAGGTGCTGACCGTGATCAGCGTCACCGTCGGTGAGACGGTGGCATGGACGGCCACCAATGCACTGCGGCTGGATCTCCTGCGTCACTGCCTGGGACTGGACATGACCTTTCACAAGGTGCATCAGCCGGGCGAGCTGACTGAGCGGATCGACACGGACGTCGATGCCCTCTCCAACTTCTTCTCGAGCTTCGTCGTCAGCGTCATCGGCAACAGCATCCTGGCTGTCGGGGTGTTGGCGCTCTTCTTCCGGCAAGGATGGCAATACGGCACCGTCTTCACACTCTATGCCATCACCGGCTTGCTGATCCTTATGCGGCTACGGAACCTCGTGACCCCTCACTGGACCAAGCTGCACGAGATCCGGGCGCAGTTCTATGGCTTCCTCGGGGAGCAGTTCACCGGCACGGAGGACATCCGCGCCAACGGCGCCCAGGGCTACGTGATGCACCGGCTCTACGAGCACTTGCGACGCTGGCTTCCCATCAACCGCAATGCCAGTCTGGCCGGCTACTCGGGCTGGATGACCAACGCCGCCCTCGTTGCCGCAGGCGAGGCCCTCTCCTATGCTCTGCCCGGCTACTTCTACTTCCGCGGTGAGTTAACAATCGGCGAAGTCTATATGATCGGCACCTATATGGGGTTGCTCTTCGGGCAGATCGCGGAGCTTCGCTGGCAGATCACCGATCTTCAGCACGCGGAGGCAGGGATCGAACGCATCCGGGCGCTCTTCGAGATGCGCCCGCGCCTGACGGACGGTGCAGGCGGTCCCTTGCCCGAGGGCGCGCTGTCGGTCACCCTGGATCGGGTCTCCTTTGCCTATGATGACACGCCAGAGGAGGAGGCGACGACACCCGACGATCGGGTGCTACACAATCTCAGCTTTGAGCTGTCGCCCGGTCGCATCCTGGGTCTACTCGGTCGAACCGGGAGCGGCAAGACGACGCTCGCGCGGCTACTCCTGCGCCTCTATGATCCCACCGAGGGACAGATCCGTCTGGGCGATGTGCCCCTGACCGAGACGACCATCGGTGACATCCGGAGACGCGTGGCGCTTGTCACCCAGGAGGTGCAGATCTTCCAAGCCAGCGTGCGCGATAACCTCGCGCTTTTTGATCCCAACGTCTCCGACGCAGCCATCACGCAGGTCTTGGATCAGCTCGGGCTGGGCGAGTGGCTCACGGGCCTCCCTGGGGGACTCGACACGGAGCTGGGCTCAGGAGGCACCGGGCTTTCTGCAGGCCAAGCCCAGCTTCTGGCTTTCGCCCGCGTCTTCCTCGCTGATCCTGACCTGGTCATTCTGGATGAGGCTTCGTCGCGGCTGGATCCCGCGACCGAACTGCTCGTCGAACGCGCTGTGGGCCTGCTTCTTGCCGAACGAACTGGGATCATCATCGCGCACCGCCTACCCACCGTCGAACGAGCGGATGAAATCCTGATCTTGGAGGGCGGTCGGATTCGAGAGAAGGGCGATCGCGTGCCCCTCGCGACCGATCCCACGTCTTACTTCTATCATCTCCTGGAGACAGGGATGCAGGACGTACTCACCTGAGGGCAAGGAGAGAAGGATGACTGCAACCACACATTCCGGGTCGCTGAACACCGCACCCCAGCCACGCCTCAGCACGGGCGGCATGCTCTGGCGCCTGATCACCTACAAGCCGTGGTGGTCGCTCGGCTACTTGGGCATATGGCTTGTCATTCACATCATGGAACTGACGCCGCGCATCGGGACGAAACTCTTCTTCGACACCTTGACCGGCGACCAGCCCTTCCGCTACGGCGTGATCGGTGTTGTTGTCTACGTGATCGTCACGCGGAGCTTCCACATCTTCACCATCGGAACGGGCGCCGTGGTCAGCGCCCGGCAGAAGTTCGGCATCGGCTCGCTCCTACGCCGCAACCTGCTCGCACACATCCTCAACCGACCGGGAGCCAGAGCGATCCCCGGCGCGCCGGGCGAGGCCCTCAACACGATCCGCGACGACGTCGGCGAGGTCGAGGACACCATCGGTTGGATCGCCGATCAGATCGCTGTGATGACCTATACACTGGTGACGTTAGCACTGATGATCAGCATCGATGCCAAGATCGCAATCCTGTCGTTGATCCCACTGATCGTCGTGATCCTGATCTCGCGCGCGATGGCGACCCACGCGGAACGTTACCGTCAGCTAAGTAGGACCGCCACCTCGCGCTTCAGCGGCGCCCTCAACGAGATTCTGGATGCCGTCCAGGCGATCAAGGTCGGGGGAGCAGAGGCCCACGTTGCCTCCCACGTCGACGCGCTCGGCAGGCAGCGGCAGCACGCGATGGTGCGCGACCGCTCGCTCAACCAGGTGCTCTACTCAATGTGCGAAGAAGCCGGCACGCTCAGCACCGGCTTCATCCTGATCCTGGTCGCGAGCGCCATCCGCGACGAGACCTTCACCATCGGCAACTTCGCCTTCTTCGTCACCTGCCTGGACAGCTTCACCATGTTGATCGTCGAGGCCGGAGGCTTCACCACGCGCTTCAAGCAGGCCGGCGTGGCCCTTCGGCGACTGATGGAGCTGATGCAGGAGGAGAACTCCGCCCCCCCAACGACCGCCGATGCCGGTGAGCGGCTCGTCACCCACCACCCGATCTACCTGCGCGGCGAGCTCCCCAGTCTCACAGGACCCAAGAGAACGCAGGAAGACCGCCTGAGGCAGCTGGACGTGCGGGGTTTGACCTACCACTACGCAGCGAATGGGAACGGATCAACCTTCGGCATCCGGGATATCGACTTCTCCCTTCGCCGAGGCGACTTCGTGGTCATCACCGGGCGCATCGGGTCGGGCAAGACGACGCTCCTGCGGACCCTCCTGGGCCTGCTCCCCGGCGAGGAGGGCACGGTCCTGTGGAACGGCGAGCCGGTGAAGGATCGCGCAGCCTTCTTCACGCCGCCGCGCAGCGCCTACACCGCCCAGATTCCGCACCTCTTCAGCGAGAGCCTGCGCGACAACATCTTGATGGGCTTGCCCGAGGATCGCGTCGACTTGGCGCGCGCCATCCGGCTCGCGGCTCTGACGTATGACGTCGAACAGATGCCCAACGGCCTCGACACGATGATCGGACCGAAGGGTGTACGACTATCGGGAGGGCAGCGACAGCGAACGGCAGCAGCCCGGATGTTCGTGCGAGAGCCCGAACTCCTGGTCTTCGATGACCTATCCAGCGCGCTGGATGTCGAAGCTGAGCAGAGCTTGTGGGAAAACGTCTTCGCGCGCGCCGGCGCGGGGAGCGTCGCCACCTGCCTCGTCGTCTCCCACCGTCGCCCGGCGCTGCGCCGCGCCGACCGCATCCTGCTGCTGGTCGACGGACGCCTCGAGGCCGACGGCACACTGGATGAGTTGCTGGCGACCAGTGAGGCCATGCGCCGGATCTGGGGCTAGCACCGCGCCCTAGACCCAAGGTCAGGCAGCGCAAGGAGCATCGACATCGATGCTCCTTGCGCCAGGGAACCGTCCGGAGCGACCGGCGTCACTCCCCTACCCGCACCAGAGGTCGCACCTCCCGATCCAGTCGCTCCGACAACTCGTCCTCCGCAAGATCAAGGTCATAGTCCACCTGAAGACCAAGCCAGAACTGCGGAGAGACACCGAAGTAACGCCCCAGCCGGAGGGCCGTATCCGCCGTTACCCGTCGGCGCCCGAGCACAATCTCATTGATGCGTCGCGCCGGAACACCCATAGCCAGAGCTATCTGATTCTGGCTCAAGCCCATCGGCTTGAGAAACTCCTCCTGCAATACCTCCCCCGGATGCACAGGGGCCAGCTTCTTTTCGGACATTCTATCGTCTCCTCAATGATAATCGACAATCTCCACGCTATAGGCATCTCCTTCCAGCCACTCAAAGCAGATGCGCCATTGATCGTTGATCCGGATGCTATACTGACCTTTGCGCTCCCCACGCAGCTTCTCCAAGCGATTAGCGGGCGGGACACGTAGGTCAGTGAGGCTCATAGCCCTATGCAGCATTCGCAACTTCCGCAAGGCCACCGACTGAATCGTTGGCGGGAACTTCCGTGACCGTTGTCGCTCGAACACTCGTTGCGTTTCCGAGCAGGCGAAGCTCCGTATCATAGGCTCATGATATAACGGAATACGTTAAACGTCAATGGTTAAACACACCTTCCACCCCATCAGGTCGCGGACCTCAGGCAATTGACAGATGCGAGTCCGTGAGTTACCCTCCATGCAACGCCAACAACGACCAAGGAGGCTATGGCAATGACAGGTTACTTTGGGCCGATTGAAGATCTGACCGTTGAGAACGAGAACTTCCGGCAAGTGTTGTTCACCGGGGAGCACATGCAACTTGTGGTGATGTGCCTGCTGCCCGGCGAGGAGATCGGCAACGAGATGCACGACGACGTCGATCAGTTCTTCCGCATCGAGGGCGGTGAGGCGACTTTCGTGCTCAACAATGAGGACAAACAGGTCGCACACGACGGCGATGCCGTCATCGTGCCCGCCGGCGCCTGGCATAACGTGATCAACACGTCGGCCACCGAGAAGCTCAAGCTGTACACGGTGTACACCCCGCCCGAACACCCCGACGGGACGGTACACAAAACCAAGGCAGAGGCCGACGCCGCCGAGCACCACCACTAGGCAACCCAAGCACGGCTGCGGGTCGGGACAGCTGACCCGGCCCGCAGCACTCAGCTCGACAGGAGTCCCGATGGCACAGCAGAAGGTCAAGGTCGGCGTCGTCGGCTGTGGGGTCGTCGCGACCGCCTACTATCTTCCCTACCTGATGCGCATGGAGACAGTGGACCTGGTCGCCGTCTGTGACCGCTACGAGAGCCGCACCGCGGCGAGCGCCCGCCTCTTCGGCGCCAAGGAGCAGTATCTCGACTACGGCGAGATGATCGCTCAGGCCGACATCGACGCGGTCTTCATCCTCACGGCGCCCGGCACACATGTGTCCTTCACGATGCAGGCGGTCGAGGCCGGCAAGCACGTACTGATCCAGAAGCCGCTGGCGACGACGATGGAGGACGCGCACACGATCGCGCGAGCCATTCACGAGGCCGGCGTCAAGGCCATCGTCGAGCCGAGTTCGAGCACACCGCTCGACCCCGATGTCGTGTTGCTGCGCACTCTGGTCAAACAAGGCGTGTTGGGCGATATCCTCTGGTTCTCCCTCGCCTGGACCGGCCCCACATCCTATGGCCCATCCCTGGGAAGCAATCCTTACGGCTATGACGCCTTCTACGCCGAGGATAGCGGCGGCTTCCTCTTTGACCTGCCTTACGCGCCCACGCAGATCGTCTCAGTACTTGGCCCCTGTAAGAGCGTCTACGCCAAAGCGCACACCGGCGTCAAGGAAGCCGATATCGTACCTGAGGCGCAGTACGATGCCTTCTTGGCCGACGTCACCGACCCCGATCGGGCCAACTACTGGGACGTCGTGGTCGACCTGCCGCGCACACAGCGCGTCCGGATGGAGGCCGTCGATCAGGCCTACTCGCTCTACGAGATGGTGGAGGGCGCCGTGGGCACCTGCCATGTCGGTCGCATCTATCACCCGGTCCTGCCCGGCACCGGGGGCGGCGCACTACAGATCTTTGGCACCGACGGTAACCTGCTCTTCGGCGCGGGGTACACCGCGTCGATCATCTCCACTCACAAGGAACTACTGCCGCACGTCGATGCCGATGGCTGGTTCCATATCCCCGTCCGGGGCGACCCGACCAAGGCCAAGTGGCCCCAGCCCACGCCCGGCGCCTTCAACTATTACCACGAGTCCACACAGCATCTGATTGACTGCATCCTGGAGGACCGCGAGCCCATCGTCAACGTGGACTGGGGAATGCATATCACGGAGATGATGGTGGCCGCGATCGAGTCCTCCCGCACCGGT